>JAYVVL010000453.1:0-7558 GCA_043787035.1 Synechococcales cyanobacterium
GTGTTAGATGCGTTTCGCTATCAGCATCAGCGTAAGTTGCTTTGGCTGAGCACTCTCGGGCAGCGTCGGACGATCGATCGTCTCTTAGGTTTTTTAACGTTGCTCATTGAGGAATATGGCGAACCGACTGAGGAGGGTTACTGTTTGCCCTTCCCGCTGACCCATGCGCAGATTGGCAGTGCGATCGGATCGACAAGGGTGACAGTCACTCGGCTTATGGGCAAGCTGCGACAAAAGGGCATGATCAAAACCCAAGGGGATAATTTGCTGTGTCTTCCAACTGATTCGGTCGTTCGCGATCGAGCTTAGTCGCTAGGGAGGAGTCTGGAGTTGCCCTCATGTAAAGTGAATGCGATCGCGCAGTTATCCGCCGCCGTAGCTCGTCCTAGGTCGGGGATTTAAATTTTAGGCGATAGACGAAAGACTGACCATTGGGCGTTTTTGGGAAGGGTGTTTTTTTGACAGCCTCGATCGCGGCTAGGTCCAATTTGGGATATCCACTGCTCTGTAGGATTTCAGGCTGGTCTAGCACAGCCCCTTCTGGATGGGTAATGAATCCTAGGATGGTTTCCTGATAATTTCTCAGCGGTAACGTTGCTGCTGGATAGGGCAGCTCGAATGCAGGTTTCGAGCGTTCTGGAAACTCAACAGGTAGGATTTTGGTCTTACCAAAGTTCTCTTGTTGCTTTGGGCTGCCGAACCAAGTTAAGACTCGGCCCTGACTTCCATCTCGGTTCGCCTTACTTCCCGGCTGGCTGCCATCATCAAATTGATAGAGAGCCTGGTTTCTAGCGCGTTCTTCTGGAGAATTTGCAGCAGCTAGTTTTAGGGGTGGAGTTGTGGGTGCGGTGGTCGGTGGAGTTGTGGGTGCGGTGGTCGGTAGGGTTGTGGGTGCGGTGGTCGGTGCAGTTGTGGGTGCGATAGTCGGTGCAGTTGTGGGTGCAGTTTTTGGTAAAGTCGTCATTTTTAAGCGTTCTCTCTCTAATGCCGATCGCGCTTCCGCCTCTCTTGCTTCTGCCACTCTGATCCGGTCTCTTAAATACGAATCATCATAATTTTCTGAAGGTAAAGAATAGCTAGGCTGTGCGGTTGATCCGCCAGATAAGCCTGAAAAATCAAACGGCGTGGAACTAGACGATGGGTTCGGAGAGACCGGAATGGGCGGGGTAAGCAAACCGTTCGGCGATCCATTCAACAGCCCGTTTGGAGACAGTGGATTAGTCGGGATGAGGCTGGAGGGTTGTTGGGGCTGAAGGGCGATGGCGGGAGTCTGGGCCTGCTCTTGAGGCGTCAACTGAACGACATTCACTGGACGAATATCTTGCGATTCACCTGGGTTTGCTACGATCGGCAACCCCAAGAAGAAAATTCCGTGGACCAAAATCGATGCGCCCATCGCTAGGGTCATCGGCGATCGCAAAAATTCGGGTAGCGCATCACCAAACTGTTCAGAATTTGCCCAAGGTGCATTCATCCGACTCATAAAACAAGACTCTCCGGGGGTTCGATCGTCATCACATTACATCATCGCTGCATATCCTTACTGGACGCACGGAACCCGTAAAAGTTTCGGAGCCTTAGAACGTCATCAGCGCATCCTTATGAATAAGTGTGAACTTGTATTAAGATTACAAAAGAGTAATGTCTGGGTTTGCTGTGGAGCAGCCTTTACATTGCTCTCAAGAGTGAACGCGAATCACTTTAGTCCGTAGGTGACGAATGAGCCAATACTCGATCGTGACCTACGCTTTATTAACGCCTTAAGTTGAGCATAAAGGTTATCCCTCAAGTATGCCTTTACCGATCCAAGCTATTTACACTGACGGTAGTGGCGGGTTTGGACCCTATGGTGGGCGGGGAATCTGTGGTTATGCAGCGATCGTCTGGCACGACAAAGATACCATGACTGTGCTGGGCGGGACTGAGACTCAAAGCACCCATCAACGCGCTGAATTGTGGGCGATGATTTTGGCCCTAAATCATTTAAGTCATTTGAAACAACAGTCTTATGTTGGCAATGTCACCGAGTCTCGGATAGTGCCCATCTTTTCAGATTCTAAATATGTCATTGATGCCTTGAATTATGATTGGATTGCGAAATGGCAGCAGAATGGCTGGCTCAATACCAAAGGTAATCTTGTAGCCGATCGTGATCTTTGGCTTCAGCTAATCGGTTCCCATCCCGCGATTTTTCATCACGTCATGGGTCATAGTGATGCTTGGGGTAAAAAAGGTCGTCTTGCTCAATTAAAAAACCGCGATCGCTTTGGCATTCACAGTGATCGACATAATCTGGGCAACCAACTGGCTAATTCAGCCGCAGGTCAATTTCGTCGGGGTGAGAAAATCAAGAACTGCTCGATCTCGGTCTAGTTCGTTAGATTAACTATTTTCTTAAGACAAAACCTTCACAGCTTCAGAATTCTGTATCGATCGGATTGACTTGACGGTTATTGGAACCCCTAATATTGATCTGTGCGTTCTTCAGGAATATGGCCCGGAATTTGGGCAATCGATTGCCCCTCTCCAGTAAAGCGCTAGAAGACAACTGTGAATCTCAGAACGAAGAGGCGATCTCATGACAGTCGCAACTGACCAACGAATGACCCTGAAGAAGTACCTTGACTATGACGATGATACCGACATGTATCATGAGCTTGTGGATGGAGTCCTAGTTGAGATGGGCGCTGAAAATTCGCTGAATCCTAAAATCGCTGTCTTTCTGCTAACAACACATTTTTTCAATTAGGGATTCCTGCTACACAGTTAGCGATCGGACATCAAATCGAAATCAATTCTGAAAAAGCAACGTCACGCCTACCCAATCTCATCGTGCATTCTGAAGCTTCGGACGCCGCGATTATGGCAGATGGGAAGCTATTGCGATTTTAAATGCCTGCTCCAATATTGGTCGTTGAAGTTGTTTCTAGTAGTGATAGCAATAAAAAATCTAGAGATCGCGACTGTATTGGTAAACGGAATGAATATGCTGCACGAGGCATTCCAGAATACTGGATTGTAGATCCGATCGAAGAAATTGTTTTAGTTTTAGATTTACAAAACGGAGAATACAGTTCACGATCGTTTACAGGTGAAATGACGATCGTTTCATCGTCATTTCCAGCATTGAACATCACCGCAAAACAAGTGCTGAGTGCAAGGCTCTAAGTCAGCTTTTAGTGGACGGTTCAGCTCGACGGGCACAGACTCCTATCCTAATAACTTAACTGCTCCGATCGGTAACTTGGAGGCTCCACATGAACCATGATCCGTACGGGTTGAAACCGGGATTCTAATTCAGATTCGATCGCTTCTGTAATGGCGTGGGCCGACGCGACATCCGTTGGACCGACCACTAAGTGCATCTCAATAAAACACTGTCGTCCCACTACCCCGCGAGACGCAATATCATGCACATTCAACACCCCCGGAACCGATCGAACAATATCTGCAATATGGTCTGGATCAATTGCAGATTCATCTACCAACCACGGCAAATTTTCCTTCAAAACAGTCCAGCCACTCGACAACACCATCACCGCCACCGGAAACGCCAATAGAACATCCAACCACTGCCACTTAAATAACCAAACCCCCACCAATCCCACCAGCACCGTAATCGTCACCCACACATCGCTTAACGTATGGTGTGCATCTGCAATCAATAACGCACTATTTAGCCGCTTCCCTTCCTTACGTTCATATACCGTCACGAATAGATTAATGCCAAGAACCCCAATGAGTATCCATAAATCCACGCCTGAAATCGTTGTCGTTCTACCAGGATTCAAAATCCGATCGATCGCTCCCTTCAAAATTTCAAAACACGCAATACTCAAAAAACCTGCAATGCCCAGCGCACCCACCGCCTCAAACTTTTGATGGCCGTAGGGATGTTCACGGTCAGGAACCGGAGACGCCGATCGATTGGCCCACAGCCCCAACACATTACTCGCACTATCCGTCAGACTGTGCAACGCATCCGCCACCAAACTCAGCGACCCCGTTGCCCAGCCCAAAAGCGCCTTAATCATCATCACCAGCAGATTCAGCACCAACGTCTGAACCAACACCTTCTGAACCTGCGATCGACTATCTCGAACCATGATGACCTATCCCCATACAACGCTTCCCCAAGTAGACCAGATAAACATCGCCACCGCCACCACCGCCAATACGCCTTCCGCTAAGTTTCCAACCACCGAACCCAATCCAATGGCCAACGACACCTTTCCCGCCATCTTCAATCGCTCAGGAATCGCCAAATCCGATCGATACAAAAACTCACCGATAAACCCGCCCAGTAACCCCACCAAAAACAGCCCCACGATCGGACCACCTACGGGCAACGCCGGAAGCAACCCAAAGAACCCCACCGCCATTCCGCCCATCATACCCCACTGACTCCAACTGCTCGCGCCCACCTGCTTCGCACCTAGATAGCCTCCTAGCCACTCCACCGCAGCACTCAAAATCAACACCCCAAAAATCACCGCAAAAAAACCCAACGGCACCGCAAACTTCGTCGCAAGACACCACACCACGATCGCCCCCAAAATCAAACTAGGACCAGGCAATCCCGGCACCACCGCCCCCACAATTCCCACCAACATCACCACAACCAAAATTCCATACAACACCGTCAACCACATACCCTCGTCCTCCCTAAATAAAAATTCTCAATTCTGAATTCAACATTCTCAATTTAACCGAGGAGCCGACTGCGCGCCCGATCGTACTGATTGGGAAAACCGATCGCGCCCCGCATCTAGCGTCTTCGGAATTCCATTAGGGAAGAGTTGTCCAATCAATTTTTGTAGGGTTTCAGCTCGGTTCCCCGGATCAGGATGACTCCGTAAAAACTCTGGCTGCCGATTCCCACTCCCACTCTTCGCCAAAATCTGCATCACCTCCAAAATCCCCCTCGGGTCATACCCCGCCCCCACCATAAACTTCAACCCAAAGCGATCGCTCTCCGACTCATCTTTGCGACCATAGCGCAGATTGGCCAGTTGGCTCGCCGCCTGAGCGATCGCCGCCACTCCCTGTCCTCCATCATTACCGCCACTCGCCGCCACCCCGATCGCATTTACTAGCGACCCACTCAATTTCTGCTTCGCCAAATGCTCCGCCCCGTGCCGCCCAATCACATGGCCAATCTCATGGCCCAACACCGCCGCCAACTGCGCCTCCGAATTCATCCGACCCAACAACGCCGCTGTAATGAACACTTGCCCTCCCGGCAGCGCAAAGGCATTAATGGTCTTAGGATCTCTAAGCACGTGAAACTCAAACGGATAGGGAGACTTGGCGGCATCTGAGTTTTTCACCACGCGATCACCCACCTCTTTCACATATCCCTGCAAATTCTCATTCTGGTACAGCCCACCATACTGCGCCGCCACCTGCTGACGACTTTGCAACCCCAGTATCACCTCTTGGCGCGCCGTCAGTCCTCCCACCCGCTGCTTCTCACCCGTCACCGGATTTTCCGTCGAGTTGCCGTAATAGCTAAACAGTCCTCCCACCGTAAAAACAACCCCCAACAGCAATCGAATTAGAAGTTCCATACTCCACCCTGGCTCCATCAAAAGCCCAATAAAAAAGCGCTGGCCATAATCTATTGCCAACGCTACCTTAATGACTATTTTCGTGCTCAATTTAAATTGAGAGAATTAACAGTTCGTCAAATTTCCCTGAAAATCTAAGATTTCTTTTTGGGTTGACTCGCGATCGCCTGACGCCGAGCTTCTTTCCAAGCATCCGTCATCCGACCCAGATTCATACTGAATTCTTGAGTTCCAAACAGCGAACCCGATTCCCCTAGATCCCAGGAGGCGGACAGAATGCCGTAGGACAAGCCCACTACACCTAACCCGAAGAACCCGAGACTGACTAGGAGAACGGCACTATTAGGCAAATCATAGTCCAGTTTCGACACCGCAAAGTAACTGACCACAAACGTCGCCATCCCTAAAAAGCTGGGAATCCCTGAAAAAACCACCATTCGTTTGATCATCCGCTGTGTCACTTCTTCCGGAATTCCGGGATCCGGTTGTTCACGGCGGTTCGATCGCGGAGCAGAACTTTTTTTGTCCGTTTTCTTATTAGACGCGGGTTCAAAGGGCAAAGGCGTAGACTTGGGTTCGTTAGATTCCGATGACATAGGGGACATGGGGATGAATTAACTTGAATATTGAAGCGAGATGATTAACCGCAAGATTAACCGCGAAGTCCCAGACGGGTGATCAATGCACGATAGCGATCGTATTCACGTTTTTGGATGTAACCCAGAAGGCGCTTGCGGTTGCTAATCATCCGCAGTAAACCAATGCGTGAGCCATTGTCTTTTTTATTGACCTTGAGGTGAGCGCTCAGACGGTTGATGCGTTCGGTCAACATTGCAACCTGCACTTCGACCGATCCTGTATCGGTTTCGTGCTTCTGGTGATCTGTAATGATTTTCTGTTTGTCTTCTTGGACCAATGACATAAGTTTTTTCGGCTTCCTTAATGAATTACAGTACGCCAGTTAAGAATTCTAGCATCGATCGCATCTCCTATTGCATCCACGCTGACCCCCGATCGCGCCAATGCCTGCTTAACAATAGGGTTTATTTATACCGAGTTATTAAGCTGAATCACCTGCTGGGTCTCGTTGGACCGATGGCAGGCATCCATGATGCGTTGTGAGACTACGCCTTCTTGGAGTGAAGGGGATCGCATTTCTCCCGCATTCATCGATTCAACCCACCGATCGATCACCCGTACGATCGGGGCAATCCGTCCGTCGTCCCAGGTTTTGGGAAAGGCCAAACGATGGGGAATCTCAAGGGTTTCCAAGGGTTGACCATGTTGGCTACCCCGCAAGGTAAATCCATGGACATAATCGGTAAGGTTATCACTGCCCAGGATTAAGGTTCCGCGATCGCCGTAGACTTCGACGAAATGCCCCCGTCCGGCAAGGGCTATTGAGCTGAGGGAAATTTGGACGGGAATGTTGGTTGTTAGTTCTAGAACAATATTGCAGGTGTCATCTGAGGTGACGGATTTGAGGAGATTATTCTCTAACGGATCAGGTCTGAAAGGAATCGCGGTACTGAGCCGAGCGGACACCGAGCGCACTTCCCCAAACAGCCATTCAACATAGTCAAAAACATGGGATCCGATCGCTCCTAGCGCCCCACCGCCTTGATCTTTTCGAGCGTACCAATTCCACGGACGGCTGGCATCTGCGCGGCCTCCCACGAGCCAATCGATTTTCACATAGCGAATATTGCCCACAACAGAGGTCTCAGACGCCTCTTGCAGCAGCTCCCATAATCTTTGCCAAGCCGGAATGTAGCGAAACTCAAAGTTCATCGTCGCGGCGAGATTGTTTTGTTGGGCAAGAGTGTAGAGGGTTTGAGCCTGGGATTCATTGAGCGTAGTAGGTTTTTCGAGGAAGAGGTGCTTATTAGCCCTTAGCGCGGCGATCGCCATGTCGTAATGCAAAAAGGGCGGTGTCGATATGCTGACGGCTTGGACATTAGACCGCGTGAGTGCTTCTTCAATTGTGG
>JAYVVL010000454.1:0-2648 GCA_043787035.1 Synechococcales cyanobacterium
GTTGAGAACCGACTGACGGAACTTTGGTCGATTATGGAATTTTTGAATCCAGGATACTTAGGCTCCAAGCAGTTTTTCCAGCGACGTTTTGCAATTCCGATCGAAAAGTACGGCGATTCTTTGTCCCTCCAAACCCTGCGCGGTCTAGTCCAGCCGTTCATTTTGCGCCGTCTCAAAACCGATCGATCGATTATTCAAGATCTGCCGGAAAAACAAGAAATGACCGTATTTTGCAACCTGACGCCGGAGCAAGCGGTGCTGTATCAAACAACGGTGGATCAGTCCCTCTCGGCGATCGATTCAGCCGATGGCATTCAGCGACGAGGCATGATTTTGGCTCTGCTGACGCGGTTAAAGCAAATTTGTAATCATCCTGGACTTGTACAAGCGCCTTTGCCACCGGTCTCAGAACTCCCTAGAGCATCCAGTAAATTGCAGCGATTAATTGAAATGCTGGAGGTGATTACGGGACAGGGCGATCGGGTGTTGATTTTCACGCAGTTTGCAGAATGGGGTAAGCAACTTTTGAAGGTGTTGCCTTATGCTTTAAATGAAGAGGCGTTGTTTTTGTATGGCAGCACGCCGAGGCCGAAACGCGAAGAAATGATCGATCGATTCCAAAACGATCCGAGCGCCCCGAAAATTCTGATTTTATCCCTTAAAGCGGGCGGAGTCGGACTTAATCTAACCCGTGCCAATCACGTCTTTCATTTCGATCGATGGTGGAATCCGGCGGTCGAGAATCAAGCCACCGATCGCGCGTTCCGCATTGGTCAAACCCGCAATGTCCAAGTCCATAAATTCATCTGCATTGGAACCTTAGAAGAACGCATTCACGACCTTATTGAAAGCAAACGCACTCTTGCCGAGCAGGTCGTCGGAGCCGGAGAAAACTGGGTGACGGAGTTAGATACTGACCAATTACGGCAGTTATTAGTGCTCGATCGAAGTTCTGTAATTACGGAGTAATTTATGTCAACGCGATCGTACCGAGATGACACCCCCGCAACCGATCCCTACCTCTCCGGGTCCTACCAAGACGCTCCCGCCCGCGAATGGTGGGCACAACGATGGATCGACGTCCTCGAATCCTTCGGCTTTCAGCAGCGAATGGCGCGGGCCAGACTCTATGCCCAAGCCGGAAATGTGCTGAGTTTAGAATTCCAGACCGCACGGGTCGTCGCTGTGGTTCAAGGATCGGTGCCAGAACCCTATCAAGTCCGGTTTCAATTAGAGCCATTTAGTGACGAGCAATGGGGCTATGTGGTGGAATCCATGGCAGAACAGGCCATCTTTAGCGCCAAACTGCTATCCGGGGAAATGCCGCAGGATATTGAAGCGGTCTTTACTCAAAATGGGCTGAGTCTTTTCCCGTTTAATCAATTTGACATCCATAGCACCTGCGATTGCCCTGACCCCGTGAATCCCTGCAAACACATTGGCGCAGTCTACTATCTCCTGGGCGATCGCTTTGGCGAGGATCCATTTGTACTGTTTCAACTGCGAGGCCGGACGAAAGCAGAAATCATTGAGGCGCTGCGAGAACGACGACGATCGATCGGTGAACATGACCAGAAATCTGAATCTCTGCCGGAACCCGAACCGAAAATACCAAGCTTTCACTTTGACCCCAAAACGTTTTGGACATACCGCGAACCGATCGATCCAGCGTTAATTTTTCTAGTTCCAGCAGCCGGAGAGTCGGTGGTGGACCTAATTGGCAGCCCACCAGCAGACCTAGCAGACGCTCAAGACGCCGCACAATGGACCGAGAGTTGGCGCGATCGACTGACTCAAGTGACGCAACAAATCATGACGCAAACGAATGAAGCGAACGAATGATCCCCCCAAGGCGTAAACTAAGCATTGGCATTTTTATATAAATGAGACCCGAGTTCACCCGTGCGAAAGATTATTCTTGCTGGAAACTGGAAAATGTTCAAAACCCAAGCCGAAACACTGGCGTTCGTGCAGGGGTTTAAACCGTTGGTGGATGACACCCCGAATGATCGAGAGATTGTCCTGTGTGTGCCGTTTACCGACCTGAGCACCTTGTCCAAAACCCTCCATGGGAGCTGCATCCAAGTTGGCGCACAAAACGTCCACTGGGAAGAGAGCGGCGCATTCACGGGTGAAATTTCAGCGGCAATGTTGACCGAAATCGGCGTCCGCTACGTCGTCGTCGGCCACAGCGAACGTCGGCAGTTATTCGGCGAAACCAACGAAACCGTGAATTTCCGTCTTCGAGCCGCCCAGAAAACGGGGTTGACGCCCATCCTTTGCGTCGGCGAAACAAAGCAACAACGCGATGCTGGAATCACGGAAGACGTCATTTTTGAGCAGCTTGCCAAAGGCTTAGCGGGCGTCGATCAGTCAAATCTCGTCATTGCCTACGAACCCATTTGGGCGATCGGAACGGGCGATACCTGCGCATCCTCGGATGCAAACAAAGTATGCGGGGCCATTCGGAGCAAGCTTCACAACAAAGACGTCTCCATTCAGTACGGCGGCTCTGTCAAACCCGACAACATTGACGAAATCATGGCTCAGCCGGATATCGATGGTGCTCTAGTCGGCGGCGCAAGTCTAGAACCCATCAGCTTCGCTAGAATTGTGAACTATCAATAAATGGTGCGATCGTTAGGAAT
>JAYVVL010000455.1:0-2647 GCA_043787035.1 Synechococcales cyanobacterium
TAGCGTCTTCTCCATCCGTTCCAACGTCTAGGTCGCCCCCCAACACCCGATCGAGATGATGAGACGTCACTTTATTAAACCGCCGGGTGATGAGTAAAGGAGACTGGCAACGCGCTGCAAGGGCATCAGTATAGTTGCCGAGAGTTTGCCGTTCGATGCCCCACTCTCGGCTAGTTCCTGCGATCGTCAGATCCACCGTCGCCGAGACCTCAACCACTGCTTCTATGAAATATTGCGTTTCAAGATTGGGCGTAGAGATGCGATCGTGCAGCGTTTCGGGCAGTCGTTCCATGAGTTTGTGAAACTCATAGCTAAACTCAACCGGATGGTCCGGATGGTGAACCCGCAAAATG
This sequence comes from Synechococcales cyanobacterium, assembly GCA_043787035.1. Classification (GTDB taxonomy): domain Bacteria; phylum Cyanobacteriota; class Cyanobacteriia; order Leptolyngbyales; family Leptolyngbyaceae; genus JAAFJU01. The sequence continues at coordinate 354 of JAYVVL010000455.1, forward strand.
GTGAGATGCCGATCGGGCGCATTTAGCAACAGTCTGAGACTGAGTTCGAGGCCCAACTCCGTATGAATATTAGGGCTGTAGGGCAGCAAGAGCTTAGGATAAGCGGTGTGCAAACTTCCCACGGAAGGACGATCTGCATTCATCAAGTCTACAAAAACCGCCACATCCACCGGAGCCGTACTCAGAATTTGTCCGACCCTTCCCCCAAGACGATTGCTGCTAAAGGCAGGGCGATGCCAACCGACGACAATAAGATCGCTTCGACGATCTAGCGCCACATCATGAGTTGTGCGGGCGACGTCGCCGGATAGCTGGACAATAGGCTCAATCATTGGTTGAACCATTGACTGAGCTTTAGTCCATGAAAGATTGGCTAAACTTGTGGCTAGTTTTCCTTTACGTTGGCGAATACGACGATCGGCTTCTTGGGGCAGATTTTCAAAGGCATAGTCTTGTTCAAACTGGATCAAACTCAAAGGATGAACCACCGATTTGTGAACGGGCGATCGGGCAATTTCGATGGCGATTTCCATCAAACCTTGCTGACTTTTAGGATTGGCAATAGGAACTAAAATTGAGTAGTCAGGGCGATCGGGACGTGAAGCTTCCGGGGGCATTTCCTGTTCGCGAATTAACCGTTTTGGATAGGTCCACTCCAATAGCGGAGACGTCATAAACGTTGTCACAAGCGCCATAATAACCAGCATCGTAAACAGCAACGGCGTAATCACCCCCAGATTTAGCCCAATATTTAGTACAATTAGCTCCGTTAGCCCTCGGGTATTCATCAGCCAGCCCAGCGCCGATGCCTCCCGTTTGGAGAGGCCACTGAACCGAGCTGCGACGAAGGTTCCGATGTACTTTCCGGAGATGGCGACCAGCAGGACCAATCCACATAAGCCCCACAGAGGAAGACTATTGAGCAACCCCACCTGCGTTCGCAGTCCGCTATAAGCAAAGAAAATCGGCAGCAAAAACGTCAGCACAAAATCTTCAGTCTTGGCGGCTAGTTCTCGGGTGAGACCTTCATGTTTGGGCATTACAGCCCCCAACAAAAAGGCCCCAAAAATCAGGTGAATGCCCATGAGTTCGGTGATCAAAGCCGAAATAATGATCAAACCATAAATCATCGCTAGCATTGATTGCGTCAGTTTTCCCGCTTCGTCATAAATCGGAATGAACTTCCGTAGCCATCCACGTCCGATCGTCAGCATAAAAGCAATGTACAGTCCCGCCGCCAAAATATTAGGCAGTGCGCCGATCATGCTGTTAGTCCGCGTCACGGCGATCGCGACGAGGAGCAGACACCAGGCCGTCACATCATCCACAGCAGCGCAGGTTAACGCAAGGGTTCCGAGACGACTATTTTGGAGATTGTTTTCGGTGATGATGCGGGCGAGAACGGGAAACGCTGTAATGGCCATAGCAGAGCCTAAAAAAAGCGAAAATGCGGTAAACGAGACTCCTGCATTCGACATCAGGGGAAATAGCAGCAGCGCGAGAAGACATCCCAAGGAAAACGGCACGAGAATGCTGACGTGAGACACCAAAATGGCGGTCTCTAAACTGCCTTTAAGATAGCGAGGGTTGAGTTCTAATCCAATCAAAAACATGAAGAAAATTAGCCCGATCTGGGACAACACCCCCAGCATGGGAATTACTTCTCGCGGAAAGAGGAACGCTGTCGCTGCTGGGAAAATTAGCCCTAGAAGGGATGGACCTAGCATCACACCAGCTACAATTTCACCAATCACAAGGGGCTGCTTGATCTGGCTAAACAGCAACCCCATGGTTCGGGATAGTCCCATAACAATAAGGACGTCAATCAGGACTAAAACGATCGGATCAAAATTCATAGTCCCCTGTGGCTCCGGCGTAGTCATTCAACGACATCATCCCTCTAATGGTATCAGTGCCATGCTCAATCGATTAGGTCCATCTGAAAATCACCGATCGCGTCTTAAAGGTTCTTCCACATAAGCGCGTTTGGAACCTCAATGCCGCGTAGAATCCGTTTTCTGTGTTCAACTACGACAAATTCAAATCAATCGAAGAACGGCTGCGCGGTTTTGCTCATGTCGGAGGTGAGATGCGGAATGTTCAAGTATTGGGCCTCGCTGTGAATAATGTTCATCAATGCCGTGCCCACACCTTTACGAGGGTAGTGTCCAGAGACGATTTTGGCAGATTTCAACAACCGCTACGATGGATGCTGAATTTAATAGGTCGATCGATTTCATGACTTACCTTACAGTCTGTCAAAGATTTAGACTCTAGCAGGATGAGAACATGAT
>JAYVVL010000456.1:0-47592 GCA_043787035.1 Synechococcales cyanobacterium
CCCTCTTTGTCGGATGGAATGCCCGATCACGACCGTCGAATAATCAGCGACCCGATGACCAACGACTGGATAAACCATGACCCTTTTTTCTCATTTGTCTTCTCAACCACAGGTCTCTGGACAAACAGTTATGCCTGTCAAAAGCCTTGCGACTAAAGAGAAGCTTGGACTAGAAACCGTGACGATCGATGTGGAAGGCATGATGTGTGCGGGCTGTGTCAGCGCTGTATCGCGAACCTTAAAAAAACAGTCCGGAGTCTGTGATGCCGTGGTCAATCTCATAACCGAAGTAGCCACAGTTAAAGCCGAGTCATGGGTCGATGGAGAAGTGCTCGCTCAAGCCCTGACCCAGGCTGGGTTCCCTAGCACCCATCGACCCATTCTCCAGGGCAAACGTCGAACCGAACAACTCGCCGAACTCAACGATCGCCGCGCCGCCCAAGCCTCTACGCAAAAACAAAAACTCGCGATCGCCCTATTTCTGGTAGTGCTATCGAGTGCGGGCCACATTGGACATGCGATCGGACATCCGCTGCCCGGATTAGGGAATGACGAGTTTCATGCAGTGCTAGCGGGGTTGGCACTCTTTGGTCCAGGGCGAGAAATATTGGTGGAGGGCGTGAAGGGATTGGCGCGAAATTCACCCAACATGAACACGTTAATTGCCTTGGGTTCGCTGTTGGCCTTTGGCAGTAGTGTAGTAGCGTTGCTCAATCCAGCGATCGGATGGGAATGTTTTTTTGATGAACCCGTCATGTTGATCGGGTTTATTTTGCTAGGCCGCGCCCTCGAACAATGGGCCAAACGCGAAGCCTTCTCCTCGTTCCAAGCCCTCCTTGCCCTCCAGCCCAAAACCGCCCACCTCGTCAGTAAGACCCAAACCGAGTCCAGCGTCCTCAGTAACATCGACATTCCCGTCGAACACCTCCGCCAGGGCGAATGGGTTCAGATCCTTCCCGGTGAACAGGTTCCTATTGATGGCGTAGTGCTCAGTGGAACCAGCGCCGTGGACGAATCCATGCTGACCGGCGAAGCCCTTCCCCGACAGAAATACAAAGGCGATCGCCTCAGCGCAGGAACCCTAAACCGATCGGGCGTGCTGACCGTCGAAGTCACTCAAGTAGGCACAGAAACCAACTTAGCCAAAATCATTCAATTTGTCGAAGACGCTCAGACTCGGCGCGCTCCGGTGCAGCAATTGGCCGACACGATCGCGGGCTATTTTACCTACGGAGTGCTAGCGCTATCGGTGCTCACGTTTTTGGGCTGGTATGGCTTTGGGCAGGAACTCTTAGTGCGGTCGGCCAATGCGATCGCCTCGGCCCACAGTCTGTCTTCCCATAGCATGGCCTCTCACGGCACCCTCTCCCATGGCATGATGCCCCAGCCCTCACCCTTGTTGCTGAGTCTCAAGCTGGCGATTTCGTTGATGGTGGTGGCCTGTCCTTGCGCATTAGGACTCGCCACACCGACTGCCTTAATTGTGGGTTCTAGTTTAGGGGCGCAGAGGGGATTGCTGATTCGCGGTGGGGACGTGCTGCAACAGGTGGCCAACCTCGACACCATCGTCTTTGATAAAACCGGAACGCTAACCCTAGGACATCCAACAGTAATGGATGTAATTCCGGTAGACGATGAAGGCGTTCTGCTCCAACTCGCGGCAACGGCTGAACTCGGAACCCATCATCCCTTGGCAACTGCTATTCTCCAGGCGGCCCAAGACCAGTCGATCGACCCGATGGCAAACCAGGACAGCCAGACGATTCCCGGCTGCGGCGTCAGCACCCAAACGGCCCTCGGCACCATTCGTCTCGGCACCTTGAACTGGCTAAGGGATTGCGGCATCACGGTTCCCACTGAATCTATCCAGCAAGCCGATGAGTTTGCCCACTTTGGCAAAACGGTGGTCTTTCTAGCCCTGAATAGTCACTACCGAGGGCTGCTAACGATCAGCGATACGATGCGGCCTGACGTAACAGAAACGGTGTTGAAGCTCCAGCAGCAAGGTTTCCAGGTCAAACTCCTGACAGGCGATCGGCTCGCCACCGCCCAAGCCCTCGCCCAACAAGCCGGAATCCCCCGCGAACACGTCATTGCCGATGTCCTTCCCACCCAAAAAGCCGAGGCGATCGCCCATCTCCAGGCCCAAGGCTATCACGTCGCCATGGTCGGTGATGGCATTAATGACACCCCAGCTCTTGCTCAAGCGGACGTTGGCATTGCGATGAAGGGTGGTACTGAAGTCGCGTCTGAAACGGCGGGGATTGTGTTGATGCGCGATCGGATTTCTGACGTATTGCTGGCCTTTGACCTGAGTCGAGCCACCTTGAGTACCATTTACATCAATCTAGCCTGGGCATTTGCCTATAATCTGTTAGCATTGCCTATTGCAGCCGGAATTTTGCTTCCTACGTTTAATTTTGTGCTGACGCCCGGTCAAGCGGGTATTCTAATGGCAGTGAGTTCAATCACGGTTATTGGAAACTCTATCTTGTTGCGGTGGCGCACGAATCCTGGGAAGATCATTCTTAGGGATCTGTAATCGACTCCAAAAACTTGTTATCTAATGGAACTATCAGGCAGTTAACCTTGGATACTTCATTTGTCATGCCTTCAGAACCGCACCACAATCACATGCTCATTATTGAGGATGATAAAGGCCGTCGAGAATTTGATTTGGATGCTCCAGTCTATTCGATCGGGCGGGATCCGAGATGCGATATTCGGCTTGTGTCCCAGTTTGTGTCGCGCCGTCATGCAACCTTGGTGCAGTTGCCCAAGGAAGATGGGTCGTACTACTATCGGATTGTCGATGGCAACTTACGCGGACAGGCCAGTGCCAATGGGATGATCGTAAATGGTCGAAAGCTTCTGTCCCACAACCTGTTCAATGCCGATGAGGTCATTTTTGGACCAAATGTTCGGGCGATTTATTACTGGCTCCGACGCGATGCGATTCAGACGGTGCCGCCGGACGAGTTTGACATTACGCTCATTAGTCCCGGCATGATCGGCGATCCCGAAGATTTTAATGACGACCTTAGTGAAGAAGATGCTGAAGATCTGGGAGACACTGCCAGTACGGAACGGCTAGTAGACTAGAAATTCCCCTAGCATCGATCGCTGGAGGAATCTCAAGGCCCCAAGTCGCTCTACTGTCGAGCGAGTATTTTTTACGGCTCCTCTCCGGCGTAGCTTTCGATCAGTTGCCATTGGGTGGCGGTTTCGATCGATGTTTTGATCTGTCCAAACATCGTGGCACAGTGATTAATGGCTTTGAGTGGAAGTTCTTCGTTTTTGACCACAAGTTTAATTTGGACTTTTTCAGGGGTGGCCGTCGTGCGATCGATCAAGATTTCGACGGTGACGAGTTTTGGGAACGGCACTCCGCCTGGAACTTCCCGCGCCATCACATATTCCGCCGTGTCGTAGATCATATTTAGATTGCAGCTTTGAAGCACTGTGCTCAAGCTAGGATGCAGCTCTTCCACTGAAATGCCCAGGGTAAAGAGCGCCAGATACCGTGCCATAGCGACCTCGTCAAACAAACATTCGTCTTCACTGTACCAGCGATACGACACCACTAACATCTGGGTATAGTCATAAAGCTTACCGAGTTGCGATATCGCAGTATCTTATAGGTCTTTGACCGAACTCAATGAAGTAGCGCGTCGCAGGAGCAGAACGGTAATGGGACAGGGACAGCTAATTGTATTGGAAGGCGGCGAAGGGTCTGGGAAAACAACTCAGCTTCAGCGGTTGGAGGCGGTACTAACACCGATCGTAAAGACTTTAGGCTTTAGCGGGCTACGATCGACCCGTGAACCGGGCGGGAGTCTTCTGTGCCAGAAAATTCGTCAGGTGCTCCTCATGCCCGACCAAGACGAAGCGATGCAAGACCGCGCTGAACTCCTGCTCTATGCCGCCGATCGTGCCCAGCATGTAGAGGGCTGGATACGTCCCTGGCTGGCAGACGGCAATCTTGTGCTCTGCGATCGCTACACGGCCTCGACGGTGGCGTACCAAGGCTATGGGCGAGGGTTGGACTTAGGTTTGATTGATGAACTGAATGCGCTGGCGACCCAGGGGTTGGCCCCTGATCTGACCTTGTGGTTAGATTTGGATCCGGAGATTGGGATGGCTCGGGCGATCGATCGAGGCACGCGCGATCGACTGGAGCAGGCGGATTTGGCATTTCACCAACGGGTCCGATCGGGATTTGCGGCGATGCATCAATCTGCGCAGATCCCGAAGACGTTTATTCGCATTGAGGCAGACGGGCCGATGGATGGGGTTGAACAAGCTATTCGGTCAGTGGTGTTGAAATCGCTGGGTTGCAACACTGCTGAAGAGGGTTTAGGTTAAGCCGTTGCTTTAGGCTTCATGTAGACGATCGCCGATCGCCAAATAATCGTGGGTTGATCGTAGTGGTCTAGAAGGCAGATGCAGGTGGGATCTTGCCAACGGACTTTTCCGGTAAGCAAGTCGCCTGTCATTAGTTTAAATTCGACTTCGCCGCCGTCTTTGATCAAGGTTTGGACTTGGCGAACGTGAGGTAATCCGGTTTCTAGTTCAGTCATAATTTATTTTGTGCGCAAAGGCGGCGGGTGCGGTTCCTAAGTTTACCGTGTATGTATGACATTCAATTAGTGAACTATGGATACGATCGAAGACCAAAGCTCCTAATTGTGGTTGTTAAGTTGGGTGTGCGATTGGCACCGATCGACTTCACAACTTTTTGGCCATTTTGTTCTAGAACAACACTGGGCGATCGACCCGTACGAATCTCTCGAACAATCACCCGTCCGCTAGACAATCGATCGCCTGTATTTACATAGTGCGCACTGGTTTCTTCAGGCGCTTTCGCAATCGCCATCACCCGATCGCCCACCTGCACAACGCCTGTGATTTCTACCTGATCAGCGAGGGCCGTTGGAGAAATCACCGGAAGGGATTCGATTGGGACGGGGGCGGCAAGGGGTGGGAGGGTGTTTGGGACAGGGACGGTAGGCAGATTACTGGAGGCGGTGGGGCGTCCGATCGATCGCAGTCGGGGAATTTGTGGCACGGTGGGTTTCTGCGATCGGAGCGCTGACGTAGCAGCGGACTTGGCGGAGGGCTTAGACCAAATAGGAACCGTTTGACGGGACTTAGGCGTGCCAAATTGCGTTAAAGCTGGGGGCTGTAGCTCGGTCGCTAACGACGCAGCAAAGGGATCGCGTCCGAGATTGGGCATCACCTTCTGCGTCCGATCGTCGGGTCTTGTCGTCTGCATGAGACCTTTGACAGGAACGGTTGCCAGGGGTGGGATTTTTGCGTCGCTTGTGACCGGGTTTCCGATCGCAACTTCTGAAATAATGGGCTTTGGAAAGTCTTGCGGTGTGGGGTTCCTTAGGGCATTTTCGGCGGCTGGATAGCCCGATGCGATCGAGGGAGCTTGAGCTTGCCGACTGGGAAAGCAGCCTGTCAAAGCCACCAGGGTTAGGGCCATAACAGCCGATCGGACGTGCTGAGGTTGGGTGCCTAGATTGCCTAAGTTAGGGTTTGACGATTGGTGTGCCGCAGATTTCATAAATTTTTACGCTTAATTCCCAGTAGATTTTGCTCACATGTACTACACAAGATACTCGCGAGTTGAAGAAATACACGACTATATTGAAAATTAGATTAAATATCAACATTCCCCACCCTGGATTTCTTCCAAAGAGCAAGGAATTCTGAATTGCTTAAAAGCCTTTAAAATTCACCTTAAAATTCACCAAAGACCTCAACCATTGCATCGTAATCTGCGTCGCTAAAGCAAACAAAACTGATCCCATCTATTGAATGTTCAATCTGTAAAAACTTCAGCACAGTGGCGATCGCGATTCGGGCCGCTTGATCAATAGGATATCCATACACTCCGCAGCTAATGGCCGGGAATGCAATCGTCTGCACTTGATGCTGGACCGCCAGTTTCAAAGATTCTTCGTAGCAGGACGCTAGCTGTTCGGGTTCGCCAGAGTGGCCGCCGGTCCAGATGGGACCCACGGTATGGATGATCCAGGTGGCGGGGAGGCGGAAGCCCGGTGTAATTTTGGCTTGCCCGATCGCACATCCACCGATCGATCGGCAACGCTCTAGAAGTTCGGGTCCAGCCGCAATATGAATCGCCCCATCAACCCCGCCGCCACCCAAGAGAGAAGGTTGAGCGGCATTGACAATAGCATCCACGCCGAGTTTGGTAATATCGCCTTGGAGAATCCCAATTTTTTCAGTAGACATGGTTTATTGACTGAGCATGGGAGGTTGGGGGACTTTCGGGTTTGTAATGTCGATCGTTTTAATCGGCTGATTTAAACTGGATAATGGAGGATTGATGGCCGCTGTGTTTCCAACGATCATCGTTACAATGCGATCGGGCTGAAGATTCTTGTTTGCGGCGCGTTGGATATCTTCTATGCTAATGGCTGCAACGGCTTTTTGATATTGGAACAGGTAGTCTTTTGGATATCCAAAGTATTCATACTTCAACAGACGACCTAGGACTTTCTCTGGTGAATCAAAATTGAAAATAAAGGAGTTCTCAACTGAGTCTTTAGCCCGTTTCAATTCTTGGGCGCTGACGGGTTCAGTCCGAATTCGATCGATTTCTGCACGGACGCTTTTAATGAATGGCACCGTACTTTCTGATTTAGTATCGCCGCCTGCTACGAAAATACCGGGGTAGTCGAACTGTGGACCCCAAGCCGCGTAGACGCTGTAAGCCAATCCCTGACGTGATCGAACTTCATTGAACAACCGTCCGCCGAAGCCACTCAAAATCTCATTCATTACGGACAAGGCCGGATAGTCTTTATCCCTCACCTGACCGCCTAAATGTCCCATTTGAATGGAACTTTGGGTTAGATCAGATTTGTTTGCGATATAGATGCCTGGAGTTTTTGGGGCTGGGATAACACTTTTTGAGGTTGAACGAGCGGAGAGGGGAGTCGGTTTCCAGTTTGCAAATCGAGCTTCGATCGCACTTCGCATCTCACGAGGATTAATATCTCCAGTAATGCCAAGAATGAAGTTCTCAGGGCGGAAAGCCGTTTGGTAAAACTGGCGAATATCGGATTGTTTAATAGCGTCGATCGTGGCGTATTCTACAGTGCGTGCATAGGGGCTGGCCTCACTATAAATGAGTTTGCGAAACTCGCGGCCCAGAATGCTATTGGCTTGATCGTTGCGTCGTGCGATGCCGCCTCGGGCTTGGAATTTGGCGAGGTCAATTTTATCTTGAGGCAGGACAGGGCTTTGGACCACTTCACTAAAGAGATCAAACACCGTGGGCAAATCTTCCGTCAAGCTGCTGAAACTGGCGCTCCCTGAGTTAACACCGACACCGGATTCGATCGAGGCGGCTTTTTGTTCGAGCAGTTCATTCAGGATATTGGCCGAATGCTGAGTGGTGCCGCCCGATCGCATGACGCTTCCGGTGATGCTGGCGAGTCCAGTTTGGGTTCCTGGTTCATCGCGGCTTCCGGTTTTGACGAGCAGCGTGCCTTCGACCAAGGGCAATTCATGATTTTCCATTAAGAAAACCTTCATGCCATTGTTAAGCGTGAACTGCTCGTAGGGCGGCAGTTTTAGCGTGGGGAGTGGGGCAAATTGGAGTTCGTTGTAGGGTTTGGGTGAGGCGGCGATCGCAGGACGCATGGCCAGAAATAGCAGCAGCGCCGGAAGGACCACTAAGCAAAAAACGACCGTGATCACTTTTGTCCGGTTGAGGTGAGTGCGGTTGGCACGGGCGTTAGGCATGGCAAGTACAGATCCCAAGCAAAATGATTGCTTTTATTTTAGCGCTGAACCTTGAGCAATCACTCCCATAACTCGGAATATGCATTCCGGACAATCTACAGACGATCGCAATACTGCCTTCGTTCCTACGATCGTCATCCATTCTCCGGGTCAATTTCAAAATGCCTGTAGAGATAGAAAGCGTGTTCCCCGAGCGTACGCATTTTCATAAACCCTGAACTCTACAGAATATCGTCTGAAATGGATAACTATGAACCTGACCCAACTGACTACTTTCGTTGCGCTATCCGCCTGTGCTATTACAGAAAACCCAATCGTCGCCACTGCAAATGTGATTCCTACACCCGAATCAGTTGCTGAAATTCAAATCCCAAACTCTATAATTCAGCTCGAAAATGCCACGATCCAATCAATCGCTCAGCCTGAAACGCTATCTCAGACGCCCGAAGTTCTAACGTCCGCAACCATGATTACGGCAAATGTGGCTCCTGTCGAGTCGATCGCCACGCCCATAGAACCTGCTGTTGAACTTGCGATGAGCAATCGGGATGCTGTGCGTGTTGCTGACAGTCGTGTTGCTGACAGTCGTGCCAGTTACATACCGATCACGCCTCGCATTGAAGTGGGAACCCAAGGTATTCCGCCGATTACTGACCTGCCCGATCGCATTTCGCTTCCGCCGGAGTCTTTGCTGCCCGCCAACTTCCAGAATCCGATCGTTCTAGGACAAGCGATGGACAGCAGGATTACTACGGCCTCACCTATCACCGACCGAATGGCGGATCCCGTTTGGTCTCGCCGCATGGAAGACCTCAAAGCTCACCAAGACGCCTATTCCGAAAGCCTGATCGCCTGGTCCGGACGCGTCACACAATGTATGAACGAAAAGCCCAGATTATACATTCTACAACCGAATGGCAAGAAGCCTCCAATACAGCTTCCAATGTATTTCAATGGCAAAGAAGGCACGATCGTCCAGAACAAAGATGGCGTTTCAGTCTGCGGAATGTAGGACCGGAATGTAGAACCGGGAGAGGGCGTCTGAAAAGTCTGATGCTCTCTTGCTGTTTTTCACTTAGCTCAGAAGATTTGCAGGGAATCCGGGGACGCTAAGCCGATCGGAGCGATTGAATCTCTGCAATAGATAATCCGGTGGTCGCTGCGATCGTTTCATCATCTAGCACCGCTAGTAATCGCTGTGCAATTTCAACCTTCTCGTCTTGTCGGCCTTCTTGTCGGCCTTCTTTAAGTCCTTTTCTGACTCCTATCTCAACTGCTTTCGTAATCACACCTCGCTGATCTTGAAGATAGATTTGTTGTTTTTCTAGTTCTTCTAATTCCTCTCGATTCAAGGTTGACTGCTGAGCAATCTGAAAGGCTTGTTGAAGGGCGGGGATGGTCTCCATTGAGTTTGGAATGACCGCGAGACTGGGTGCATTCTTTAAAAAGTACAGCCATTTGTCTGCTAGGCTAACACTCTGATCAATAGACAGCGTGAATTTAGGTAACTCAGCAAAAATAAGTTCAATGTCACAGACTGGATAGTCTACTAAGGTTCGACGTTCTTTTAAGACAAATCGCGAAATGACGTCTGAAAATTCTGGAAACATCTCAAAGTCTGTAATCGTTAGTGCGATCACTGGATTTAGGGTGGTGTAGTGCATTCCTGCATCTGCTTGAATGGCATAGCCTTTGGCGGCATTGTACAGAATACGCTTCTCAAATCCTGAAACGTTCAGCACCTGCATCTCAATGATTACTGTTTCACCTGTACAGAGTTTCGCACGGACGTCTAAATAGCTCGCTTTTATTCCGACAATTTTGGGAGGTTGGTAGGGATTTAGGATTTCGAGGTCCTGAACGATCGCCTCACCGTTATAAATCAAGCTATTCAGGAAACTAATCAAAATGCCATGGCTTTGATCAGAACCAAAGATTTTCTTAAATGCGAAATCTGTTTTTGGGTCGATGAAACGCATGATTTAACCTTAATTATTGTCCATTACATGGGTCAACTTCTGGGCGATCGCACCGATCCAGCTTTCGTCCAGTTGGGTATAGCTACGCGGGGCATTGGCTCCCAAAATCAGGACACCTTTTTTTCCGATCGGCTGGCAAATAATCCCTTGAATATTTTCAGGCAAATACCCAAATTCAATCTTGCCGGGATACTTACTCGTATCGACTAGGTAAACGGCTTTGTGATTGCTCAAAATTCGACTGACGATCGCCCCAGGAACCACGTCTAACGCACCCTCCGGCAAAATCCCGCGCCGCAACACGGTCTTCCCATCCCAATACAGGAGCACCGCCTGAGTTACCGTGTTGTTCAATAAACTATGGGACGCCCAGGCTAGCTCGGTGCGACAGGATGCAGGCAGACTAGTGTCTAGATAAAACTGCTCTTTGCCCAACAGTTCAACGCTGCCTGGAATCTTAGGCTGAATGCGGTCCCATAACAACCCCACCAAAATCAACAGGGCGCTGATAATCACCCCCACGGCATCCGATCGCGATTGCGTTTCGGTCAAGTCCGTGGTTACCATTCGGTTTGCAAATAGTAAAATGCCCGATAGCATTCCAGCGGCGACTGGCAATTGTCGAATGACTTGATTCTGATCGGGCTTTGCCATAACCTATGTTCCAGTTGAAGTTTCTGTTTGCAAATATTTTACGAGCGCCCATTCATGATGCCACGTTTCCCTCGATCGATCTCGGCCATCGTGCTATTCCTTGGACTGGTGCCTGCTTTGACCCTAGTTATGGGAGGCGTGGTGGGATTTGGAGCGGCAAGGCCGGAGATAATGAAAGAGATGATGCTCCCTGATGCGGTAGGGGTAACGACGCTGCAAAACACGCCATGGGAGGCGTTGCAGGGCGACGGGGACCCCCAAGCCGAGGCGATCGTCCGGCGCTACCTAGAGACGCTCAAATCTCAGGGATTGGATGTGAACAAACAGGGCGTCTGGATGCAATCGGGGGCGTCGATGTTGGTGAATCATCAAGGCACGACGCCCCTTTCAGTAGCCTCTCTTACGAAAGTTGCCACGTCGCTCGCCGCGCTCGAAACTTGGGGTGCGGCGCACCAGTTTGACACCTTGGTTTATGCGACAGGTCCGATTCAGAATGGGGTGTTGCAGGGAAACTTGGTGATTCAGGGGAGCGGCGATCCGATGTTTGTATGGGAGGAGGCGATCGCACTGGGAAATACGCTAAACACCTTGGGCATTCAGCAAGTTACGGGCGAACTGGTTATTACTGGGAACTTCTTTATGAATTTTGATTTTGACCCGATGAAGTCAGGCGAATTTCTAAAACAAGCCTTGAATTCAAAGGCTTGGTCGGGTGAGCTTTCAGAACAGTACGCTCAGCTCAAACCTCGGCCCAATAAGCCGACAGTAATCGTTAACGGTAACGTCAGAGCGATCGAAAATTTAGATCTCAATGCAATGAATGCAAAAGTCATTATTAAGCATCAGTCACTGCCGCTGATGCATCTGATCAAAAGACTGAATGTATACAGCAATAACATCATGGCTGAATCACTGTCGCGATCGATCGGCGGACCCCAAATCACCGCCCAAAGAGCCGCGAGTGCCGCAGGCATTTCCGCCCAAGAAATCTCCCTCGTCAATGGTTCTGGTCTCGGCGTCGAAAACCGCATCTCGCCTCATGCTGTCTCCCAGATGTTTAGCGCGATCGCCCGTCATGCGGAGCGCAATGGCTTTACGGTGTCTGACCTGTTTCCCATTTCGGGCACGGATGTTGGCACCTTAATCGATCGCCGTATTCCTAAACATGCTGTGATCAAAACGGGCACCTTAAATGAAGTCTGTGCGCTTTCAGGCATATTGCCAACCCGCGATCGAGGACTAGTGTGGTTTTCAGTGGTCAATTACGGCAGCCAAATCGAAGGGTTTCGCCGCCAGCAAGATCTCCTGCTGCAACAGCTCCAAGCCTACTGGGGAACGCCAAAGAATCGGGCTTTCAGCATTACCCCCACGCCCAAGGTCAACATGCCGCAAAGTGAACTCGGTGCAACCCGTCGAAATCAGGTGCTTTGAGACGGAAGATCGTGCAAGGGGGGCTGACTCCCTAAATCCCAAGAACCTGGAGGGCTTACCTCACGATAGGCGGTTCCTATCAATAGAAATGCGCTCCAGTAAATATAAGATAGCTTCTCAATATTATCACTGAACGATGCGAAGACAACAACTATTAGGACTTTAAGAGCAACATGAGCAATGGGATTTGATTTAGCCTTTAATGACAGTTTAATTAGACTCCATACGACTGGAGTGAAAAACAAACAAAAGCCCATCAATCCTTGCGTGAACAACAGTCCAATCCAAGTATGGTGGGATCCGATCGGCATATGTTTTAAAAAGTCGGGGCCTTGTATTTGTTTCCCATGTCCAAAAATGGGTGAATCTGTCCAGCGATCGAATGCGACACGTTCGAGTTCACCTCGTAATTGGGACGAGCTTTTACGGGCCGATTTAACACCACCAAAAAACTCTTGAAAGCGATCGAGCAGAAACGTTGATCCGAGTCCTCCCAGGAAACAACTTATTCCTAAACTGAGCTGAAATTGAATGAATGAGAGATTTCTTATGACCCAAACGATCGCGACTGTAGCGGGTAAAAATAAGTAGGCACCCCGAGAAACCGATGCAATCACCATTGCGAGAGATCCCACGATTCCTAGCCATTTCCAAGCGGGGGTTTGCTCTTCAAGAGCGTAAAAGAAAAAAATACAACCTATCAATCCCAATGCAGGACCCCAAGGCGTGAATAGTACAAGTCGAATTCCATCTGAATCTACTTCGCGCGTGTACCAAGAGATAAAATAGTAGACCTTACCATTTTGAATAATTCGTTCTATTGGAGATAAGTAAATGAGTCCTGGGAGTTTGAGAAGATAGGCCCCGTAGCAAATGGGGATAGCAATCAGGCTTTGAGCTGCAATGACACAGGCCGATCGGTAAATTACGGCTGGACGAATCGGTAACAGATATCCCAGCAATGGATAGATTCCTAGTAACGACCAGCCCCCCATCCAGCCAATCGTCGATCGCATCATTTCATTAGAGTCATAGCCATTTTCATAAAGCCCAATTAGAATCGTGACGCCCATAAGTACCATGCTAATCAGCCACCCCCAGATCAATAGTGGAATCGATCGCCAGTGGCGAATATCAATAGAATTTATCCTGTTTGCAGGCTCTACACTAAGCTTAATTTGCCAAAAAAGTGCATATCCTACTAGTATCCAAAGCTGTAATAAATTGAATATGAATAGGGTTCCTGAAAGATAAATAGGATAAATAAATAGACTCTGAAACCAAATAATTTTCTCGGGGAAATGGATAATTTTCATGAATGAATAGATACTACCTGAAAGCGGCGGGATTGGCGAAAAGTATAAGCAATAATGGCAGATGAGATCAGTAGTGAGCCAGCGATAGTACCTAACCTAATATAGGTAGGATTTGGGGAGAGTATCTTTTGGGGGGTATCTGGTCCAGAAAGCTTTTGGACGAGGGGATAAGAATCGTAGATGTTGCCCCGATTGACATCTAGTTGAGTTAATTTAGAAGAAAAGACTGCCTCTGTCATTTGTAGATCACGCTTTAGAGTATCGAGTCCGGATTGTCTCTGAACTAGGCTTTGGAGGCGGTATTCGAGCTGTAGGATTTGGGTATCGAGGGTTTTAACTTGCGACAGGGTCCCATTGCCTTCAACTTGAGTAATGACGAGATCTTTAAAGAGCGATTCACGGGATCCGCCACTAGAACTTGTAGTACTGCCTGATAGAATTAGACAATCGACAGTTGCTTGGTCGATCGATCGACCAAGCAACTGACTGCCCCGGTTTAGCAGAGCGGATTGAACATCCTGTTGCTTTGCCTTTTCTAGTTGGACTTTAGGGACTTGGGGAGTAAAGCTAGTTTCAAGAAGGACGAGATTGGCCGTAATGTCGCTATAGTTTTTGAGTGTTTGTTGGAAGAGGCTGTCAGACTGAAGGACAAACGATTCGCTTGCTTGCTGAGGAGAAATGCCTAGGTTTTGGGTCAATTCTTTTAGGCGTGCTTCACTTTTACTAGACTCCGCAAAGAAGAATGTCCGACTTTTTCGGAGTTCTTCAATATTTTTAGCGAGGTCTTTTATTTGTTCATCTGAGCTTAACCCTGATTTGATTCGGTATTCGCTCACCTGATCTTGAGCCGCCATCAACTTTTTGCGTGAGGCTCCTAGAGAGGACTGCACGCCAAACTCACGCCGGTCAATTTCTTCCTTTCGGAGCTGATCTAGCCGTTCTTGAAGCGCTTCATAAAGAGCATTCGCCTTTGCCTGAACTTCTTCAACAGTATCGCCACTAAAGGTCATTTTCATGACTGTTGTTTCATCAATGAGTTTGATGTTGGGTTTACCGAATGCTTTGAGCGGGAGGTTCAAGCGTGTTGCGGCTTGAGATAACACCTGCTCACTTTCGATAATCAATTGATAACTTGCACGAGGATCCCGTGAAGCCCCATAGGGAGAATTATTTGATGTGGAGGCATTGCCGATATTTGGAACATTCACCGACGTATTAGAACTAGAACTTGGAATACTAAGATTGACCTGTGTAGAGTAAGTTTCCTTTGTCTTTTTTAATGTTATGAATGCAATCAGAAGGATGATGCTGTTCACTAATAGCAATAGACCGATCACAGTTCCCCAACGACGTTTTGGAATCGGCACTGTAGGCACTGTGTGAATCGGGTACTGCGGTGTCATGATTAATCCTCCTGAGTTCTGAGTTGAGGGCGTTTGAGTTGGCGATAAACCCTTTGAATACGGTGAGACCACGAACGAGGAAGAGCCTGAAGAATACAGCCTTTAATCAGCAGAACATAAGTATCGCGCTTCCGGAGATGACCGACATAGCCCACGATCGCCTGGAACAACCTTTTCCTAAGTTGGGCTGAAATCTCTGGGCTGGGCGGTTGTCGGGAGTAGAGTTGGGCACTGTAAAAGTAAATGTTTGAGAGGGCGATCGATTTGAGTGGTTGAAGATTGCTTGGAAGAGAGGGAAAAGTTCTTTCAACCACCCGAAGTTGATCCTGTTCCATTTTAGGGACATTGGATGACATTGAGGTGCGACTTTGGCGGTAAAAGACCTGCCGTTCTGGGATGAGAATGTAATTCCACTGTTGTGCTAATCGGATCCAGTATTCCCAATCAGCAGCCCCTTTAAAATCATCATTAAAATATCCAACTGAATTAATGGCTTCGCGTGTGATCATAGGATTTGATCCACTTGTTACAAAGTTACTTCCTAATATATCGACCAATACATCTCCTTCATAGGGCTTGGGGTGATTGACATAACAGGCATTAGTTACATCATCTAAAAAATAGGACCAACTATAAACGACACCTGCTTTAGGATTAGTCTTTCGAGCATTATCTAAAGCATTGACATGACTTTCTAATTTGTCTGAAGACCATAAGTCATCTGCATCTAAGAAAATAAGATAGTCTCCAGAGGCTCGATCGATGCCTCTGTTACGAGCAGCAGAAAGTCCGCCATTCTCATAGTGTAAAATCTGTAATCGTGAATCTTTAAAGTCATTTAGTACTTCCATCAAATCATCAGTCGAACCATCATTAATCAGAAGTATTTCAAAGTCTGAATAGGTTTGCTTAAAGACGGACTGTAGTGTTTCACCGATCGTAGTTCTACTGTTGTAAGTAGGAATAATAACTGAAACCTTAGGCATAATATAAGTCCATAAAAATCGTAAGTAAAAGGTCCAAATATCAAGATTGCTTAGAAAAGTGTGGGAGATAGGCAAAAAACAATGTAGATAATGTCCGCCTAGGTTCTACCCAGAGTAGCGATTTATCTTGACGGATTGCTCGCCAAATAAAAGCCTGAGTCTCCTGGGGTTTTGCTCGGATACGAATTCCACGTCTTGCTAGATAACGCAAAAAATAAGCATAGGCTCGATCGTAATGACGTTTGACAAGACTAGGAGCATAGCTTTCAACGTGGTGATTTAAAAGTTGCCAGCTTTTTTCCATGCGGGATAGGTTAGAAGAAAGACTATTTTCTACAATCCGATATTCAGTTAAGACCGTATTCAAACCCTCTATAATCGCTCCTGACCAGGCTATCCTGACGAAGAGTTCCTGATCTTCCAGACCTCCAGGATGTGAAACAAATTGACCGACTCGATCTAGGACCGATCGTCGAATGACAACATTTGAAGGGGTAATCGCTAAATTCTCAATATAAAAATCCTCAGGTTTAAGATTGGTTAGTTTTGAACTGGAATATTGCTTTGTGTAGCTTCCAGTAGATGTAATAAACGTGACTTTTGCAAAACTCATGCCAAGACTTGATGTCTCGGTAGACTGAAGTTTTTGCCCAAAGGATTCAAAATGGTCCGCATGAGCACTGAGTTTGGTCGGATGCCAGCGATCGTCACCATCTAAGAATGCGATAAGTTCTCCAGTCGTCTCCCGAATGCCACGATTGCGCGCACCTGCAAGCCCTTCATTGGCTTGAGAAACAACGCGAATCCGATCGTCTTTAGCTGCATACTCCTGCGCAATCTCCAGGGTTCGATCGGTCGAGCCATCATTTACAATCATCACTTCAAAGTGAGAATGGGTCTGTGCGAGAACCGAATCTAGGGTTTCAGCCAAGTATTTATCAATATTATAGGCTGGAATAATAACTGAAACTAGCATCATGAACAAACCTTCGTCGGATGAGAGGACAAAATATCAAGCCGATGAACCCACCGCAGAAAGAATGGGATTGAAATACAATTAACCACTAGTACGGTAATCGCAACCGACATAATTCCACTCTTGACCGAAACGCAGAGCGCAAGACTAAAAATCAGTGTGAAAATAAGATTCCAATACATATCAACCTTTCCTCGATCGATGGATTGAAGCAGCGACGAAGCGGAGTCCGCAAATGCCCTAGGGAGAGCCGAAAGGCAAATCAACATCACAACTGGGATGGCACCAATCCACTTTTGACCGAAGACAATCGGCACATACCAAGGCGCAAGGCAAGTCTGGAGCAAAATAAACGGTACCATAATTGTCCCAACTGATCTGAGACTACTGAAATAAAGCGATCGAATGGCGACTCGATCGCCTTGGCATTCGCAAAGGTGTGAATAGAGTGGCTGCGTCAAGGATTGTATTAAGCTCATACTAATTCCCAAACCTGCATTAAAAGCAAAATAATAAATTCCGAGTGCTTCCATGCCGAGGACTTGACCAATAAGCAGATAATCTACGTTGGCCCGAATTTTCCCAAGAAGTTCGATGCCCATTAGGTTTTTGGCAAAGGTGAGAATCTCGGACCATCGGGCAAAGCTCATCTTACCTCGAAAACGCCAAGACTGGGATCGACGAATGATAAACCACCATATCGGCGTTGCGAGGATACCCGGCACCACAAAGGCCCATAGTCCATACCCCATTTGGGCCATGACGATCGCAGCGAGATTGCCAAAAAACGCCTGACCCACATTACAAAGCGCTAAGACCTGAAACTGATTTTCACGATAGACTAGCGCAGCCTGAATTAGATAAGTCGGCGCAACGAGTGTGTTGAAGGCTAACACACAAATCGGCGCAATCAGCCGCGAGTCGTGATACCAGTGTGCAATAGGAAACGCGGCACTGAATTGCAACATGAACATCAAAATCGCGATCGCCCAGTTCAAGCCATAAGCCGTCTGACACAACTCCTCCAAATCCTCTTTAGGAGCCTGAACCAGCTTACTGCCAATTCCGGTTCGCATGGATAATACGGTGGCAACTTCTGCGACGACCAGCACGATCGCACTCAACCCATAATCTTCCAGACTAAGGGCACGGGAAACAATGACGGTCGTGCCCAGTCGCATGACCCGGTTGAACAATTCTGCGGTGCCTAGCCAACTTGCGCTTTGAAGAAATGGGTTCATGAAGGATTGACCTCGTGGACGCGCGAAGGACGCGCTATGGTCCTCATAGCCAGTGACTGTAATGGGCGATAGAGTCTTGCCGGGAGGCAGTGCATGAAGTAGACCGCGAGGGCGGTGAGCAACGTTTTTCGGGGTTCGTCACGGATAATTCGCCAGTCCGATCGCAGAGACGAATGCAACATCTTCATAGCAGGTTTTGATTCTCCAAGGGTCACGAGACGTCGTGCGGTGTACCGAAAGTGGTAAGCGCGGGCCAGTGATTCACAGCGAGCGATGATATCGGGTGCGTAGGTGCGGGTCTTCTCGATAACCCGATCGAGAGCATGAAGCTGTTGAATTGCATTGGCGGATAGGCCACCGCTGTTAATCCGATAGTAGGTCAGAACTTCCGGAATTCCAGCAATAATCCATTTGGTCGTAATACAAGTCCTCAACCAAAATTCAACATCGGTTGCATCTGCACTTCGTTCACGAAGGTGTTCGTCAAAGTAGCAGAGTTCTGTCTTTCCTTGGATTTCAGCTTGAAACTCGATATCTTGCAGGACCGATCGTCGAATCACGGCAGATGAACCATTCCCAACTGGATTTCGACACAGAATGTAGTCCGGCGTAATCCCGGTTAAGCGCTTAGATTTTTGGTATAGCCCTAGCCGCTCATCTGATTCATCAATAAATTCTGAGTAGCCAAAGCTAATACCAACATCGGATTCACGGTCTAAATGGGCAACATGGCGATCGAGCTTGTGGGGAGACCAGAGATCATCGCTATCTAATAGTGCAATGTAGTCGCCTTGTGCATGACGAATTCCAGTATTTCGAGCACCTGGCAATCCTCTATTAGTCTGCTGGACAATCTTAATCCGAGAATCGCTGAATGATTGACAAATTTCAATCCCGCGATCGATCGACCCATCATCGACAATGATGACTTCAAAATCAGGATAGGTTTGGTTTAGAACGGACTGAAGCGTCCTAGCGATGTATAGTTCGGCGTTGTAAAGTGGGATGACGACAGAAACTTTTGGCATAATCTTAGATCCTAATAATGATCGTTATCGATAGATGTCAGTTGTTAGTAATGCTATCGGGCAGAAAGTTGAGAATTTGAGGGTGTCTTTTGAAATGGCGATCGATACAATCCAACTCGCTGCTTCAGAATCAGCCAAAAGAAGGGTGGATCATTAATTAGATAGCGTCGCCACAGTCGTTTAGGTTCGAAAAGTAGCCGATAGAGCCATTCTAGGCCCACATTTTGAGTCCAACTTGGAGCACGAAGTAAGTTTCCCGCTTCAAAATCTATTGTAGCTCCAATGGCCATAAAAATTTCAATCGATGGCAATCGGCAGCGATATTTTGCGATCCATTTCTCTTGCTTTGGCGCACCCACGCCCACCGCAAGAACAGTTGCACCTGATTCCTTAATCAAATTAATGATTCGAGCACATTCATCAGCGTCATTTTCAAATCCAAATGGAGGTGAATAACCGCCGACAATAATGTTATGCCCCAACCTATTGTTAATATTTTTAGCCGCCAAATCAGGTGAATCTGATGCGCCTCCCAGCAGGAAGATTCGAACTGCGGCATTGGAGCGATGAAAATGACAGAATGTAGGAAAGAAGTCCGACCCAGTGATTTTCTCTTTGATGGGCGTACCCAAAAATCGGGACATTTTAATTAAAACTTGACTGTCACAAAATCGATAATCTGCGGATTGATAAGCATTATAAAAATCCTCATCTTTTTGGAGATGAATGAGATGATCAACATTAGGCGTGACAATAAAGCCATGACAAACCTTGCTCATTGCTTCATGCATTGAGAGATTGTCAACTTGAATGTTAAGAATAGTACAAGTTGAATTATTGAGATTTTCCATTCTAAAATTCGCTCACCAAGCAATAATTTCTGGCTTTAGCCCAAAGCCCAACAACAGGTTATAAAATAGTAGATGACCCATAAAAGCATTATCGACAGGATATTCTAAACTTCTACACAGTAAATGTACGGTGTTTTGTATTGTTGACGCAGTTGTCCAATATTATTTTATGAGTTCTTTAATTTATCTGGCAGCTAATATCAAAACAGTCGCTGGAATGCTTCTCTAGAGAGACATTCAACAAAAAGTTGGAAAAGTCGTAGCAAGGTAAGATTAGTCATAATCAAGTCAAAAACTTAGTAAGCTTTTGATGGTCTACTGAGATTTCTTGAGAATGTGACGATCGAAGCTTATAAATGTCACATTCTAACTCCTCTAAATTAGCATCATGGAGACACTACTCTCGATCGCCCTTAGCATATATTTACTGAGATAAGGGGATAACGCGTGAAGAGGCTCCTTGTACTGACAGTAGGCTGGTCTGCTGCGTTAAG
Source organism: Synechococcales cyanobacterium (assembly GCA_043787035.1). GTDB lineage: Bacteria > Cyanobacteriota > Cyanobacteriia > Leptolyngbyales > Leptolyngbyaceae > JAAFJU01. The sequence continues at coordinate 20,142 of JAYVVL010000456.1, forward strand.
CAGGATGGGGCAAATACTGCTTGATAAATTCTACTTTTGACCTGTCGTTGATTATTTCGGGTTTCAATCAATCCAGAGAGAATCAGTCCCGTATTGTCAATTACATCACTAATTAGTCACAATTGCATAGAAAATTAATTTTACATAAAAAATTAATTTCCAAATAAGGTGTGATAAGTAGAGCAAATTAGACTAAGATTTGTAAACAGTGGTGTAAATAGGGTGGAAAAGAGAGTGTTTGCACTAATGGCTGGATAACGGAGGAATAATCCGTCATAGTTTCGCAACATGATAAGTTCTTATCACTTATTCATTGGTCAATTTATTTAAACATTAGTTTGTCTCTATGCAGCACAAAATCACAGCGAAAGCAAATGGATTAATCGACCCCGATTGTCTAAGTTATATTCAGGAAATAGTGCTCCTTCGATCCTGTGAGGGAAAGCGGTATCGGGAAATCGCAACCGAATCCGGCTATGACTATGATTATGTGAAGGAGGTTGGATTTCAGCTTTGGAAGACACTCTCTCAACTTTTAGGGCGCAAGGTCACAAAGAAAACTGCACGGATGCTGCTAGCTGAACTGGATGATCCCATCTTACTCAATGCGCCGATTTTAGCTAAAGCTCCTCTCCCTAGGGTTATTGAATTTCCCAATAGTCCTGTAGCGATCGACTCCAGATTTTATTTGGAGCGATCGGCCCTTGAGTCGTTGGCTTATCGTGAAATTCTAAAGCCGGGTGGACTCCTTCAGATTAGAGCGCCTCGGCAAATGGGAAAGACGTCTCTAGTTTTGAGACTCGTTGCTTATGCCCAATCGCAGGGAATGGTTCCTGTTTTGTTGGATTTTCAGAGTGCCGATCGTCGGGTTTTTAGGAAGCTAGATGATTTCTTGCGTTGGCTTTGTATTCAGGTGAGCCGACAGGTTAATCTAGAGCCACAGTTGGATAAGTATTGGGATGAAGAAAGTGGGAGTAAGTCGAGTTGTAATGTCTACTTTCAGATGTTCTTACTTGATCAGGCCAAAAAGCCGATCGTGTTGATTCTGGACGAGGTTACGCCGTTATTTGAGTATCCTGAACTTGCGAAAGACGTCTTGCCGCTATTTCGGATTTGGCATGAACTTGCCGCGCAGCACCCCATTTGGCAAAAATTGCGCTTAGTAGTGGTTCGTAACATTGAACTCTATGTTCCGCTCAATGTTTACCAATCTCCATTCAACGTTGGCGTTCCGATCGATCTTTCTGCCTTTGATGTTCATCAAAGCTTTCAACTGGCCCAATGCTATGAGTTGGAGCAGCTCAATGAGCCTGATTTAAACTCACTCAATACCCTAGTGGGTGGGCATCCTTACCTGCTTCAACTAGCATTTTACTGGCTAAAACAGAACATACCTATTGAAAGCATCCTCAAGGAAGCCGCGACTGATGCCGGAATCTATGGACACGTCCTTAAGCGTCAATGGAATGGACTCCAGCAAAGTCCTAATTTACTCGCTGCTTTTAGAAAGATTCTCGATGATTCTGAAGCCGTGACGTTAGAACTGATTACAGCCTATCAATTGGAAAGTTTAGGCTTGGTTAAGTGGAATAGAAACCAAGTAAAGGTTTGTTGTCCGCTCTACCAAGTTTATTTTGAGAATCTACTGTGTTCGGAGTGAATCTCTTCTCTAAGCTTAGATTCTTCAAGCTGATCGTGAGGCAGTTTCGGAATTACTAGACCCACGGCGTGGAGGGGCGCTGTCATCATGAGTATGCATGAACAATCAACAGACTCAACGATCGTTTTGGCGATTGAGGCGCAACAGGTCAAAGCCTTAGATGTTCTCTACGATCGCTACAGCAGGCTCGTCTACAGCACCGCCATCCAAAATATCAACAACGTCGAAGAAGCCGAAGAAGGTTCACTAGACCCACTGCGATTGAGGTCAGGCTTCCAACAAAAGCTACAACGAATCCAAACCCTCTGAGATGGCGTATCAGAGTATAAATTCCCCTCCTAGAATTTGTTACGCTGGAAGAACGCACTCACTTCGTCTGCGCAGCCCTCAAGCTGATGCTCGGACGTATGCATTAATGGACACAACCCGAGACCCGAACAATAGCCGTTTCGCTTGGGCGCAAATTATTTCCAAACCGGACGATCGCACCGTTGCGATCGTTTCCCAAGCCCTCCCCAAACTTCAAACCGATCGGGTTTATCGATTATGGGCGGTGGCTAAGCCTGCTGCTGATCCTGCTATTGTTCTTCAGCATCGTTCTCTATTCCGGCTAGCATTTCATAAAGCGTGAGCACGGCGATAAAATCGAGTTCACCTTTCCCCTGTGCTTTTAAGGCATTCATCAGTTCTGCTGCGTGGGCGCTACCGGGAAGCGAAAGTTTTTCTTGCATTGCTGTTTGCAACACTATATTTAGATCTTTACGAAATAAGTCCAGCTTAAAACCAGGTTGGAAATTTCGATCGAGCATCTTTCGACCGTGAATCTCCAAGACTTTACTCTGCGCAAATCCACCGAGTAATGCCTCTCGAACCTTCTCCCCATTGACCCCTGACTTTTTTGCCAGTGTCAATGCTTCAGCAATGCCTTGAACCGTGTGAGCCACCACAATTTGGTTACACGCTTTCGTCACTTGGCCTGACCCCGCTTCTCCGATGTAGACAATATTTTTACCTAGGGTCTGAAAAATAGGAAGAGCACGATCGAATGTTTCCGCATCTCCGCCCACCATGATTGAAAGCGTTCCCTGTTGCGCTCCTATGTCACCTCCAGAGACCGGAGCATCTAGCGCACTGACGCCAAGCTCTTTAAAGGCGGCATAGACGGTTCGAGACATGAAGGCGGCAATAGTTGATAGATCGATGAAGATCATGCCCGATCGAATACTAGAAAGAACACCCGTGGGGGAAAAGACGATCGCTTCGACGTCCGGTGAATCAGACACACAGGTGATCACGACATCGACTGCTAACGTCAACGCTGCTGGGGAGATCGCCAACGTTGCACCCTGCGTTTGTAATAGCTCCATTGCTGGACGACTGCGGTTGTAGACTGTAACGGAGTAGCCTGCTTTTAGGAGATTTCGGACCATAGGTTGGCCCATTATTCCTAAACCAATAAAACCGATTTTTGGAAGGGTGCTCATGGGAAAATTTGAACGGTTACGGTTTGGCTATTATGGATTGGATTGGATCTGAATATGGATTTTTTTACGTCTACATCGATCGATTCGCCTTTGGGTCTCGCCTTTCTAGTAGTGCTGGGTGTGATAACCGGAAGCGTCGCGGGGATTTTGGGGATTGGGGGAGGGCTGCTGATTGTCCCGATGCTGACGCTGTGGCCTATAGCCCTCGTGCAGGCGACGGCAACGAGCCTGCTGGGCGTGATGGTGAGTGCCATATCCGGAAGCTGGCGAAATTGGCAACAGGGGGAACTCAACCTAAGGCGATCGATATTGCTAGGTCTTTTTGGTTTGCCGACAGCACAAGTGGGCGCGTGGCTCGCCAATCAGGTCAGCGATCGGATCTTGGCATTTTTGTTTGCGGCGTTTTTGGTCAGTATGATCATTCTTGTGGCGTGGAAAAAACGGATTCAGCCAGGTCCATCCTCTCCCCAGAGTGAGTCTTGGGGTATTCCCACCATCGGATTGCTTGCAGGGTTCTTATCCGGGCTATTTGGCGTGGGCGGCGGGTCGGTAATGGTGCCACTCCAAATGATAGCATTAGGCGAACCCATTAAGTCAGCGGTGCGAACGAGTTTAGGGGCGATCGCGCTGGTGGCGATGTCGGGATTGATTCGCTATGGAATCCAGGGAAATGTGCTGTGGCTGCCAGGATGTGCATTGGCCCTAGGCGGAATGGTGGGCGTACAAATTGGCACCCGTGTCTTAAGGCGACTCAGCAGCGATCGGGTCAATCAATGGTTTAGAGCCTTATTAATCCTCCTGGCGCTGTACATGATCTGGCGCGGGGTTCGGGGACGTTAAGGGGATGCACTCAGTGAATCACAAGAGAGACTAGTAAACCAAAAACATGACATTGAACGGGGAAAGCCACCTTATTCGGTGGAAAGCCACCTTATTCTGAAGTTAGCGTTCGTGGTTTGATCGATGATACGATCGGACCGCAATACCGTTCCCAAGTCAAGTATTCAACACGATCGCCATACAAGAGAAGACGAAAGTGTTGCAGAGCCACCTCCAGCCTTGCTTAATCTGACTATTCTCAACAAGATAGAAACAACCGCAATGGCTGATCAATCCCATAAACAACAAACTTTTAGAATCATCCTCTTTAGAACTAGTAGTTCCCTATGGCTCAACTCTCAATTGCAAGTGAACTGACGTTAGCTGACTTAGAAGAACGCCTCTTCTCGCTGCACCGATCGATCGACTCATCTTTTTTCTCAGAAGCCAAAGAATCTCTTCCCGCATTAGCCGAATTAGAAACGATCGGTTTGGATTGTTTTAGTCGAGTCGAAGCGGACCCAAATGTCGGTTCATACTGGAGTTACGCAGGCGTTAACTTACTTGCTAGCGCGCTCCGATTGCAACCGTCCTGGATATGGTCTGGTTACGAATGGAAGTGAGTTCTTATTTCTCAAACAAGCAGGCTCTGAATTTGCAACCTCAAACTTGTTGTCTATTGTCAATGAAGGGAATGAACTCGATCGGGTTTTACAAGTGTTGCGAAGACTAAGCTAATGGTTTGGATGTCTTGGTATGATACATGGAGTCCTCGTTCGTACTTTTCCATGCTGTATTCCCAATTTCAAGCCCTCTCCCGTCAACGAGTGAGTGATGGTGCAACTGTCTCTGTCTGTTCTGGCGTAACAAAACGCGTGCTGGTGCTGGTCTGGTCGCAGTTGGGAGACTTTGATAGTGTGGAATATGCAATTTGTCTGCAACGGGAAGCAGAATGGTTATCGAAACAGGATTTAGATATTCGGGCGATCGCGATTGGCAATCTAGAATCTGGCAAGAAGTTCTGTGACTACACGGGGTTTCCGGAGTCACAATTATTTCTCGACCCCACCGCAGAGTTACACCGAGAGTTGGGGTTGTATCCCGGCCTAAGGGTCAAAGTCCCCGGCGTATCTGAAACGGGAAATGCTTGGGTCAACTTATTTCTAATGTGCGCAGGAATTGGAAGTCCTGGAACGCTAAAAGAAGTCTTCCGGGGATACTTAGGCGATCGATCTGCGCCCCAGATGATTGCACCGGATGAAGTGGTTCAAGTCACGCCCTTGCCTGCACTAAAGGGATCGTTTTTTGACCGCGCAGGTGGCAGTGGGTTCCAACGTCCTTTTGAACTTGCGACCGTGCGATTAAAAAATATGACTGAGGTTTTGGGTAACTGGAAAACCTATGTTCCGGACGCTAGATACATGACGCAAAGAGGCGGTACCTACTTATTTGATATCGATCGGACGTTAGTGTACGAACATCGCGATCGAGGCATCTTAGGCTTTGCCGAAAACATGAGTCGTCCGCTCTCGTTCTTGGAGTTGTTCTAAAAATGTACGAAGAGGCATTTTGCAGGACGTATGATGAGTGTGGATCATGACCTCTGAGGAAGGGCGATACCGATGGCAGTCGCAACTGATCGACGAATGACGCTGAAGGAGTATTTAGTCTATGAAGACGGGACGGATATCCGCTACGAGCTGGAAGATGGGGTTTTAGTTGAGATGGGTGCTGAAACTCCTTTGAATCCCCGTAGTGCGGCGATGCTTATGTTCTTGTTTGGCGATCTAGGCATCGATCGAAAATTCTTAGCGATCGGTCATCAGATTGAAGTGCGATCGCGCCATGCCACAGTTCGTCAGCCTGACTTGATCGTTCATACCGTTGAGTCGGATGAGGCTTTGTCTGGTCACGAGAAGGTGTTACGACTGGGTGCCCCTTCGCCTTTGTTAGTGGTCGAGGTCGCCTCACAGACAACAACTAATGCAAAATTCCGCAAGAGGGACTACGAACAGAAACCCAAAGAATATGCCGATCGGGGGATTTCTGAGATGTGGATTGTGGATCCCGATCGCGCTTGGGTGAAGGTCGGAACGTTAGCCGATGACATCTACCAGTTCGAGACTTTCCAGGGTGAGGAAACCATCGTCTCTCCAGCGTTTCCAGAACTAAATCTAACGGCGACGCAAGTTCTGAGCGCGGGGCGATAATTTTATCTAACATAAAACCTCTATTGGTCCATCTGAGAGATGAAATGTAGGCTCATGTTTTCTAGAGAAAAATAGGGATGATCTGCACCATAGGGGACAGATCCCGTGTAAAACAGAGATTGTGCAATAGCAATTAAGTTTTTATTGGGGCGATCGTGATGATGGATGGGGCGGCAGAGCAACGGGTGGATGCGTTTTTGGAGAGGTGGGTAGGATCGCAGGGGAATGAGCGGGCGAATTATCAATCGTTTTTGCAGGATTGGTGTGGGGCGTTGGGGGTGGCGGCGGTGTTGCCGAAGGGCGGCGACGACGATTCGTATTGTTTTGATAAGGGTGTGGTGTTTTTTCATAAGGATTAAGGCGGCGACGACGAATTTTATTGACTGTGGCGATCGATGTCGTTTGTGTTTGAGGCGAAGCAGGGGAGTGATGGAAGTACGAAGGCGAGTACGCCGAAGCGAGGAACGGCGGGGTATCTGAAGTATATGGAGAAGGCGTTTTGTCAGGCGCGATCGTATATTCGACAGTTTGAGGTGCGTCCACCGTTTATTTTGACTTGTGATATTGGGTCGCATTTTGAATTGTGGCAGGATTTTTCTGGTCAGTTTGCGATGGGCTATGGGGCGCGGGAACGGATTGAGCTGGAGGATTTTCGGAAACAGGAGGTGTTCGATCGGTTTGTGTTGATCTTTAATGATCCGCAGAGTTTGAATCCGGAGAAGGTACGGGCAAGGGTGACGCGGGAAGTGGCGGCGGAGTTGGCGGCGTTAGCACGGGGGTTGGAGGGCGATTCTCTAAGCCTCTTGGGCAGCAAGCAACGAGACAGCAAAGCTGACCGTGCGGGAGCTGTGGGCCGATCTGCAAATGCGGTGGCGAATTTTCTGATGCGGTGCATTTTTACGATGTTTGCGGAGGATGTGGGGCTGTTGCCGGGGGAGGTGTTTACGCGATCGTTGAGGGAGCGTTGGATTCCGAATCCGAGGCAGTTTAAGGGGGAGATTGAGGGGTTGTGGGAGACGATGAATGCGGGTGGGAGGTTTGGGTTTGAACGGATTTTGCGGTTTAATGGTGGGTTTTTTAGTGATTGTTCGGCGTTTGAGTTGACGAAGGGGCAGCTTGAGACGTTGTGCCGGGCGGCGGATAAGGATTGGAGTTTGGTGGAGCCTGCAATTTTTGGGACGTTGTTGGAACGGGCGTTGGATGTGCGGGAACGCAGTCGGTTGGGGGCGCACCATACGCCGCGATCGCCCTCTGGGAACGGTGGATGCAGTATCAACGACTTGAAGGCGTCACATCTCAGACCCTCGCCAACCGATATCAGACGATCGCGAACCTCCTCACCCATTTCAAGCGCACTCTCGAAACTGAACGAGACGCCCGAGACTTCCAAAGCTTTCTACTTACCCGGCAATCCCCCCGCGACCGCTGTATCAAAATGCTCAAAAGTTTTTGCACCTGGCTCGTGAAGATGGGCGAGATGAATCACAATCCCTTCGACGAAATCAGACCTGTCAAAGATGCCGGGTTACGATCGACCAAACGAGATGCATTCAGCCTCGACGAAGTACAACGCATCCTCCAAACGTTTCGGCTTCACCCCCTTTATTTCCGCTATCACGATTTCGTCCTAGTTCTTATGACGTTTGGATTGCGTCCGTCTGAAGCGATCGGCCTTCAATGGAAAGACATCAACTTCACCCAGCGCACCATCACAATCGCTGAATCCCTATCTCGTACCGGAGAAGGTTCGCGGCGCGCCCGTCGCGGTCGCAAGAATGGAACCATTACCGTTCTAAATTTACCGGATGACATCTACACCATGCTGGAAGGGCGATTCACCACTATCACCAAACTAGACGATCTAATCTTCACCAACACCCAGGGCAAGGCGATCGATGATGGGAACTTCGCCCAACAAATTTGGAAGCTCATCCTAAAACAGTCAGGCATTCCCCACCGATCGCCCTATAACTGTCGGCATACCATGGCATCTCACGCGATCGATCAAGGCTTAACCCTACCCGAAACCGCCTATCTACTTGGGCATAAAGACACCACAATGGTCTCGAAGATATACGGACATATGGTCAACCGTCCCGAAGTTCCCAAACTCACGCTCTAAGACACTGAACGAGATTTGAACGAGATTTCACACCCAATCGCACTTGATCGCACCCGACTACAACCTAGGACCCAAATACTAAAAATCCCCGAAGCAGTTGCAATAAACCATTTCGAGGACTGAAAGCCTTGTGTATCAATAAGCCTGTGATGAGGATTGAACTCATGACCTCATCCTTACCAAGGTTTAAAGCAAGTCCTTCTATATAAGGCTTTCAGCGATCGACTGTAGAAATTTATCCAGATTCTATCCAGATCGACTATCCGGCGATCGCCAAATAAACCCGGTAACACTGATTCATTTTTCTATGGGTCAGTGTTTTGTTTTTGATTCAGCGATCGGCAAACTTTTAAGACCAGGTTTTAATCTATGTAAATCATCGAAAAAAATCTATTAATCCATTTAAGTAAAACTCATTTTTCAAGCCTTGATACAAAATTAGACCTGTAGCGTTGGGCTTTGCTCTTTTTTAGCGACCCTAGTAACCCTGTTGGACTGCTTAAAACTCTCAAAGCTAGACACCGATAAGGTTTTGAACAGGGTCGCTAACTCAAAATCTAGCGACCCTGACCCGATCGCTAGCGACCCTAGCGACCCTGTTTTTGCCTCCGGTGGAATTGCTCTGTTTTTAGCGCCACCAGCGTCACCAGCATCACTCGCCTTACCTTGCGAGGGTTTCAGCGGTGACGCTGGCTTTTCGTAGCATCACCCGTAGGTGATTTAGCGTCACCCTTTTCTGGTTACATTTTCAGTTTCAAATGTACGAAAGGAGATTTTGCAGGAAGTATGATGGATGGGTATGGACCATGATCTCTCTGGGAAAAGGCGGACCTATGACAGTCGCAACTGACCGACGAATGACACTTAAGGATTTCCTGACCTATGACGATGGGACGGATACGCGATATGAGCTTGAAGATGGGGTTTTAGTTGAGATGGGAACCGAAAGTACGGGTAATACCTCCATTGGGATGTTTTGGATCAGCATCTTCTTAGGAATGGGTATTCCTTATTACCGCCTCGCCACCAAACACACGATCGAAGTTCGGGGCGGCTATGCTAACGCGCGTTATCCCGATCTGATGGTCCATTCAGACGAGTCTTTCGCAGCAATCAATGGACGACCTGAAGCCTGTGTCGAACTAACGGACCCTTCTCCCATGCTGGTTATTGAGGTTGTTTCACCGGGCGCTGAATCTTCCAAGAATTACAAGCGAGATTATAAGTGGAAGCCCCGTGAGTATGCTGACCGCGAGATTCCTGAGTTATGGCAGATTGACGCAGAGAGAAAATGGGTGAGGGTCGGTATCTTAGTGTCCGGTGGCTACCAGTTTGCAACATTTCAGGGTGATGATGCGATCGTCTCTCCCACATTCCCAGACTCGAACCTGACGGCGGCACAAGTCCTGAGCGCGGGGCGATAGGCATTAGACCGATTAGATGATTCACTAGAAACAAATCTCTTTTCCCCACTGCTTTTCGCTTAGTGGACCTTCAAGACATGTAAAAGGGCGAACTTCCCCGTTACCCATCAGTCCAAACGTGTTGCGCCAATGGTCAGTTCCAGGTTGTCAAAGAAGGAACATCACGGATCCGATACGAGGACAACTTTGAATAATTCGGGTCGCTAAAGATGCCTGTAATTTGTCGGAGTTCATGACTTCGGCAGCTTGATGCCATTCTTTAGACCGAATTCCCTTAACGGGTATGGCGCTTGTTGGGTCTTCACCAATCGCTAACTGAATCACATAGCCATTTTTTCTACCCTTTGGGTGATCGCTGTACGTATTGGATAAATCCCAGGGAGTAATGCCCACGATCGTTTTCTTCTGGAGTGTCTTTTGTACGGACTCTAATGCGGCGCTGCATGAAGAAGAGGATTCAGCCTGAACTGGAGAAATGATGGAGAGTGAAGCGGCGATCGGGAATGCCGTCAGAATCAAAGGAAGTATTTTCATTGTGAGTCTAGAGAAATGCTTACCTAACGTTCCCCCTCGTCGGTATGAGATGTGCGTTTTCCTTCAGAATTAAGGCTGGGTACAATATCCTCGCATCCCATTTCGCATCGATCGCCATGATTCGATCGTTTTGGAGCCGATCGGATAGTCGAGGTTTCGTCCATTGCTTATCTTGAGCCTGACTTTTACATCAGTGGAACGCTGTAAGGCATCTGCCAGTTCTGGACTGATTATAAAAGTTCCTTCACCAGTACCTTTTAATCCAATTAATCCAAATAATTCACGACCTACCTTCATGGTCATTTCGGTCGATCGATCGGTGTGAAAACCAGATTGATTGTGATAAACGGTGGGTAAAATCATGAATAAATTCCAAGAACTCAGTACTCCAGCCTTGATGATCTGTCCCTTGAAATAGCTCTATTCAAAATGATGATCGGTCAGGGCAAGGGTTTCCTTTCCAGTAAAATCGTCCAGAAGAATGACAGGCTCACTATGGGGTGTATTAGCGCCGTTCGTGTAGACCTTGAGTGCTGGGAACAGTTTTGAGTACTGAATCTTACCCGTTTGGTTCATCACACATTTTGACAACTGAGTTTCACTGGCAACATCAGCTTTTGCGGGAGAGGCGATCGCAACGAGGGCTGATGCTGTGAGGAGGGCGGCTGTAAATAGTTTTTTATGGGTGAAGATATAAGTGTAGTAGGCAACCAGGGATCACAGATTATTCTGAACAGATGGCTAGAGAGACGACCATCACAGTTAATCCCCAGTTTCTTAAAATTCCCCACAATGGCAATGCAATAACAGCCCGTTATCGATCGCAAAATCTAGCTACTCATCTCTCGTCCAGAGATCACATAGAGGACCATCTGGTAGGTTGGGGCATCCAATGCGGTTTCTAATTTGGATAGCACCAGTTCGATTTCAACCGTTAGCTCTTTCTCTACGATGATTCTCACCCCAGCATCAAGGCCCAACATGCTACAGCGCGCACGGCTGATTTTTAAGGCGGCTTCGATCGCTTTAGCTTCGCCTGTTTCGATCGCTGGGGCAAGTCTGGTTAAGTAATGATCTAAGCGGCTTAATTCCATCTGCCGATGCTCGTCTGCATCCACACTGGCTTCTTGATTGAGTTGAGCGATCGATTCTCGTACATCGTCAAATGCCCGTTGACGGCAGTAGGTTGGGATTCCAAATTCAGTGGCAATGAGTGAGGCGATCGATTCCAAGGTCAAGCCTCTTTTGCGTAGACCAATGGCACGAGCACGACGAGCAATGATTGTGGTTTTGTGAGGGGAGGTTTTAGACATGGTTTGTCCGGATTGGTTAAGTGTCCGATTTTCACCCTGATTTTAGCGGACATTTCGGCTTTCATGAGTACATTTGTCTTAAATGGAGAGTTGGCAAGGTTGGCAAACTTTACCTTGACAACTTTTGAGTTAGAACGTGCTTTTAAAACAGTAGGGAAAAGGTTTTTGGAAAATTTTTATATGAAAATTCTGGCTCCTAATTAGCCCCTTTTCGGCATATGAAACCCTTACCCCCCTTCCTCGGTAAAATCTAAATTTAGAATTACTGTATTTCAAACGTTTTGACCGATCGATGACTACAGTTCTCTAGAATAATCCACTTAAAGTATCAAGCTGACTCTGCCAATCCTCATCATGTCTCAGCGCAATTACACTATATCCGGCTCGATACCTAAGATCGTCACGATCGATTCGGTCTTGCTTCTGCTTTTCAGGAGAATCGTGAACAGAACCATCACAGAAAATAGCAATTTTTTCAGTTTTGTACACAAAATCAGGCTTGATAGATGCTTCAGCAATTAATTCTTGGGCTGAATCAGGGAGTTGGATGCCACGATGATAAATTTCATCCAACACAAGTTTCTCTAGTCGAGAATTTGGATCAACTTTCTGCTCAAGATTTCTATACTGAGCCTCACGCTCGACGTCGTACTCTTGGCGCTGCAAGTGACTATGAAGTAGCTGCTCTAGCCATCCCTTGACTAGATGACGATTAATTAAGCGGTGATCAAATTGATTGCTGTACGACAGTAAACATTCGTAGCAGGCATGAGTACAAGTTGCTTTTTCTTCCTGGAAGTGGCAAATTTCCAAGGCTGTTTGGGCGATCGTCTGAAATGCCTCTGGATTTTCTAACAATTGGGTTAATACGCCCGCACCGCCCTCGGCGGCTTCCCAGAACAACAGCGTTTTTCCTCCTCCTAAGCGTTCTGTGCCGAGTTCATTGTCTTCCAGTTTATAGACCGCTTGAATCGATCGCATTAGGGCGTATTGTAGGGTCGTGAGGAAGGCTTCTGTGTCGCTAGTTGGGATGTTTTTGGGTTCAATCACCAAGATATTAGACGTCTCTGTGATTAGCAAATTAACGTTGTTATGGACTAGCTCAGAGGGCACGTTGCCTTTGGGACTTCCCCATGTGCCCGATCGGGTATCAAGTTGAAATCCTTTGTCCTGCCCACGTCTTGGCCCGCGATTGATCCGCCAAACATCGGCTGTTTCCCCATAGGAGAGATCCAACAGAGCCGAACCGTTTTCAGCATTCACTTGAGCCTTGACTCGCTTCTGTGCTGCATATCGGAAATGGGTTGTAATGTTGTACCCATACTTCATGCGTTCTTCCTCGTCACAAGTAATGCGTTGACGCCGACGAGTTAGCGCTGTTTCCATGGTCAGGACGCGATTGAGTTTTGCCTGATCTCCATTGGCATCGGCAATTTGAGTGCCACAATTTTCGCAAGTGTCCCGATGCTGGCCATCGACGGAATGAAAATAACCGCAGTTAAAACACACGTCTATTTTTCGGTAATCTGGCTCACCAGCAGACATTCGAGTTCGATCAATTTGGAACTTACTGCCTTCGTAATAGACAATATTATCTGGGGCAAATTCGCGCAATGCGACCGCTCTGGGCCGAGAGATGAAGTCACCTGCTTCCCCAGATTTGATAAAAGCGCGCACGGGTAGGCGAGGAAAATTGTATCCCGGCAAGAAGCCTTCGGATGCAAAATACCGATAGGGGTAGAACTCTAAGCCGTTGTTGCTGCCTTTGCCTGACGAACCTTGCCCGACAAGCAAACTGATCTGACGACTCGCTTCTTTTTGTAGACTATTAGCATTGTCATGTTCTTCTTGGGTTGCACTACCCCGATTAAAGCGATCGAGGTCTTGGCGAGCTTTATCTAGTTGTTTTAAGGCATCACCATAGAGTTCACGCCAACGATCGCAAGCGCGGTCAAATTCATTCAGTGCGCCTTCAAAAATCTGTTTTAACCAATCGTCGGAATACCAATTAAATCGCTGTAAGTCCTTCTGCGAATAAGGATCAGAAAAGATTTTCTGCGCGGCGATGACGCATTGTTCTAGGGCGCTGCTGGAAAGGGTAAGACTATTTCTGAGGCTTTCTTTGAGCGGATATTTTTCTTGGTCTAATTCCAGGATTTGGTTCATTGAGTCTTCCAACTGCACACCCGTTTTGGCGATCCATAGGGAGTACAAATGCGATTTGATTAGATCGGGGTTGCCTAGTTCGAGTTTAGGTGAGACGACTACACCCGCAACCATTTGGTTTTGGTGACGGAAGAAGTATTGGTCATGGCCGCTGCCCATGGATGCATAGGTGATCACGAGCGCCTCTTGTCCGCTCCGACCCGCACGACCACTTCTCTGGGCGTAGTTGGCGGGGTTGGGAGGGATATTTCGCATATGAACGACGCTGAGATCGGAAATGTCAATGCCGAGTTCCATTGTCGGTGAACAAAATAGTGCATCTAGCTGGCCTTTGCGGAACTTTTCTTCTCGATCTTGACGATCTCTGGTTTTGACCTGCCCGGTGTGTTCCCGGCCCTCCATATTGAGGGTCTCGGTCGCAGGGCTATTGTAAAAGTTGCGGAAGAAGCGATTGACGGCGACGGGTGCAGCTACTTCATCCCGTAGACGGCGACTCGTGACGGGATCGGCGGGAATCGTCTCAACAAACTGCGATCGCCAAACCAATGCAGCGACTCTCAGTTGGACTGATTGGTTCTGTTCTAGCAATAGTCCAGCATCACGTAAGACATTTAGTAAAGTGCCAATTAACTGGCTGTAGTCAGCATCAGAAATTGATTGGGATAGCCAGTCCCAGGCTTTTGGGGATTTGAGAAAGCGTCCAATTTTACTTCTTGCGCTGAGCTTGATGCCACGATCGCGAGATTTCGGGGTGGTCTTTGCCTGGGATGAACTACTGCTAGCCCAGGTGGCTTCATGGAGTAGCTCAAATTCGTCGAAGCACCAGGGTTCGGCGATCGCCTGTCTCACGTCTTTCTTCAGCCGTTCGGGGCGAGTAGGCTGTAGTAATTCTGCATCGATCGCGAGTTCTTTGCGGAGATGGTCGAGAATGGCTTTTGCGGCGGTGAGGCGTTGTTTCGGTGAGGCTTGGCTGAGGATGGGATGTTTCTGCCAGCGGTAATCCGCGCCACAGGTTTCCTCAAGGTCGAGATATTCGATCGCGAGGAGGCCGCTTTGTTCTAAGTTGGGTTGGACGATGCGCCAGCCCCGACGCAGGTCTTCGTAGAGTCGGTATTCGATTAAGTCGCGGAATTTCTCGTCGGCGTGGCGTTTGGCGTTTTCAGTCAGAATGGTTTCGGGTTGCTGTTTGACCGATTGGATATAGACCGCTGGCTCAAGCTGCATGGCTTGAAATACGGCCATGGCTAGTTCGCTATGGGTGAGCGTTTGATTATCTCGGAGGGCGCTGTTGAGAGCAATGCGGAGGAAGCTAGTTTGGACGAAATCGTTGAAATGGCCCGCTTGGAGAGAGGCGTCTTGGCGATTGTCGGTGAAACTCAGGATTTTGGCTGCTTCTGAATTTTCGCCAAGGATTTCTTTGAGTCGGCTGACGGTGGATAGGCACAGTAGTGTGGTGGCGGTGCTGCGGCCTTCACTGCTCAGGCGAGAGAGTTTAGTGAATTCGTTCTTTTTCTTATCGTGGACAACGCCGCATTGTAGGCAGGTAAGGAATGGCTTCGGGATGAACCAGCAAGCAGTGCCTTGGAGAAGCGAGTTGGTGATGGTGCCATCGGGGAGGACTTGCAATCGGCGGGGAACGAAGTTGATGTAATCTTTTTTGGGTTCACGGCCATTGCGTTTGGTTTCCTTAAACCAGGTGTCGGGGAGCCGATCGATGTCGCTATCTTCCCAAAGATCGGGTTCGTTTAGAGTGAGGTAGCCTTCGTGAATATCTGCATCAGGTGGGGTGTTGAGTGCGGTGGGGAGGAGGGGTGTAAGGTGCTGGCTATCTTGGTTGTAACGCACAACATAGTAGTCGTGGCCGCATTCACGGCACAGAACCAGAGGATAGAGTAGGCGGTTGTCGGTGGTGGTGTATTGACCATCGAGGGTGAGTTCGCGTTTGGCGTGGGGTTCTATTGTGGCGTAGACGCTGCCGCCTTGGGAGATGAACTGGTGGAGGCGGAAGGCGAGTCCTTTGGTTTTGCTACCCCAGATGAACATTTGCTTCAGGGCGTCAAGGCAGGTGGCTTTGGATAACTGAGTTTGCGTTGCGAGATGTTCGGCACCGTCTTCGAGGGCGATCGGCGATCGACGGATGAGATGCCCGTCTTCATCGTCGAGACCGAAGTTCATTTCGATCCAGGCGGCGAGGGGATGGGTTTTGAAGTTTTCGGGGGTGCGATCGGTTTCGGCGGGTAAGCCTTGAGTGAGGCAGGCTTGGAGTTCGGCGATCGTGGGGGCGGGGCGGGTGATGGCGCGTTGTAGGGTTTCGTCGATGACGTTTTCGGGCTGGATAGTGACGCCGAAGAGTTTGCTGGCGACATCGGCGACGGTGCGGGTGCGATTGCTGCGATCGCCTTGGGTGGACATGGTGGCGCTGGTGCCGACGCAGAGGATGTCACGGCCCGATCGTTGGCGGAGTTTGCGGATGAGGAGGGCGACGTCTGCACCTTGGCGACCACGATAGGTGTGGAGTTCGTCGAGGACGAGGAATTTTAGGTCGGGGGATTCGATTAGGGTTTTCTCATGCATTCGGGTGAGCATGAGTTCGAGCATGACGTAGTTGGTCAGTAAGATTTGGGGTGGGTTGTTCTGGATGTCGGTTTTTTGGGTGAGGGATTCTTGGCCCGTGTATTTGGCGACACGGATGGGGGTATTGGGGACTTGGCTGAGGAATTTGTTGAGTTCTTCTTCTTGGGAGTTGATTAGGGCGTTCATCGGGTAGACGAGGATGGCTCGGACACCTTTGATTTGGGGATTTTTGAGGATGTCGTCGAAGATGGGAGCGACGTAGGTCATGCTTTTGCCGGAGCCTGTGCCTGTGGTGACGACGTAGGGCTGTTGGCGTTGGGCGGTGAGGAAGGCTTGTTCTTGGTGGTGGTGGTAGCGGTAGGGTTGGCCGTTGCGGGTGAAGTATTTGGCGCAGTCGGGATGGAAGACGCCTCGATCGACCAACTCAATAACGGTAGCTCCGGGTTTGTAGGAGGGGTTGAGTTGGAGGAGGGGATTGGTCCAAAGTTTGCCTTGGTCGAGTTGTTCAGAGACGAAGGCTTTGACGCGGGTGTCGCGGATGCGGAGGAAGCTTTCGATGTAGGTGCGGTAGTCTTGAATGACTTCATCGCGGAGTTGGAAGATGTCAAGGCGATCGGGTGTGTTGGATTTGACAGGTGGCAGTGCGGGTGGGGTGACGCCGAGTTGGTGGAGAAATTGGGTGTTGAGCGACTCGGAAGTGGAAAGGAAGGCGGTGTTGAGGTTGTGTTGGGTCCAGGTTGTGGGGATGGTGCTGAATAGGAGTGCTAACTGGGTGGGGGTGAGCTGGTCGATCGCATTGCAGTCTACTTCGGCCATGCCTTGGGCGATGAAGGTGCTCATGGCGGCGATCGCGGCTTCGTTCTGCTGGAGGAGGTCTTGGAGGTTGATGGAGAGCTTCATGGTGAGGTTTGGGCAGTAGGATTGGTTTGGGCTATTTTTTGGATTCAGAATGAAACGCGATTCGATTTTTTATCGATTGTTTAAGCAGTCGCCGCAATTGTTGTTTGACTTGGTTAATCCAGGTTTTCCGAATGCCGATCGCTATCGATTTGAGTCGATCGAGGTGAAGGAAACTGCGTTTCGGATTGATGGGGTCTTTTTGCCGCCGGAAGATGCTTCTCCCAAAGTGGTCTTTTTTGGGGAGGTGCAGTTCCAGAAGGATGAGGATCTTTACAAACGTTTTTTTGCGGAGCTTTTTGTTTTTCTGCGACGATCGGAAGTGGCATATGACGATTGGGGTGGGGTGATTATTTTCGGTTCGCGGAGTTTGGAGCCGTCGGAGTGGGAGTGGTATCGATCGCTGCTCTTGGGTGGTCAGGTGGTTCGGATTTATCTAGATGAAATTGAAGATTGGCAGGATCAGCCACTGGCGTTGGGTTTGGCGTTGTTGACGGTGGTATCGGATGAGGAGATTATCAATCGGGCGAGGCTGCTGTTGGAGCGGGGGACGGCGATCGGGCAGCGAGAAGACATGGTGGAGTGGGTAAGTACTATCATGTTGTGTAGGTTTTCATAGTTAAGTCGAGAAGGAGTTGAATCGATGTTTAACATGCAGGATGTTCGGTTTGAGGATATGCAGATTTATAAGGATCTTGAGAAGGTTCAAGGGAGAACTATTCGCCTGTCTATAGTGCTTTCACAGTTGGAAGAACTATTTGATGAGGTGCCAGAGGTTATTCGAGGTCAGCTTTCAATGTTGACGGCGGAGCAGTTGCAGGCTTTGGGTAAGGCATTGTTGCGGTTTCGGAAGATGAAGGATTTGGAAGTGTGGTTGGCAGAAAATCGGTAAGTCATGGTTATGCAGCCTGCTTGCGGTAGGTTTTTTGAGTTTTGGCTTCAAACATTCGATCCCAGGCTTCGAGGACGAGGCGTTGGGTGCGGTATTCGCCGTATTTTTTGGTTTCGTTGCTTTTGAGGACGCGGAAGGTTTCGCTGGGGAAGTCGCTTCCGTGGATGTCGGCGGGATCGAGGATGTAGCGGAGTTCGTCGCGGGTTAGTCCATAGAGATAGGCGTAGTAGGCATCGAGTTCGGCGCGGAGGATGGCACGTCGATCGGGGTTCCAGACCCAGGGTGCGCCGCTGTAGCCCATGTCTTGGGCGAAGGGTTGCATGTTCCAGGCGGTGTAGACGAGTTCGAGGACGCGGGGGGCGATGAAGTTGATGTCGGATTGGGTATAGGTTTCGGGTGGGAGAACGGGGAGTTGTTTGACGATGAAGAAGTTGAAATTAACCCGCCCTATCTTTGTTCTTGAGACAAAATCAAAAATCAAACTACAGCAGTTGGCAAGAAGACAAGGGACTAATTTTTCATAACGAGAGTCTACAAAAATCAATGGTGCGCTATTACCAACCGCCGATTTAGGAATCAAGCTAAAAATAGCAGTACGCTCATTGTCAAAGTTAGAAATCCCTCGAAAAGCTAAAAGCCAATTTTTATCCCATCTCCCAGCCAGCTTATTTTCGACTTCCGATCGCTTCACCCAATAGCGCGGCATCGGCAGAAACTCAGGGTCAGCTTTTTCGGCATCAGTCATATCGCGAGTACTGCCATCCACTTCATAAGTTGCCCAACGATGATCGAATTGGTGGAGCATCTTGGCTTCGTAAAGTGGAACAGAATTTTCTCCCTGTTCAGTCTCAAATAATCCACTGTCATTCGACATATGGAACATTGATGCAAACTTAATGCCCCAAGGGTTTGCCCCAGTTTTCTCGTTTTCTAGGACGGGCACTTGGCGATAGATTTTCTTGGTCAATTCAGCATCAACTTTCGTCCGAAATACAGGACAAGTCAGCGTATTAGGATTGAGCAAAGCGATTTCTTGAGCCGATAATCTGAACACGCGCTTAGGGCTATCTAAATGGCGGACATTTGTAGAAAAGAAAGAACATTTAGTCAAGTCGGTAGGCTGAGCGCTCATCGAAAGCAACGAGAATTTGTAACTGCGATGAACAGCCGAGAAAATACCCTCCCGATTTTCAAAATCGTACAGGCTGGCTAATGTTTGAGACTGTACCAAATCTCCAAAGAACTTCTTGCAGGTATCATCAGTTGCAATTCCTGTCGGAACAATAACACTAGCTCGTCCATCTCTCCCGATTAGCTTTCTAGCAGTTTCCGAAAAAATTGCATAAGTATTTACATCTCCAACTGCCGTCAGCAAAAATCTCCCGGATTCCCGCACAAATTTACTTTGGGCTTCCGCTTCATGTTTAGCATCTTCAAAAGACTGCGACAGTTCTGGATTTCCTTGAGCAAGTTTTTTGATTAACTTTTCTCGTTCAGCTTTATTCGTAGCATTAGCAATCTCAGGACTTCGAGCCGCAAAAAACTCTTTTTCTTGCAATTTAATTCGTTCCCAGGGCGGATTGCCTAACACACAATCAAATCCACCATTCTCAAACACCTGCGGAAACTCCAAAGGCCAATGGAAAAAGCGACTCTGGGCCGACAATTGATTCGCTGCATCCACGATCGCCGTCATTGAATTCTTCGCACTCGTTCCCGTCTGCTGTTCCCGCACATATCGTCCCAACGCCGCACTCGTCGGCAACACCGCCAAACCCGCCTCAGTCAACGGCATAAAAAACGCCGCCGTCCAAAGATTGCAAGCCTCAACCTTACTCCACCACTGCGGATCATCTCGAAGTGCCCGATCGCTCGACTTTTTCGATCGCACATCCGCCGCCGTCTCCTCGGGCAACTCACCCAACAAGCGCCACTTGTGGGCAATCTCCGGCCAATCCGCCTCGATCGACCCTTCAAAGATCGATCGTTCCCCCGCCTGTTCCTTCTTCCGTTCTTCCTTATTGCGTTTCTTCAGTAGGGACGCGATCGACCTGTCATCCCCCGTCACTGGCTTAAACGCCTCATCAGGAATGCCATCCTTAATGCAATCGAGATCCAACACCCCCACCAACGAATTTCCACACTTAATCCTGTGATCCAAAAACGACAGCGGACGGCCCTTACAGAACCCCTCAATCCACAGCCCCACCTTGCACAAATCCACCGCCAGCGGATTCAAATCCACCCCGTAAATACAATGCTGAATCACCGATCGTTGCGCTTCCCGGCGTGGTGCTTCCCCCGGCTCCATCTCACCCGTCCGCACCCGTGCCAATTCCAGCCCCACCCGCCGCGCCGCCGCCAACAGGAAGTGCCCCGAACCACAAGCCGGGTCAATAATCTTCATCCCCAACAGAGCCGCTTCCCGCTCCACCACCGTCGCCAGCCCCACCAACCGATCGGCCATCACAGGTTCCAGCGCCGACTTAATCAACTGCTGCACCAACTCCTTCGGCGTGTAATAGCTCCCCGTCGTCTTCCGTTCACTCCCCGACACCAACAAAAACTCGTACTTTCCATCGCGCTCCCGCACCTGAGGATGAAAATCCAGCAAACTTTCGTATACAGACCCAAATTCTTCAACGTCGATCGCCGCATAATTCACGCGCCGAAACTGCCCCTTCTGCTCATACAACGACAAATGCCGCATCGCCGTCAGAAAGTCATGGTTATCCACGCCAGCATCCGCCAACGCAGGCAAACTCCCCGTCCCAAACAAATCCCCATTCAACGGCGACAATCCCAACATCGCCCCCCGCCAGTTCTCTATGTCTCCCTCAAACAGCCGAAACGACGCTTTCAGCCCCTGCCACAAATCCTGAAAACCTTCCCGTCGCCAAGACAGCTTCTCCGCCCGCAACCGCAACCGATCGACGCTGTAATATTCGGTATAAATCCGGCGCTTCTCCAAATCGCTCCCCGATAGCAGCAGATTCCGCCCCTCCGCCACCATCAAAAACAGCAGCCGATAAATCAACCGCAACAACTGCCGATAATAGTCCGTCGCACTCAGATCCCCACTCGCAACCCGCGATCGCAACCCCTCACTCGCCTTGTGCTGAAGGAATCCCGTGCCCAACTGAATTAATGCCTTCTCAACGCCATCCCGTAGCCGATCGCGCACCCGCCCGCCCTGCTGCAACGACTCCTGATGATAAAACTCCAGCAAGCACTCATCCGCATCCTCCATTCCCTGCGGCAACCGCGATCGATGAAACAACCGATAAAACAGACAAAACTCCGCAAAATTCTCCCCTTCAAGAATCTGCGCCAAATCAAACTCAATATAAGTCAGCCGCGTCATCAACGACGAATCCCGCAACAACCGCCAGCGCAACCCATTCGTCACGATCGACCACAAATGCTCCGTCCGATTCAGATACTCCTGCACCAACGCATGAGCTGAGAGCCGTGGATTCCCACTCGGTGGCCGCTTTTCCAAATCCACCCGACACCCAATCACATGAATCGGCGGCTGATTCTCCCCCGGTTCCGCCCGATGGGAAATCGCAAACGTCTGCCCATCCGCCATCGCCGCCTCCCGCACAAACACCGGGTCATACCCCAAACTCCGCAACAGCGGCACTACCCAATATTCCCGCGTCACACTCGTCGCTGTATCCACCTCCGGCAACCGCGCCACCATCCGCTGAAACGCCGCCCAATACGCCTTCGCATCGCCCCACGCGATCGCAATCTCGTCCACCAACTTATCCGATCGACCTAGCCCAAAGTCTTCACTACGCTGCCCCTTGACCTCGCCCGCCAAAAGCTCGATCGGCATATCCGGTGCCAACAGATTTCCCTCAATCTGCACACCCACCAGCGAGATCCCTGTAACAGTCATACTTAGTAACTTCCGGATAGAGAGACAGTATATTTTTCGAGCTTTTAGACAGATTCATAAGTAGATGCACGTAATTTTCACGTCTTCAATAGCATATAAGTGGAATCCGGATAAAACAGGAGAAACTTACATCGTGACAGAGAAAATTTATATTACTACGGAGAATCTTTACTAAACATTTACCCAAAGTTCCCGGAAATCCCAGCTAAACCACTATCGACGGAAAAAATTAAAGCGACATCGCGGAGGACAATCCAGTAGGTGATCGTCCACACTTCTCTATTTCTTCGCGACCCATTGTAAAATTTTGACGATCGTCAATACACAATAATTAGTACATTGATTCTATAAGATAATAATTTTGCACTCTGGAAGGTAGGTGTATTGGTCGATCGAGTAATATGGAAGCTGAAAGCGCTGATGGTGTCCTATGAATTTGCCCAACGGGAAAGCGGCCCAATTAGGCGACAAATTGGAGAGGTATTGTCTCAATCCTATTCACCCCAAAGGAAAAGATAAAGCAACCCTATTTCGTCTGCGTTTAGGGATTACCCTCGAAAATAAAGCCATCCTTGAGGCTGCTTTACTAGAAGCTGCCATCGCTGGAAACGCCGTTTTGTATCAGGCCGATGAGTACGGCATCCAATATGACATCCGGTTCCAAATGTCCACAGACACAAGCAATGCCCTAGTTCTAAGCTGCTGGATTATTCGTCAAGATGAAGACTTCCCCAGACTCACAAACACTTATCCCGTAAATCGCTAGGAGTCCCCATGTCAAACATTAATGAATATGACCTTGTGGCTTTGACCGACGAACAAGCGGCAACCCATAAGACCAGTCTCGAAACCATCCAGCTCCAACGCGGCCAAATTGGGACAGTTGTAATGCGATTGGCCCCAGAAGTTTGGCTAGTGGATTTTGCCGACGGCCAAGGCAACACTTACGCCATGGAAACAATCTCCACAGCGCAATTGCTTTTACTCCACCAAGAACCGATCGCCATTCCCGCCTGAACTCACTTTTTCCGAGTTCCAGGTTCCAAGATATAAACCCCTAGCACATCCATCGGCAACTGCGGCGTCACCTTCGCTTGGCCTTCCTTCGTAATGTTTCTGACTCGATGATGGGACTGAGACAAAGACTTCGCCCGGACTTTTGCGATTAGCTCCAACTCATCCTTCAGCTCGTCCAGCCGATCGAGCAATTCCTGGATCTCCGCCCGCTTGTAGCCGATCGGTCGATCGGCTACAGGTTCAACCGACTGTAATAAGTTCAACGCGATCGCATCTTCCATCCACAGCGGGTCAGCCGGAGAACCCGTGAAACCGACGATCAGACATTCTTCAGCCAAAAGCACTGAGTCATTACTGCCACGCTTGTCCTCCAAAATATGCCTTAGCCGCAGCAGCAAAATCGTAGTGCGCTTCTCCACGCCATCGGTCACAACCAGTCCACATCGCGCCGCTGTCGGCTCTTCCAGTTTATCGAGTGCCTCCTCCAACAAATGTCGAGCCAATCCCTCAACTAAGGGATGATTGCGCCCCACATACTCCACCCCTCCTGGCACTGGCGTCGTAAACGCGATCGTCCGCGCCTTTTTACCCAAACTCGATTCCAGAAAAGCGGGAACGGTCTTCAAACTCCATCCCTGCTTTTGCTTAATCAGCGGATAGTTCAACCGATCGAACGCCTTGACCACAAATCGCTGCACATCCGATTCACACCCCAAAACCTGATCCGACTCAATCAACTCCTGCTCAACCTCATTCGGCTTAATCGATCGCTGGGCAAACTTAGTCCGACTCGTCCGTTCGCGATCGACCGCTTGTTTCCAGCGCTTATGCACCAGTCCGATCGACGAATTCTCATCCTCGATTAGCCCCAACAACGACAACTGTTCCGTCTCAGCCGCCTGCCTAAACATCGATAATTGCTCAACCTTATCAGCCCGTTCAAACAGCGACTGGAACACGGCTTCCGAAACCGAAGTGCTATCCATCGGCACAGGCACCGTAATCCCCAAAGCTTTATGAATTGCTACCGCCTTACGAATCAGCACATCCAACACCGCCTGATCCACAGGATTATTGTCGCCATGGAGGAGGAAACTTTTCACCACTTTAGCGGGTTGCCCATAGCGATCGATCCGGCCCTCGCGCTGTTCTAGTCGATTTGGATTCCAGGGCAGGTCATAGTGAAGGACAGCGCTGAAATGCTCTTGCAGGTTCACCCCTTCGCTCAGGCAATCGGTCGCCACCAATACCCGCTGCGGAGAGTCCATCAATTCCTGAAGTCGTATTTCCCTCTCATCTTCTGAATGCGTCCCCGTAATCGCCATTACCCGAACCGATCGCCCTTTCTTCTCCAACTTCTGCCGCAGCACCTCCGCCACATACTCCGCCGTCGCAATATAACGGCACCAAACGATCGGATTCAGCCCTTCTTTTAGCAAGCCTTCCACAATCACCAAAGTGGCCTGCACCTTAGAATCCTTCGCCCCAGACAGCTTCTCAGCCGCCTGCACAAACTCCCGTAACTTCCGTCGCTCACTCTCTTTGTAAAAAGCTCTTCCCTGTTCTACCACCACAGTGGGGGCTGAATCCACGACTTGTTCTTGCTCGGTTGGGTCATAGACATAAGCACTCATCAGCGCTTCATCCAGTTCCCCGGCCAGTTCTTCCCCATCCGCCGCTTTAGCGATCTGACGGTTCAAAGTCGCGATCGCCGCTGCTGGAGAAGACATCACACAGCGAATCAACGCCAGTGCCGCCCAATATCGTCCACGTTGCTGGGCGTAGGTCATCTGATCACCATTTCCCTTCAGCAATCCCCGCGCCAATCCATACACTTGGTCAAACAAATCCCGATAATCCTTGGATAGCTTGTAAGCCGACTCGATCGCCTCCCGTTCCGGAAACGGCGTATCGTCCCCCAGCCATTGCTTCACATCCGCCCGTCGCCGCTGGACAAAATGACTTGCCAACCGATCGCGCTGCCCATCCAACAATGCTTCCAAATTCCAGGTTTCAAACTCCGATTGCAGTAAACCTAACAGAGACAAGAAAGAAGCCTCAATTCCACTGTGAGGCGTGGCTGTCAACAACACCAGATGCCGATCGCTCTTCACCGCAATCTCCTGCACCAACTGATGTCGCTGCTGTTGCGATGCACCTGTCTGGCCGATCGATGAAGCACAAGTATGCGCCTCATCGACAATCACAAAATCAGGGCAATGCGTCAGAAAACTGGCCCGCCGACGATCGGACTTGGCATAATCCAAGCTCACAATGATATGACGGTAATAGCTGAAGATATGGTGATCGCCTATGGGCAACTGCCGCTCCAGTTTGGAAACAGTCCCCGATCGCACCACCACTGCGTCAATATTGAACTTATCTCGTAACTCCCGATGCCACTGATCACAGAGGTGAGGTGGGCATAGCACCGCAATCCGTTTGATTTCTCCCCGATCGAGCAACTCCCGCGCAATCAACCCCGCTTCAACCGTTTTCCCAATTCCGACATCGTCCGCCACCAAAAGCCGCACCGTCTCCAGTCGTAATGCCATCAATAGTGGCACCAATTGATAGGGCCGGGGCCGTACCGAAAGTCTTCCCAAACAGCGAAACGGCCCTGCGCCACTTCTCAAACTCAGCCGCGCCGCATCCATCAACATCATTGCGGCTGTGTGGTCTTGAACGCTGTCCGACTTTGGATTAGGAAACGTTGCCGAGTCGAGCAGTTCATTATTGAGTGGATTGTAGATACCACAGACTTCATCTTCGCTGCCACTTAAAGGCCGTAGCCGCACAACATCAGCACGGTCAGAAGGCAGCACAATCCACTGGCGCTCCCGACAGGTCACAACGGAACCAGGAGTATAAGCTGTCGTCATAGGGGTTAATCTCTAGGAAGAGGAGGAAAAGTAAGTATAAATTTTGACTAGAGTACATCTGCTATTTAAGCCGATTTTTCCTCGTTCGTCAAAATGAATTAAATCGTTCTTGTTTGGGCAAAATGCAAGCCGCTGTGCCTTTATGCTTCACTGATATTCATCGGCCCTAGACCCGCCGTGGTCATATCCTTTTCCTGCAAGCTGATATCGCTCCCCGCCCCACCCCAAGACCAAAGCCCTCACTAGTCGATCGTCTAATGAGGGCCTTGGGTGAGACTTACAGTACCCGTCGCTGCTGTCTACGATCAAAATATCGTTCCACAAGACTGGGATGCCTTCTGGGAATCGCCCGTGTATTACGATCGCTCTCTCCATCAGAGTCAGCCGTCTCTCGTAATGTTTTATCGAGTCGATCGATCGCTGCAATCAGTTCAAAAGTCGCGGTGGACTTCATAACGTCCATGGCAAGGCTTGGATCCATTTCACGGCGAGCAAGGGCATGAGTGATTCTTTCGTACCGATCGATCTGTTCCAAATCTTCAGCATAGGAAGGTTTTCTGACTGTCATAGCTATCACCGGATAAAATAAATTAGATGGTTGAAACGAACGATTTCGGATTGCAGCAAGGGTTTTACAGATTGTACTCTGACGCGATCGCCCGGTACTCAGCGATCGCTTTTTTATAGCCCTCAGAACCACCTGCCTTGACACCCCAAATCAATTCGATGATGTCAGTTTGTGTCCACCCTTTCTGTTTCAGTTCAAGGCAGACACGGGCACGATTAGGCATCGGTTCATGGTCTGAAATGCTTTGAAATGAAATTATTTCAGGTGAGGCTAGAGAAGCCTGTGAGTCCTGTAAAATGGTGGTTTCACGGTTTGAAATAGAATCTGAAACAGTTTCAGCAGAGAGACTACTTTCTGAAATCGTTTCACGGGTTGAAACGGCTTGAAATAGACGTGCAATCTCAGGACAGAGCCGATCGTCCGGTAAGATTTGGGGCACTGGGTAAGACGGGACAGCCGCCCATTTCCCGAAGGCTGAATGGAAAACCAAAATTCCCACGGGTGAGATTTTAAAGTGGTCATCTGTTGGGACGGACTGAAGAGTCGAGAGTGATTTCTTGACCGATTGAGCGTGCTCTTTACTTTCGGAGGTCTGAAGCGTCATCAGGTCAAAAGCAGATCGGTTCCCCCCGGTGAGTCCCAAATCAGAGACGAGGGGACTTACCGTGAGTAGCCAGAGAAAGCGGTGATCGGTCTCACCACTTGAGGCTTCTACTAGGCACTGAGGTAGCAGAAATTTCTTATACCAAGTCGGTTGCATGGCCTGAATCTTCACCAGCTCGTCAATCACCAAGATGTTCGGACGAGCTGGAGCCGCTCTCCAATCTCTGAAGAATGCCGTGAGCCGTTCAGCGATTGCCGGGTCGTCAATCTCGTAATCTTCTAGATATAGCAATCGCCATGAGTGTTAGGACATAGTGTAGAATAGAAAAAATGCATGGCAACAGGAATGGCAAAACCATATAGTGATGACTTTAGGCAA
>JAYVVL010000457.1:0-2636 GCA_043787035.1 Synechococcales cyanobacterium
TTCTATCCTCCAGGCTATTACGGCGAATAATCCTCGGGTGATGGTAAACCCAGAAATTATTGCCGAAGCTCAACTGGTCGATGTCCTCTTTGAACCCAATCCTGAATTGTCCAGAGAGTCCTTAGGATTAGTAGGAGAATTTCTGTTTGTCCCCAGTATTATTCAATCTCTTCGTTGGTCTCCCAACGCTCGGACGATGCGGAAATGCCTGCAACAGTGGCTTATCTGGGACAGTGCAGATCATGGGGGCATTATTCCAGTAGATGAGGAGCCTGTGTATGAAGAGGAGGACGACGACGATTACGATGCGGACGAAGATGGCGACGATAACTATGAACCGGAAGAAGTGACGAAAATCTTGTTAACGATCGTCCCGTCTATTGATCATCAGCTTATCCAAGGCTTTGGTCTGAACTCTTCTGCTCGAAATATTCTTGGGGTTTATGAATTTCCGCCGTTGTGCCATGCCACCGTTATCGCGACCAATGAATTGCCGAAAACTCCATCGACTTTGTTTCTCCGAATCTTGGGACGTGGACCGACTCAACGGGGTGCGATCGAAGAGTTGATCGCGTTAGAGTCTAGTCATCCGCAGCGTCTTGTCGCACTGCAATCGCTTCAGGATTGGTACCATCTGCTATTAGATGGACGTATGGGACGGGAGTCGGCAGCCTTAATGCAAAGTCTTTCCTTGCTTCTCGATCGAAACGCTCAATAATACTGGTGTAGTCAGGGTTAATTGAGGCGTTATACTGCGACATGCCGTGATTCAATAGAAGACTAACCTTGGAAGCCCTCTATCAAAATACTCCTATGATCAAAACTCGTATCGCCGTTGCCGCAAGAAAAGGAGGGGTTGGTAAAACATCTATCGCCAGCGGCATCGCTTCAATCCTCATTACCCAAAACAAAAGGGTCCTGGTGATCGACCTTGATCCACAATCTAACGCAGCCTATTCGTTAGGCGTCGATCCCACCGCTCCTGGTACCGCCGAACTGTTACTGGGGAAATATCCGACCCCTCTCCCCGCAATTCCAGGACTCGATGTGCTCCCTGGTGGCCCGAACTTAACCAGTCAGCAAATTCAATCCCTTCACCCGGAAGATCTTGCCGATGCGATCGAATCTCTAGAGTATGATGCGGTTATTCTTGACTGTCCACCCGGAAATGAGAGCTTAGAAAGACTCGGTGTTGTTGCCGCCAACGTTGCGCTAGTCATTACTAATGCCCACCCTTTTGCCATTATGGGTGCCAATCGGGTCATGGGAGTGTTAGATGATTATCGGAGCAAATCCCGTCGAGGACCGAAGGAATGGGCGATCGTTATGTCTCAAGTCGATGAGCGTCGAGTGCTTGATAAACAGCTCCCTCAGCAACTCTTCGATCTCTATGCCAACGTCAAAAATTTCACGATCCATCAGGACGTCAATATTTCCCAAGCAGGCGCACAGCAACTTCCCTTAATGGAATATGCTCCGAAATCTCGTGCAGCCCAAGAGCTTAAGGCGATCGCTGATTGGGCAAGCCAAATTAATTAACCTATCTTACTCTCCTAAAAACTCTACTTATTCAATCATGGCACAACGACGCAGTACCGCAGATATGCTCCAATCTGCAACCTTTGCAGGCACCGCGATTCAAAAGCAAGATCGTGCAGTGGAAGCACAGTCCGAAAACGTTCAGTCAAAGCCTGCGAACTTACCGTTGGCTAAAATCCTAGATCGTGCGACGGATACTCGGGACATCCAGCCTGAACATGTCCAAGAACTTTTAGATTCGATCGTCATTTTAGGACTACTCGAACCTTTGGTCGTAGATATTCGAGGAAGATTATTAGCAGGTGCGCACCGCCGCGCTGCGATTACGCTCCTCAAGGCAGAAGATTCAGATTCCTACACCAAACTATTTCCGGACGATTTAGTACCCGTCCGAGTCATGGACTTTGATGCGGAGCAAGACTCAAATCTTGCCCTCCAAATCGAAATCAGCGAAAATGAAAAACGGAGAGATTACACGCCCGTCGAAGTTAGATCTCTTGCCGAAAAACTCAAAGATGCAGGGTATGAAGATGTCAAGGGACGCCCTTCCAAAGGAGGAAAAGCACTTCGTCCCGCGCTAGAAGTCATCATTGGCAAGAGTATTCGGACTGTTCGCCGCTACCTTAATAATGAAACTGAAAAAAGTGTGACAGATGTCCGCCTTTCCCAAGGCGATCTTGAAACTACTGCGCTCAAACGTCTGCGAACCGAACTCACCCGATGGCAACGCTCCTTTCCAGAACCTAATACGGAGGAACTTAATGCCATGGGTAAGGATATTGCCAAGCTCATCCGTCGAGTTAATCGGGTCCTGTCAGGCATGGATAATCCCTAGACCCGAAAATAGACCTCTTGCCGCTTTTTGTTTGGATCCTATCTAAATTAGGTTGGCAGATGAGTTGACATCATAGACTTAAGACCCGATCAACCCCCCTAAAATTGACATGCAAACTTCAAAGACAGCTACAGACAATTTTCTTCCTCTTGAACCCGCTACAGAAAGACAGAGTAGCCTCGTTGAAGCTGTGGTTGTTGAAACTGTCGAAAGTCGTGCTGATCAAGGTCTTTCTCCTGTCGAAGCTGCCCCGTTTTATCAG
>JAYVVL010000458.1:0-7503 GCA_043787035.1 Synechococcales cyanobacterium
AAATCTTAAAACCCAGTCTAGCTAAAGAACTCAAGGATTTTATGCTGTATTTAACATCCTATTTTTGAGCTAATTTAATTTATGGATAGGTCTATTGAAGCAATCCAAGTTACGATCGCAACATTATGAACGGCTTGTTTTCCGCAGATTTTACTTGCGGCTCCATTGAAGCTGTCATAAGGATGAAAATTCAATTATGAACCCTGACGGTTTTCCGCAGATTTTACTTGCGGCTCCATTGAAGCGGAGTAGACTATGCCAATTCACAAGATGATTGGGAAGTTTTCCGCAGATTTTACTTGCGGCTCCATTGAAGCAGGGCTATTAACTGGAGGAGCGGGGTTTCTAGGACGTTTTCCGCAGATTTTACTTGCGGCTCCATTGAAGCATTAGAACCGACTAATTGGGATGAGATATATTATGTTTTCCGCAGATTTTACTTGCGGCTCCATTGAAGCCAAAATCCTAAGACGGCTTCTACCGTTTCTGTAACGTTTTCCGCAGATTTTACTTGCGGCTCCATTGAAGCAAAACTGACACCACTAGCATTATTAATAAAGGCCGCGCGTTTTCCGCAGATTTTACTTGCGGCTCCATTGAAGCTAGAAATGGTTAAGGCACTTATCAAAGAAGGTAGGTTTTCCGCAGATTTTACTTGCGGCTCCATTGAAGCCAGAGACTACGGATCGTTGCAGTCTCCCCCCGTTCTAGTTTTCCGCAGATTTTACTTGCGGCTCCATTGAAGCGTACCAGCATTAACGCCCGAAATAGTGATAGATTGAGGTTTTCCGCAGATTTTACTTGCGGCTCCATTGAAGCACTTCTTCCCATAACACCCTCACGCGATGATAGCCGCGTTTTCCGCAGATTTTACTTGCGGCTCCATTGAAGCCACCTTATACACAATCCCGACACCAGGTGCAGGAAGTTTTCCGCAGATTTTACTTGCGGCTCCATTGAAGCGAATCATCGCAGCCATCCGATCGAAGGCCCAACGCGTTTTCCGCAGATTTTACTTGCGGCTCCATTGAAGCCTCGCAGATCGTCAATATTAACGAGGATTGATAGTGTTTTCCGCAGATTTTACTTCCGGCTCCATTGAAGCTTCGCAACCTACCGACGATTATGGTGAGGGCACGTTTTCCGCAGATTTTACTTGCGGCTCCATTGAAGCGGGGTATATTTAAATTGTAAACATTTTATATTAAGTTTTCCGCAGATTTTACTTGCGGCTCCATTGAAGCAGGGACTTGTCCCCCTTCATCGGTCGGCCTTGAGGTTTTCCGCAGATTTTACTTGCGGCTCCATTGAAGCCAGTCGTTTTTGCCCTGATACACGAGGACTTGATCGTTTTCCGCAGATTTTACTTGCGGCTCCATTGAAGCGAGAACTTGATTCAGGCCGGGATAATTTTTGCCCTTGTTTTCCGCAGGTTTTACTTGCGGCTCCATTGAAGCCGGCGATCACTGCGAACAAAGCGAAATCCTAGCCGGTTTTCCGCAGGTTTTACTTGCGGCTCCATTGAAGCGCGTTGCCAGAATCAAGTTAATCCCGGCTGCTCGTGTTTTCCGCAGGTTTTACTTGCGGCTCCATTGAAGCGTCGCACCCTTACTCACGACTGAATTTTACGGGTTTTCCGCAGGTTTTACTTGCGGCTCCATTGAAGCAGAGTTACCGGAACTTTGAGGCGATCGTGGTCGAGTTTTCCGCAGGTTTTACTTGCGGCTCCATTGAAGCCGGTACTCGCACGTAGCAAGGCTTTTAGTAATCGTTTTCCGCAGGTTTTACTTGCGGCTCCATTGAAGCGCGATACTGCATTCGATCGGTGAGAAATCGAAGGTTTTCCGCAGGTTTTACTTGCGGCTCCATTGAAGCCGACCTTCGGCATGGAAGAAAACTTCGATCGTCTTGTTTTCCGCAGGTTTTACTTGCGGCTCCATTGAAGCAATAGACCTGCAAGCTCCGCATTTGATTTCTGACGTGGTTTTCCGCAGGTTTTACTTGCGGCTCCATTGAAGCTGGGAGACTAATACTAAAGAGGACGATATCGTTGCGTTTTCCGCAGGTTTTACTTGCGGCTCCATTGAAGCAGAATGCTACTATATTTATAGATACTAATTAGCCCCGTTTTCCGCAGGTTTTACTTGCGGCTCCATTGAAGCACTAGCATCCGATGCGCTCAAATTGACGCAGGCAAAACGCATGTTTTCCGCAGGTTTTACTTGCGGCTCCATTGAAGCCTACATGGTCGCTTGATTTCCGTGAGCCGCCGTAAGTTTTCCGCAGGTTTTACTTGCGGCTCCATTGAAGCATTAATCAGAAATGTCCAGCCGATCGCCTTCATTGGTTTTCCGCAGGTTTTACCTGCGGCTCCATTGAAGCGCGGCTACGCCTAAATGTGGCTTGAATTCCACGGTTTTCCGCAGGTTTTACTTGCGGCTCCATTGAAGCCGACAAGCAATCTCTAAACCCTGCCAAGTCTCCGGTTTTCCGCAGGTTTTACTTGCGGCTCCATTGAAGCGTGCCACATAAAACAATCCTACCAGCGGCCCCGGTCGTTTTCCGCAGGTTTTACTTGCGGCTCCATTGAAGCAGGATGATCGCAGGACCACTCATATTTCGCCTCAAGGTTTTCCGCAGGTTTTACTTGCGGAGCTAAAAAATGGAACCGGATTCCCTGGTCTCAAGATACCGAAGCTCCCGATCGGGCCAAAACTATCCTGGCTCAAACTTGCGAGCAAACCTCGGATGCCGCAGAACGGCGACGGGTTCTAGAATAGATATTGACGGTTTTTGTCCACAAGTTTTCACAACTCAGTCGCGAGGAGATAGCCGCCATGTTAGGAGTTACCAAAGAATTGCGCGAAAGCCGTTTCTATCAGGACGTCAAAGATGAGGTTAAAGACGAGCTTCTGGTCGAAGGTGTTCCAATGTTGCTTCAGGGTGGATTTTCGATCGAGGAAATTGCCGTCCGATTAAAAGTCACGATCGATCAAGCGCATCAATTTGCTCAGGCCCAAAACTAATGCTGTTGCCCGTTTTCCGCAAAAAACCGGAGGTCTCAACGAATGACATTCACTCAAGCCAGATTTGCAAATTTTGAAGCCTACCTAAGCGCGGACGCGTCCGACTTGCCAGAAGGACGCTGTGAATATTGGGATGGGGAATTGGTTCCGGTTATGACTGAATCAAAAATTAATGACGACATCGCGAACTATATTTTCTTCCTACTGCTCCAAATGGGGGTTTATCGCAAGCTTCTCTGTCCCCATTCATGTGAAGTCGAAGTCATTGGTAAGCCTAGAACCCGCTTTCCAGACCTAACTGTATTGGAAGACGTTCACATCGGACTAATGGCGAAGAGTAACCGCATCACCCGAGACATGCCACCGCCCCGGCTGGTCGTCGAGGTCGTTTCGCCCGGTGATGAGTCCAAACCTAACTACACCCGCAATTATCGGGACAAGCGGGACCAATACGCCGCGATCGCCATTCCTGAATATTGGATTGTAGATCCCGATCGCGATTGGATTATGGTCGGCACATTGATGGCGAGTCAGTACCAATTCGAGACCTTCACAGGCAATCAGACCCTAGTCTCTCTTACCTTCCCAGAGCTGAAGCTGACCGCAACACAAGTGTTAGACGCGTAGATTTTCTATCGGTTCTTCTTACAAGTCATCAATTTGCAGAACCCAACATCTGCGCCTCCGTCAGCTTCAACCCTGGAAACATTGGAGAAACGATGGTCTCCGACCGACCAGAGGTCAACGCTTCATCCCCTCTGAATGGCCTCGTCTCACATTCACCATCCACAAGAGTACAAATAGTCAACGTCGGTTGTTTGGGTGCTCCCATATACCTGACCCCGCCCAACCCGGCATCATCGATAATCCAGTATTCGGGAATACTCAGGGCTTCATAGTGAGTCAACTTGGTTTCGTAATTATCCTGCCAGTTGGTTGAAACCACTTCAATTACGAGCTTGACAGATACCCCCATTTTCGATCGTAGATGCCTCATCAAAGGTGACGAGTCTGCTAGGGTCTGTCTGCATTTTCTGCCTTCGGTTGCCAATCTTCCTTTACTACTTGACGCGCACGGGCGATCGCCAGACACGAATCCGGGAGGTTTTCCACAATGGTGGACCCTGCGGCAGTCGTTGAATTTGAGCCGATAGTGAGCGGTGCCACAAGCGAATTATTGGCCCCGATCTTGGTGCGATCGCCAATGATCGTCCGGTGCTTGTTGCGGCCATCGTAGTTGACGGTAATGGTGCCTGCGCCGATATTAACCTCTTCACCTAGCGTCGCATCGCCGAGATAACTTAGATGAGCCGCATTCGTGCCCCGACCGAGGTCAGAATTTTTGAGTTCCACAAAGTTCCCAATCCGACAGCCTTCACCCACCACTGCCGCCGCCCGCAGATGCGCGTAAGGTCCAATGGTGCTATTTGACTTTACGGTACTATCCATCACCACTGAATACAGAACCGTCACGTTTTCGCCGATCGTACTATTTTCGATCAGGCTACCGGGTCCAATGCGGCTCCCTGCTGCGATCGTGGTGGTTCCGCGCAGATGGGTTTGCGGCTCAATGATGGCGTTAGGCGCGATCGTCACGGTGTCGTCGATGGTCACACTGGCGGGATCGATAATAGTCACGCCTTTTAGGAGCCATTCGGTTTTGATGCGATCTTGAAGCAAGCCGTAGGCATCCGCAAGCTGTTTGCGATCGTTTATTCCCATGATTTCGGCTTCGTCGGCAACATCCATGACCATCACCGACTTAAGGAAATTCACCGCATCGGTGATGTAGTACTCGTTCTGATTATTCTCAGCTTTGAGATTGGGCAACACCTGCTGCAATGCTTTCCAGCGGAAGCAGTAGATGCCTGCGTTGACCCGATTGTTTTCGCGTTGAGTGGGCGTACAGTCGCGGTCTTCAATGATCTCGGTTAGGTAGCCTTTTTCGTCACAGAACACTCGACCATAGCCTTTGGGGTTCGAGAGTTGGGCGGTGACGATCGTGGCAGAATTACCGTTGTCCTGATGGATTTTGAGCAGCAACTCTAACGTGCTCGGGCGCATCAGCGGTGCGTCTCCATTGAGGATAATTAAGTCCCCGTCAAAATCTTTTAGAATCGGCAATAACTGCTGAGCCGCATGTCCGGTTCCAAGCTGCTCCCTCTGTTCTACAAACTCGACCTGACGGTGCGCTAACGCCTGACGCACCCTATCCGCCTGGTAGCCCACGATCACAATCTCGCGCTGAGGCTGCAAATCTTGCGCCGTGTCTAGCACCCGCTCCACCAGCGTCTTGTGACCAAGCGTGTGAACCACCTTCGGAAGCGTGGACTTCATTCGAGTTCCTTTTCCGGCTGCCAAAATTGCAATCGCGACCATGCTTACCTTCGACTCCCAAGATTAAATTCTAAAACTAAAATTGATTCTAGGGGAGTATACCGCGCTCCTAGGCCGTGATCCTAGACTGCGCACTAAACACGAAGATCAAATCTCAAACAACTCTAAGACACCGTGCATTGGGGCGATCGTTTGACATAGCGATCCATCCATTTGTCCCGACTCGAACGCTTAATTTCAGTCACATGAATAAATTCAGAAAACCGCTCAAATAGATCTGGATTACGCCACCCTTTATCCGTTTCCTCTTGCATGATGCCCAGCGACTCACGGGGCGTAAAGGCATTTTTGTAGGGGCGTTCACTGGACAGAGCATCGTAGATATCAATGAGCTGAAAGACTTGTGCCAAGTATGGAATGCTATGGCCCTTCAGGTTGTCTGGGTATCCAGATCCATCCCAACGCTCGTGATGATGACGGATAATCGGCGTGACGCCACGCATGGTTCGCATCGGCTGACAAATAGTTTCACCGATCGTCACATGGGACTTCATTGCATTAAACTCCTCGGGTGTAAATTTGCCGGGTTTTAACAGAATCGCATCCGGAATCCCCACCTTGCCAATGTCATGCAAATACCCGCCCCACATCAGATCGCGCACCTCACTGCGGCTTAAGCCCAAAAATTCGCCAAAGGCTTTGCCCCGTTTCACCAGACGTTCACAGTGATCGCCCGTGTTGGGATCACGGCTCTCGACCGTCCGGGCGATCGAAAACAACACTTTTTCAGCATGATCTAGGTCTTGATTCAACCGTTTTTGGCGAATCAACGACTTGACCCGAGCTGACAGTTCAAGCCGGTCAAAGGGTTTGGTCAAGAAGTCGTCGCCGCCCGCTTCGATGCCCTGCAACCGCGCTTTTCGATCGTCCAACGCCGTGACAAAGACAATGGGAATCAGCCGAGTGTGGCCATCCGCCTTAAGCCGACGACAGACTTCATAGCCATCCATTCCAGGCATCATCACATCTAGCAAAATTAAATCTGGATCATCGGTCAACACCTTATGAATGGCCATTGTTCCGCTGTCAGCTTCAAGAACTCGATAGCCTTCTACAGCCAGAAGAGCACCTGTCACCATACGACTAGATGGATGGTCATCGACGACCAGTACTTTTGCGCGATCGAGTTCGGAGTGATCCACAGTACCAACACCTAAGTATCTTAAAAAATAACGGCGCTTTTGTTACGGCGCTGCAACTTCAGTATGGACAGTCCAGATAGACGATCCATCAGGCTTTTCACTGATTTAAAGGGCTTTAAACCTACTATTTTCAGATCTTAGGCCCATTTTAAAATTTGCCTCGCTGTTACTCAACTGTTTCATTGATGGGGAATCGATCGAGCAGCCCAATGGCTCGAACTGCATTGTCTTTCAGCGATCGGGCGGCATGGGGAATATACGGAATCTGAGACAGAAAATCGAGCGTTCTGCGTAAAATTCGCACCAGATCGCCTTCATCTAAACTGGTATGACTACAGAGATCCGCCCATTCCGTCTCCAGCGCCCACTGCTCCACAATGCCCACCAGCTCGTCCTCCATCCAAATCGGAATGGTCACATCTTGCCGCCGTTGTCTTTGAAATAACGTCCGGCGTAGTGGTCGTAGACTTTCCAAACATTCAATCACGCTCTCGGACAGCGGGTATCGGGTCCAGCTATCCGGACGAGACACTTCTGTGACCAGCGACGCACACACCGCTGCCAAATGATGCGGGTCCAGGTCGTCCATTTCGCCGGACATCACCGCTAACCCCAGCCACAGCTCGTTATCCCCGCGAATCGCCGCGATCGCCTGTCCGAGATGGGTCGGCTGCAAGTCATCAAGCGCATCAAACTCCTGCAACAGCTCGACTAGTCCCAGGAAGTCATTCCAATGACGTTGGGCTTGGGTGCCTATTTTCTTGGTGCGATCGTGCAGTTCACTTTCGAGCAGTTCAATCCGCCTTTGGAACTTAAAGACCTTGCTGCGATCGCCCATTTGGTGAACGGGATGGGTGTCTAGCTGAGCCTGAATACCGTGGGTACGCTGGACTTGCGCATAAACCTCGGGCGCGATCGCCTCAGAAGTCTCAAAGTCA
>JAYVVL010000459.1:0-2619 GCA_043787035.1 Synechococcales cyanobacterium
GGATCAAGGGGCACCGCGACCTTTGTCTTTGAAAAACCCGATGCCTTCACGGGGCAAAATATCGAAGCCATCACCGGAATGTTCATGGTCGATGAAGAAGGTGAAATGGTCACCCGCGATGTCAATGGACGCTTCGTTAATGGTCAACCCTTTGCCCTTGAAGTTCTTTACATCTTGAACTCCCCCGCCGAATGGGATCGCTTCATTCGATTTATGGAGCGCTACGGCGAAAGCAACGGACTCGGCTTGCAAAAGAAAGGCGAGTAGTCAATGACGCCTCCGCATCCTGATGGCACTCTACGATCGATCCTTTGCGCCGTGATCACCGTTTCTGATACTCGCACCCAGAAGAGCGATCGGAGCGGCCAGATGATGATCCAATTGCTTCAAGATGCGGGCCATTGCGTTCAGTCTTATCAGATTCTCAAAGACGAACCCGATGAAATAAAACAAGCCATTGCCAGTCTCCAAACGAAACAGACCATTGAACTAATCCTTCTCAACGGTGGCACCGGAATCAGCCCCCGCGACACTACCTACGATGCGATCGAACCGCTTCTAGACAAAATCCTCCCTGGATTTGGCGAACTCTTTCGGATGTTGAGTTATTCAGACATTGGGTCTCGGGCTATGGCCTCAAGGGCGATCGCCGGAACGCTGGGTCATCAACTCTTGTTTTCCATGCCCGGATCGTCCAAAGCGGTGGAACTCGCCATGGAAAAGCTGATCCTGCCCGAGATTTCGCATTTGGTCAAACAACTCCGCGCCGAATGATTTGCTTGAATGAACTGCCTGAATGATTTGTGGAGAACTGAGATGTCTGTTACGGTCCAAGTCCCTGCCACCACCGCCAATATCGGTCCCGGTTTCGACTGCCTCGGAGCTGCCCTCAAGCTTTACAACCGTTTTACCTTTACCCCGCAACAGGATGCCCTAACTATCACCGCCTCGGGAGTGAACGCCGATCGGGTGGGTCTAGATGCCGATAACATGGCCTACACATCGTTTGCCAAACTCTTCAACCATCTGGGAAAACCCATCCCTGGGGTCAATATCGATCTGCATATGGGCATTCCTCTAGCAAGAGGATTAGGCAGTTCGGCCACGGCTATTGTCGGCGGCCTAGTGGGAGCCAATCACCTTGCCGGAAACCCGCTCAGCACTTCAGAAATCGCCGATCTCGCCACCGACATCGAAGGTCATCCCGATAACGTTGTTCCGGCACTTTGCGGCGGCTGTCGGCTGTCGGCGACAGGACTCGATCGATCTTGGGAAGTCAGCGAACTCCCCTGGCATCCCAGTGTAATTCCTGTCATCGCCATTCCTGCCTTTGAGCTATCGACCCAAGAGGCGCGTCAGATCTTGCCGCTGACCTATGGCCGATCGGAGGTCGTGTTTAATATGGCGCATCTTGGTTTACTGATTCAAGGACTCGCCACCGCAAACCCCGACTGGCTCAAAGCCGGACTTCAAGATCACATCCATCAACCCTTCCGTCAGTGCCTGATTTCCCATTACGATGAGGTCAGGCTAGCCGCCCTCTCCAAAGGTGCCCACGGTCTGGTCATTAGCGGAGCGGGTCCAACTCTTCTGGCATTGACTACGCCGGAAACGGCTGAACCCGTGCGATCGGCGATGGTTCTGGCCTGGGAAACCGTCGGCATCTCGGCCCAAGGGATGGTGCTCGAACTCGATCGTCAAGGGGCACAGATTCTCTAATCTCAAGGATTTAATCCTAGTCTTCAATCTCGATCGTTCCAACTTTCTCCCAATTCTCCTAATCCTAAACCCACACCATGAAACGTTTTCTCTCTCGTTTTACAGTAGCGCTCACCACCCTTGCCTTAGCGCTCACCCTAGCGATCGCCCCGGCGAACGCGGCTTTATTCCACTTCTCCGGCACCCGCCCCACCACCCTCGGCGTCCAGAACGGCAAACTTTCGCCTTGCCCGAGCACCCCTAATTGCATCAGTTCCCAAGCTGCCGACATTGCGCATCAAATCCAACCGATCGCGGCCTCTAGCTTGATCAAAATCAAGGCGGCGATCGTCCAAATTTCCGACGCCTCTATCATTTCTGAAACCGAAAATTATCTCTACGCCGAATTTACGTCACCCTTAATGGGCTTTGTCGATGATGTGGAATTTTACCTAGATGCCGCAGCCGATGTGGTCCATGTTCGATCGGCATCCCGGTTGGGTGAATCTGACCTCGGAGCCAATCGTCAACGCGTGGCCAAAATCCGATCGATGATGTAATTTAACCTCCGAAAGACCCGTAGGATGCCATAGAAAGGCCCCAACCCCCAATTCCGGGGGCTTCCGGGTAAGGTCATTCTTAGAAATCATCCTACCGATCGAGCAACAACCAAAACCCCGTGAATGCTTCTGACTCCGGACTCTCTTGAATCGCAATAAAATGTACCCCTCCCGCCTTCTTTTTGCGATCCTCAAACTCCTTCGCCTCCAACTGAAGCGGCATATTCACTAGCGGCGTCAAAATCCATCGATCGATAACCCCCGTCTCCAACACCAACTGCTGCCCATCCATCGTATCGTGCTTTACACTCGCCATCTCCAACCCCGACATCCAAGCCGCCATCGCCAAGGCCCGCTTCGT
>JAYVVL010000460.1:0-2615 GCA_043787035.1 Synechococcales cyanobacterium
GAATGGGACGATCGAAGCTGAACTGGAGCGGGATGAATCAGGTATATTTTCTTTGAAATGGCGTGATAAAAGTTGGCCTATCTCGTTCATGGGTGGGAATAAGTTGGGAAAGATAAAGAAGCTTGTGGGTCAGCGATTATATTATATTGGCGTGTCTATCCGATTCCGGCTTGGACAGATGAAGGGTCAAGAGTTTGTCGTTTTACAGTCGTGAGCCAGCCGAAAAATCTTGCTCATGTGAAAGATGGCGAATTTAAACTGAGTGGGTGCTGGCAAGCGCTTCCGCAGTGGGAGACGCATCCGGTGCGTCAAGCCTACTTTGCTGTATATCGAAATCGAAACGGACTAATGACTGGACGAAATATTTACTACTCAAATTACGCCTTGAACTGGGATGAACCCCCGTTCGTTCCAAATGACGAGCACAAATCGCCATGGCATTCTGTTGTTGTTTCTTTGCAGGATGATGGAGTATTTAATTTTGTCCGCTTGTTAGATGGACCCAAACCCGCCCCGTTTCGGGTCCGCCGTGCAGAAGTAGAGCTATCGGCTAAACCCGATGATCTCCAGTCAGTCGTAGACCATCGTCCTTGGCTAAAAAGTTCGATAGAAGTAGGTGATGAATGATAAAACTTCGCGTTGAGGTGCCGTTGATCCGAATCGGTGATGGTGTTCAGGTGATGGGCTTGCTGGTGAATTTAACGCCCAAGCACATTGACGATTTCGATCGGTTTTGGAAATTTCGCTTGAGAACATCGACAGAGGGAGATCAGTACTGGGATTGGGAGCAGAAGAAGCGGTTTTACTTGCAGGGAGACCCTACAATTTATGAGGGATACGC
This sequence comes from Synechococcales cyanobacterium, assembly GCA_043787035.1. Classification (GTDB taxonomy): domain Bacteria; phylum Cyanobacteriota; class Cyanobacteriia; order Leptolyngbyales; family Leptolyngbyaceae; genus JAAFJU01. The sequence continues at coordinate 842 of JAYVVL010000460.1, forward strand.
GATCGAATGTAACGAATTGGTCCAAGGATTGATGCTGTTAAAGACAGGCGGACATCGATCGTGGGTGGAACCAAAGCGACGGTTGCTGTATGTCCATTCATTGGCAACTGCTCCTTGGAATCGCGGTCCCAGTCCAGAACCAATGGGTTTTCAGACGGTAGGGGCAACTTTACTGGAATTTGCTCGGTTTCGGAGTGAGGAATTAGGGTTCGATGGATTAGTCGGGTTGCATTCATTACCCAAGGCGGAGGGATTTTATCGAAAAATGGAAATGTGGGATGGGGGTATTGATTTGGAGAAAGAAGGGTTACGATATTTTGAGTGGTACAGTCCGAGAGAGGATTGGTGGGAAAAAGAATTTGATGTTTAAATGATATTCAAAGGAGGCGAGGATTATGGCGTTTAAGATCACTGAAGCTCAGGCACGAGCGATGGCGCGGTTTGAGTCTGAGTCAGGCTGTGAGATAAGTGCGGGACCTGATTATGGGGTTCACTTGGGACAGGTGATGTCATTGGCGTTGCATCCAGTCGATCGAGAGAAATTTGTACAACTGTTGTGTGATCAGTTTGGGACTGTGTTGTCTCAGGAAGAAATTGAGGAAGTCGCTTCTAGCTTTCAAATGCAGCTTCAAGAGCGCATCGCTAAAAAGCTGGTTCCTCAACAATTAGTTTAAGGGAATCCCTCAATACTTTTAAGTGAACCGTTTTACTTTATTCAGAACAGCATCGGCCCCAGCAACTTGATAGAGTGCCGGGACGCAAGTGTCTAAGTTTTGGCCTTTGAGAATGCGATCGAGCCTCCCCGCCTCGACCCCAAGCCTTTCCGTTGCCGCCAACAGCAATGCATTGGGATCGCCTGAAATCGTTATGCCCGATCGCTGCGACCAATTCATCCAGCCATGCAGTTCGAGAGCGGCAACGAGGAGAGAAAGGGAGCGATCGCCATAGGCATTTTCACCGTTGAGAATCCGCTGAACCTGGGCACAGACTAACTGTTCTAGTTTTGGGATGCCCTCCACATGGGGAACCTCAGAGTGCAAGATGACTCGGGCCACTCTCGGTTTCTGAATAGGCTGAATACCAACATCAGCTAATGAATTGACCGCAATCGGTTCGCATTGCTGGATGGAAACATAGGGATTACCGGATGGCCCGATCGTGGGAGCTAAGACAGTGGGTTGTCCTTTCCCGAGAATTTCGCCGCGATGATGGGGGGAAGAATCAAAACGGAAATTTGTAAACTCCGGTGCAAGTTTACAGCGCACCGCAAATCGCCATCCACCGCTTTGGGTTTTCTCCGTGAATGTGTTCCGCAATCTTGGGAATCGTTGAAGCCAGCTTTGAACCGATCGGTCGCAACTCTGTTGGGAAGAATAACGTTTCACATCAATATCAATCCAGTAAATATTTCCCCATCCACCCAGGGTCATGACTCCGTTATTAGGGTGACTAAACCAGCGATCGATTTCGTGTTGTTCCGGTAATTGATATTGGTATTTTCGGTGGGGCAGAAGATGAGGAAATCCATGGATATTCAAGTAAGAAGGGTTTTTTCCAGTAAACGCAGGTTTTGACCGATTCCCGTCGTAAATAACTTCCCCATTTAGGATGAGAGGAAACTGGGTGGCATCTTGAATGGGCGCAACGGGCAAGACTGGAAGACCTTGAAGTTTAAGCCAAGCGATCGTGTCTGAGAGGGTTAGATTATTTTTCATGATGTTGTGAGTGATAATTTTGCAGCGTCAAGGCGATCGCCTTATCGTTCCAGTGCGAT
>JAYVVL010000461.1:0-2611 GCA_043787035.1 Synechococcales cyanobacterium
AGCCTCCAGGAAGTCTGCGTTCCCGCCCTCGCCTACCACCACAAACGCGCCACCAAAAACGATGATGGTCCCGCCAAAAAAGTCGGTGTCCAAATCAACGCCCGCAACCGTTCCGTCACCACCAACAGTCATCGCATCAGTCTCATCCAAGCCGACGCGATCGCAGGTCGCTGGCGCAGTCGTACCGTTACCGTTGCCTTCTACAACCCCCAAACGCAGCAACCCATCACCGACATCAAGCAAATTCAACTCAATAGCCCGAGCCAAAACCCCTCCGAGCGCGAATTTACCACTAACTTAACCATCAGCACCACCAGTCCTCCCTCCACCGCAAATCTGATTATTTGTGATGCTGAAGATGACACCGAATTGGTCAACGAGCCGTGGACCGTCAATATCGGTATCACCAATGATTTCGGGGACTTCTAAGCTGCCTCTCCTCCGATAAACTATTAAATAAGCACACTAAACTGAACTCTATGGAAGACCTCGATCGCAAACTCAATGATGTATTTCCTGGCAGAGTTGTCCGGAAAGATTTGACCAAACGAATTCGTGAGGGTGCCAATGTTCCCATCTACGTCCTAGAGTATCTTCTGGGAATGTACTGTGCCACAGACGACGAAGACACGATCGAATCCGGTGTCCAGCGGGTCAAAAAGATTTTGTCCGAAAATTACGTCCGCCCCGACGAAGCCGAAACTATTAAATCCCGCATTCGTGAGCTAGGCCGTTTTAATGTGATCGATCGTGTCACCGTCAAGCTCAACGAAAAGGAAGACATCTACCAAGGCATCCTCATGAACCTTGGCATCAAAGGGTTGGTCATTGATGCCGATATCGTCACCCAAAATGAAAAACTCCTAAGCGGCGGCATTTGGTGTATTTTGCAACTGGAATACGAAGCAGGCGTCAATCCTAGCCCGTTCCTGGTCGCTAGCCTCAAGCCGATTCAAATGCCGAATATCGCGATGGATGAGCTATTTCGTGGGCGTGCTAAATTCACCCGTGATGAGTGGATGGACGTGCTGCTCCGATCGTCTGGACTCGAACCCACAACGATCGAAAAAGAGGCAAAATGGCACCTCATCGCCCGGATGATTCCGCTCTGCGAGAACAACTACAACTGCTGCGAACTCGGACCCCGCTCCACCGGAAAATCCCATCTCTACAAAGAAGTCTCACCCAACTCCATCCTCGTTTCTGGGGGAAAGACAACCGTTGCTAACCTGTTCTACAACATGGCGAGTCGGCAAATCGGACTAGTAGGTTTATATGATGTCGTCGCCTTCGATGAAGTAGCGGGAATTAGCTTTCACGATAATGATGGCATCCAGATCATGAAAGACTACATGGCGTCAGGCTCCTTTGCACGCGGTAAAGCAGAAATCAGTGCCACTGCTTCTATGGTTTTCGTCGGTAATATCAATCAAAGCGTTGAATCCATGGTCAAAACCTCCCATCTTCTCGCGCCGTTCCCCGAGGCCATGATTGATACCGCATTCTTCGATCGATTCCATGCCTACATCCCCGGCTGGGAAATTCCCAAGTTCAGTCCTGAGAACTTCACGAATAACTATGGGTTTATCGTCGATTACCTCGCCGAATGGCTCCGCGAAATGCGAAAACGCAGCTTTAGTGATGCCATCGATCGCTACTTTAAACTCGGAAACAACCTGAAACAGCGAGATGTCCAAGCTGTTCGCAAAACTGTTTCTGGACTACTTAAACTTCTTTTTCCAAATGCTTCTTTTACAAAAGAAGATGTCCAAGAAGTCCTCATTTATGCCCTCCGAGTTCGACGGCGAATCAAAGAGCAACTCAAAAAAATCGGTGGGATGGAATTTTTCGACGTTCATTTTAGCTATATCGATCAAGAAACGCTTGAAGAACACTTTGTCTCCATTCCAGAACAAACAGGGTCTAGTCTAGTTAGTGATGAAGCACTCACACCTGGACATCTCTATATGGTCAGTCAAGGCGATAGTGATAGGATTGGCGTCTTTAAGCTGGAGCTACAAACCATTCCAGGAAATGGCAAGCTAACTCGGGCAGGGTCCGCGAGTGCCAGTCGAATGAAAGATAGTACGAATATTGCCCTCAACTATTTTAAAGCCAATGCACGAAGGGTCAGTAGCAGCATTCAACCCGACAATTCTGACTTTCTATTTCAGTTAATTGACCTACAAGGAGCGGGCGTACCTGCTCAGGGTAGCTTATCTCTATTTATTTCCCTATGCTCTGCTGCCTTGAAACGTAGCGTTCAACCTCAGCTAGCCATTTTTGGTGAAATGACCTTAGGTGGGACCATCACCCCAGTCCCTAATCTAACCGAAAGCTTACAAGTCGCGTTTGATGCAGGTGTAAAACGAGTTCTTCTCCCGATGAGTTCAGCGATCGATATTTCCAGCGTTCCCCCTGAACTTTTCACCAAGTTTCAGACAGCATTCTACAGTGACCCGATCGATGCCGTGTTCAAAGCCTTAGCGGTTAATTGAGTAATAGTTTCAGATATTCGCTGAAGCCATCATTTAGTAGCTGCTGCCTGAGTGGGGTTGGCACGGGAAAAGCCCGAATCTCATATTTGTCCTTCTGCTCCAGTGGATACAAC
>JAYVVL010000462.1:0-2609 GCA_043787035.1 Synechococcales cyanobacterium
AACAGCAACCGATGAGCATCCTGCACCAACTCTACGCCTGCAAATGCCTCAAACTTCTGAAAATCCTGAAGTTCTTCAGACAACTCAAACAAATCCCCAACACCTTATTCCCCTGCTTAAACCCACCGATCGTCGTAAACGCCCCCTGATCCAACGCCGATCGATCGAGCACTAACTCCACCCGCAGTTGCCGCTCAATATGTTCTAACCATTTGCGTTGCGGCGTTGTCCAAGCTTGGCTGATATAAATTTCACGCATGGCCCGATCGACCCGCGTCGCCCAAGGCACCAGCGCATCCCCCATCGACGCCTGCCGAATAAACCCAATAATCGACGCCGCAATATCCTGATTGGTTTGTTCCCGCCACGCCACTTCCAAAGCCTTTTCATTAAACCCCGAATCATTCAAAAGCTGTCGCACTTCCTTGAGTTGCGATCGCGTTAACTCCCTCGGGCGCTGCGTCACCACCGTTAACGCAATCACCTCATTTTGCGATCGCAAGAACTGCTGAAACTGCTCCAAATAATCCGCCGCGTTGTAACGTTTTCCCGCTTCCGCTGCCCCATAGACTCGGTCTATTCGCCGCAGTTCATCCGCATGGTTTGCAATCCACAGATTTCGAGACCCCGATTCCCGTCGATCGAGAAAATCGACCCACTCCGAACGCGAATGCAACCACTGCTGAAGCTCCGACTGCGACTGCGATCTCACAAATGGCACGATCTGCTCGATCGCCATGCCAGCCAGGGTTTCAAAGTCGGATTTGCGTTCCTCGCTCCAGTTCGATCGTTGCCGTTGCAGTTTTGAAAGCAGTTGATCGATCGCTTGAGAAACATTTGCGATTGCATTAATCTTCCCATTGCTTAAATCCGTATCCATAATTTGACAAGCCAATTCACTAAAGGTTGTCTTTGGTGTTACGGCAGTTGGCGTCATAGAGGTGTGCATTTCCATCGATCGGCAGACCCCCACTGCATCATAAATTGTAAATGCCTCCTTCTGAATATCCTGACAAATCCGCGTTGCCCGCCCTAACATCTGCTCATACAAAATCCGCGAATTCACCCGTCGCAAAAACACCAAATTCGTAATCTTCGGCACATCAACCCCCGTCGTGAGCAAATCCACCGTCACCGCAATATTTGGATATTGCTCATTCTTAAACCGCTTTGTCCATTCCTTTGGCTGATCCGCCGCCCCCGTAATCTTCGCCACCAAGTCCCGATGAATCTCACCATACCGATCGCGCAACGCATCGCGCAGCAAACTGACCACCTCATCCGCATGAACATCCGTCACACAAAAAATCAACGTCTTCCCCTGTCCAAACGGATCAATCGCATCACACAACGCCTCACACACCACCCGATTAAATTCCGGCACCATGACTCGCCGATTGAACTGCTCCACCGAAACAGTAATCTCATCGGTCGCCTGCAAAAGATCAATCTCATTCGTGATCGGATTTAAGGTCTCGATCTCCGCATCCTTTGCCCATATCACATGCTCATCGGACAACTTCGTATGAATCTCAACAGCAGGCTCATGGGGCACTAACTTCCCGTCCGCCACCGCTTGGTTATAGGTGTAATAAAAGACAGGCGCACCAAAGATCTGACTCGTGTGCAGCGCAGGCGTCGCCGTCAATCCAATCTTCACCGCATCGAAATAATCCAACACCTGTCGATATTTCGATAAGTAATCATTCAAGTCCCGAAATTCTAATTCCGAATCGCTCATCTCCCGATCGATCGTGTATCCCCGATGACATTCATCCACGATGATGCAATCATACTTCCCCGGTGAAATCTTCCCATTGTCGTTTGCATAGTCACCCGCATACAAAACCCGTTTCACCAACCCTTGCACCGTGGCAATCTGAACCCGCGTATCGATATCGGGAACACTATTTTTCAATCCCATCACATCAAACACATCCGAAAATCGCAACGTCGGCGAAACATTCACTTCCCCAAACGACGTTTCCGTTTGATCGCCCAAAATCGATCGATCGACCAAAAACAAAATCCGCCGAAACCGATCGGCTTGCAACAACCGATAACATAACGCGATCGCCGTCCGAGTTTTCCCCGTTCCTGTTGCCATGGCCAATAGGATTTCCCGTCGTTGTTCTGCGATCGCAGTCTCCACCGCCAACACCGCCTGTTGCTGATAGTCATACAATCTCAAACTCGCTACAAATTCCAACGCGCCTAGCTTCGTATCCGCCGCCGCTTGATCTCGCTTCAGCATTTCCTTCAGGTCATCCGGCCCGAACCAACTGCCCATCGGACGACTCGAATTTGTCTCTAATCGCAAATCCTGAAACCAAATCCCCGACAGCGATCGTAACTGTTGCTGCAACGGCTTCCCATTCGTCGCAAACACAAACGGCAGTTTCTCGCCTGGAAAGTCCATCGCATACCGCATTGCCTGCCGCAATCCCACCTCCTGCACCTTCACCCGCCGTCGCTTCGCCTCAATAATCCCCACCGCTTCCAGCCCGATGAATAATACATAATCGGCTCGACCGTTCCCGATCGGAACTTCTGCGATCGCCTGATTCACGTTCTTCTCTGGACGTGCGCCACTGCTATAGGTCAACGCC
>JAYVVL010000463.1:0-2603 GCA_043787035.1 Synechococcales cyanobacterium
ACCGATGGCACGAGAACGAACAGAAGTGTGGCGAGAAAGCCGAGTTGGTTAACTTGCATAACGCTATGGTCCGCCCTTTTGGATTCCAGAATTTACTTGGATCTACAATACCACCGCTCTGAATCTTGTCGGCTAGATGTAAAGAATCATTTCAACAGAGCAGGATGGTTGAAGCAGGATTACTTTTTCTTTGAATTGGGCTTAGTACGGACAGAAACTCGTCCGTTGACTGTGGTTTGGCAGGCAAGGCGATAGGTGTCGGGCTTGTTTTTAAAGCGCTTTTCTTCAATTTCGGTCCGAGGTGAGAGGTTTTCAGCACCGTCTAGGATTTCGACCACACAGGTTCCGCATTGACCATAGCCACCGCAGCTCATCATTTTGCCCATCAGGGTGTAAAGATCGACCTGATTCTCGATCGCCTTGGTCCGGAGGTTTGCACCGCTGGCCGCAACAACATCCTTGTCTTCATTGTCAAAGTAGATTGATGTGGGTTTGAAACTAGAAGCGGCAACTCTAATGGTGTTTGCGGCGGATTCGGTCATGGGATTTCCTATGGGTTGTTGTGAGACATAAATATGGGGAAGACCGATAACTTTTGGGAAATCATGAGCCAAATGATCTGATGGCTTAGTGTGAATGTCCGCGATCATGACTTCTATATTGTAACTAATTGTTGCAGACTTTGCCCTCAATAGACTCCTCGATCGGACCTTTCTTGTAATGCGTTCTCACACTGGTTACACTTCGTTATACATCTCTGGGTTTCCAGTGTGATTTCCAAACGCAAGGTGTATCGGTCTGTTCAGTCTTTTTGCACTAGGGTCTATCGAGACTTCTGTGGGTTGAAAAGGTGGGTTGTCCAACAGTAGCGGCTGGGGTCTGGTACATTTGTCAGTACCTAGCACTTTACAAAAAGACTCTAGAGAAGCGTTGCAGTAGTTTTTAAGAGGAGGAGCGTAGTCACATGGGACTACCTTGGTACCGTGTTCATACAGTCCTAATCAACGATCCAGGTCGCTTGATCGCCACTCACCTGATGCACACTGCGCTGGTTTCTGGTTGGGCTGGTTCAATGGCGCTCTATGAGTTAGCTATCTTCGACCCTAGTGATGCCATTTTGAACCCAATGTGGCGACAAGGCATGTTCGTGATGCCCTTCATGGCTCGTTTGGGCGTGACGGGGTCATGGAGTGGCTGGAGCGTAACGGGTGAGACTGGCGTTGATCCAGGTTTTTGGTCGTTTGAAGGTGTGGCATTAGCTCACATTGTCTTGTCCGGATTGCTATTCCTAGCAGCAGTTTGGCACTGGGTTTATTGGGATTTGGAACTTTTCCGCGACCCACGAACCGGTGAACCGGCACTGGATCTGCCGAAAATGTTTGGAATTCACCTATTTTTGTCGGGGCTTCTATGCTTCGGCTATGGGGCCTTCCACCTGACCGGGCTGTGGGGGCCGGGAATGTGGGTGTCCGATGCTTACGGGATAACAGGAAGCATCCAACCTGTGGCTCCGGAATGGGGTCCATCTGGCTTTAACCCGTTCAACCCAGGCGGAATTGTGGCTCACCACATTGCGGCGGGAATTGTTGGGATTATCGCGGGACTGTTTCATTTGACGGTGCGTCCGCCTGAGCGTCTGTACAAGGCGCTTCGGATGGGAAACATCGAAACCGTCTTGGCCAGCAGTATTGCAGCGGTTTTCTTTGCGGCGTTCATCGTTGCTGGGACCATGTGGTACGGCAATGCGACATCGCCGATCGAATTGTTTGGACCAACTCGTTATCAGTGGGATAGCGGATTCTTCAAGCAAGAGATTCAGCGTCGGGTGCAGACCACTCTGGCTGCTGGTGGAAGCATTGAAGAAGCCTACAAAGCCATTCCTGAGAAGTTAGCGTTCTACGACTATGTCGGGAATAGCCCTGCTAAAGGTGGGCTGTTCCGGACGGGTCAGATGAATAAGGGCGATGGAATTGCTCAAGGTTGGTTGGGTCACCCGGTCTTTAAGGACAACGAAGGGCGTGAATTATTCGTCCGTCGCTTGCCCAACTTCTTTGAGAATTTCCCGACTGTCCTCTTGGATGCTCAAGGCATCATCAGAGCTGACATTCCATTCCGTAAGGCTGAATCGAAGCTGAGCTTTGAGCAAACTGGCGTGACGGCGACCTTCTATGGAGGGCAGCTAGACGGTCAGAGCTTCACGGATCCGGCGAAAGTCAAGCAGTATGCTCGATCGTCTCAGTTGGGCGAACCGTTTGTGTTCGATCGTGAAACGCTGTCTTCAGATGGAACGTTCCGCACTAGCCCTCGCGGTTGGTTTACCTTCGGTCATGCAGTGTTCGCTCTGCTGTTCTTCTTTGGTCACATTTGGCATGGTTCTCGGACCATCTTCCGTGACGTGTTTGCCGGGATTGATCCGGAACTCAGCGAAGAACAAATCGAGTGGGGCTTTTATCAGAAGCTTGGAGACAAGAGCACGCCGTCGGAGCGTGCTGAGGGTCGCGCTTAATTCAAGCTTCGGCGTGGATTAAGGTGATGCGTTGACGGGATCAATTTGGATTTAGGTGCGGATGGATCCCGTCAATCTTTTTCTAAGCAAGGTTTGC
>JAYVVL010000464.1:0-2594 GCA_043787035.1 Synechococcales cyanobacterium
TCGTCATGAATGATTGCACGATGAGGTGGCGGACAGCGAAAGTGAGGACCATTGGAGAACTCTGTTTAAAAATCTAATCGCCCGAGGGTTTGACCCAAAGCAATTAAAGTTAGTCAAACATGAGCGTGGAAAACCCCGCTAATAGTTCATGATGCTAACATAGTCTCATCTACCTCGCCCACTTCAGCCAGCAACCCCGCCTGCGAGACTTATCGCTAGTTGCGCGATCGGAAAACTAAATCAGCCCGACGAAAACATAATTAAGTCGTTTCTTCACATTTTCCGCAAGAGATCGAGGCGATACTCTGAAGTCCGCTGTCCTAGAACGTGATGGAATCGAAGCATTTCTACAAATGAATTATGAACTTCATCGCCTGTCAATGGATAGCCTGGAGAAACAGGCAGCCAATGAACCAAAAGCAAATATCCATCAGGCTCTAAGCAATTCGCGATCCGATCCTGTGCAGTTTTTAAATCGTCTAAGCTCCAATAATATCCTACCTCGGATAACGTAATTAAATCAAACTTTTTATCTGGATATTGTGCCGGGAACTGCATGATTTGAAATTGGACTTGTGGCATAGATTGACACCGCTGAACAGCCTGAATCTGAGCCGTTTCAGAAACATCAATGGACAGCAGAGCATCGCAATATGGCGCAAGTTTTTCAGTTAGGACTCCAATAGAACCACCGATTTCAAAGGCCGATCGATATCTTGGGTGGGGCAAAGCTGCTAGAGTTGCCTCATATTTTTTAGCTTCATAATCACTGGTCGCAAATTTCCATGGGTCAGGATCGGTTTGATAAAGTGATTCAAAATACTCAGCAGATAGAGATTCAGGAGAATTCATTTTTTCCTCAAAGTAAAGTTCCCAAGGCTGGGTAAAGTTAGTGATCATTTCAGGTGTCAAATAAAATCCCTGAGGGTCATCATCAATTAAATGAGTGGTTTGAGAACGGTATTCAGCGATCGCCCCTTTCTTAACCTGCAAAGTCTGAGAAATATCCAAACGCCATGAAGAAACTGTTAATTCTGATGTATAACGTTGTGCTTGATCCCAATCCCAAATTGGATATTCAATCAGTCTAGAAGTCATTGAACATTGCTCTAGAGCGCTGTTCACAAGCTGCCACGTTGCCTGGTGATCAGGATGAGGATCGAACCGCCACGGTGCAAAAATAATCAAGGGCGCTACTGTCATAAAATACTGGCAAAATCGGTCTAAGGCACTCGCAAACTCTGTTGATTCAGGTGTGGGAATCGCGCTGTCGGGCAGTTGAAAAAAGGTGATTTGGGAAGCATCTACCCCCAACAACTTCATGGCCCGCCGAGTTTCTGCTTCACGGAGCGATCGCAATTTTGGCGCAGGGTAAGCCGCAGAACGAGCGTGAGACTTCGTTCCATCGCTGATGACCAAAACCCATACTGAGAGTCCCTTTGCTCGTAAGGCAGCGATTGCCCCTCCACAGCCTAAGGTTTCATCGTCCGGGTGGGGTGCAACGACCAGAATAGGTGCAGTCGCAAGGGTATCGACTGAGTAAAGAGGAACGCTTGAGGGATGATTGAAAGGAGAACAGGAAGAGGTTTGCTGAGTCATAGCAATGAGGCAGGGCTGGATAAAGCAAATTGACCGACTGACTGAAGCGTCGCATCAAAGTTTGGCTGACGCAGATAGAGTGTCAAGTCTCGAATGATGCGTTCCATCGGGTGCGGCGGCATTAAACCCTGGGTGCCTACGGCACGCTCACAGAGCTGAATGACATCCATACAGATTTGTTCAATAGCCGTTCTTGCCATGTTGACATAGTTGACTAGCTGATCAATTGTTTCTGACACAGGAGCAGATTGGGACTGTCCGCCAAACACCGGGTTATAGGCTGCAATCAGATCTGCCGCACCTTTAAGCCATAGCTTGCCACTTTCAACCGCGATCGTCATTTGCCCCATTCTCATCATTTGGAACGGGTCATTAGTGCGCCCTAGCTTTTGCAGGTACTTCTGCGCGGCGTTCATCAATGCCTCCGCTCCGCCTAGTTGTACCGCTGTAAAGCGAATGGCACCTCCACTCAGCCACGGCTGGCGATTATAGTCCCGAGGTTTGCCAATTAGCGCATGACCAGTCACCTCTACACCACTGAAATTAACTTTGTAACTTGCGGTTGCTCTCATGCCCGTAGGTTGCCACCAACTTGCATCGCTTTGCGTTTCTACTCGTTCCATCGGGACGACACACATCTGCCATTCTTTTCCTAATTTCCCGTTCACAAAGGGACGCTCAACATAGCCTGAACCTGAACAAAAAGTTTTGCTTCCGTGTAACCTATAGCGATCGTTAGGTAAAGAAATAATTTCAACTCCGTCGTTCGCTTCAGCGTTCCAAACTCCAAATATTTTATGGCGATCGCGTGCATCAGCGGCATAATTTTGAATTTGCTTAGCAGTGCCAAAGGTCTGGATGAGTTGAAGAGCATTAACATGCCCCTCATAAATTCTCCCTACTGCCAAATTCCCCCCTCCTATTATCCTTAGAAGTGCTAGTAGTTCATTCATCAAGCTAGCATCAATACCAAGTCCTAGACCTCCCCATTGAGG
>JAYVVL010000465.1:0-2593 GCA_043787035.1 Synechococcales cyanobacterium
TGACGCCTGTGGAGCCGAGTTCGATTAAGGTGGCTTCTAGAGCGGCGATCGCCGTTAGAATATCGCGATCGCTGACAAATCCTAGGTGTCCGATACGGAAGATTTTGCCGTTAAGGGCATCTTGTCCGCCTGCTAGGATGATGTCGAATTTCTTTTTCATCACCGATCGGACGTCTTCGGCTTTGACGGTCGTGGGCATGACGGCGGTAATCGCCGGACTACAGGCATTCTCCGGCGCATACAACTGCAAACCCATGGCTTTGACCGCTGCGCAGGTGGCACGGCTATGACGATCGTGGCGGGCAAAGATGCTGTCTAAGCCCTCGTTCTTCATCATTTGCAGCGCGGCCTGCATTGCAAAGATTAGGTTGATGGCGGGGGTAAAGGGCGTGGTGTTTTTCGCGGCGTTCTTGCGGTACATACCCAGATCGAAGTAATAACGCGGCAGTTTGGCGGTGGCGTAGGCCGCCCAGGCTTTTTCGCTAACAGTAATGAAACCGAGTCCGGGAGGGATCATGTAGCCCTTTTGCGATCCCGATGCCACCACGTCTAAGCCCCACTCGTCCACCGGAACGTTGCAGGCTCCCAGGCTAGTGACGGTATCGGCGATGATTAGCGCACCATGGGCTTTGACGATTTGGGCGATCGTTTTGAGATCGTTAATCACGCCCGTGGAGGTTTCGCTGTGGGTAATGACGACGGCTTTGATTTCCTTTTGAGGATCGGCGTCGAGGGCGGCTTTGATTAAGGCCGGATCGAGGACGGTGCCCCAATCGTTAGTGATGCGAATCGTGTTCAGCCCGTAGGCATCGCAGACTTCTGCCCAGCGTTCCCCAAATTTGCCGTTTGACGCGACGATCACTTTGTCGTTGGGACTCAGGAAGTTGATGATGCCCGCTTCCATGACGCCCGTGCCGCTGGCCGCTAGGATCATCAGGTCATTATTGGTCTGATGCAGCCATTTGAGGTTTTCGACCACTTCTGCAAAAATCACACTAAAATCCGCGCTCCGATGCCCGATCGGATGCTTGGCCATGGCCTGTAAGACGCTTTCTGGAACAGGGGTCGGACCCGGAATCATCAACATTAATTTATCTTTCATGCCCACTTTTGCTCCTAAGGTTATTCGATCGCATTTTGACGCAACTCGCCAAAGCTCGAATCCCCACTAAAAATAAAGAATCTCCTACCAGAATACTACCAAGCGCTAACCTTTCAACTGTTCAGTTACTACAGCATCAGCACGAGAAATTCTATTTTCTTTGTGCGCAATGGGCAATGGAGCTGGAAAACGACCCTCATTTAAATCTGGTAATGCCAGAAATCACTATCCTTTAAGATAATTTGACGAATTGATAACCTCTCAATCACCCCACGTTCTTCAAGTTTCTGCAAGATTCGAGTTACAGTGACTCGGGTCGTCCCAAGCAAATCAGCAATATCCTGATGAGTTAAGCGCAAGTCAATTATGCTTCCTTGTGTTCCCACACGACCAAACTTATTGGACAATAATTTCAAGAGTTGTAGCACCATTTCTTCGATTCGCTTACAACTCCGAATAGCTAACAACATCTCAAGTTGATAGATGTGCTCAATCAAGAAATTAGAGTCAGGACTCCAATCATTGAGGGGAACTAGCGTTACTTTAACGGGTGTCAAACACTCTAAGTAGTAGGGATTAATCGATGAAATAGCGTGTCCAATGAGGTCATCGGGTCCCCATATTCCCAGAGAAATATGCGTTCCATCTTCTCGCCAAGAGATCGATTGCACCGCACCAGAATGAATTTTCCACAGGGACTCGTCCATTACTGGCAAATAAGCACGCCGGGGAAACTGTTGAATTTGGTCCGGGATTTTGACAAGCTTTTTGTCTGCAACCAAAACTAGAGGAGGATATCGATCGAGTAAAGGCTCATTCTTCATTCCAAATCTCAACTCCCACTTTTTTTAAGTAGCTAACTGCACCCTCAACTTGGACAGAATCACCCGTGAGAAGTAAATCAAACCATCCCCCTCCAGTTGCCTTCTGGTCCAGAATTGCACCTCGAATATTAACGATGACATTATGTTCTGTGATCAGATTAGAAATGATTGGAACCTCATGCAGATTCTTAGGAACTTGAATACGCACTGTTTTCATAACGTGCTTAGCGATCGAGGTATCTGTTGCCATGGTTACACCGTTAAATTTTGAAGTATTTGATTTTAATCTACGATAACTCGATCGGACTATCGTACTTTACACACCCTACTTCACACACCTGATAAAAGTCAATAATTTAATCTACGGTAATTTGGTAGGAATACCGTAGATATAAATAGAAGAGGCTAACCGATCGATTGTGTCCAGTTATGTAAATTATACGAATCCCAGGTAAAACGCTATGATAAGCAGTCCTTCCCGATGACCCAGTGGAAAATATTCAGCAACCTCGCCTAGCTTCCGGACTCCTAGACGCCCTTGGTAATAACGATCTCATTCCGCCCAATAACCTCATTGCATCGAACTTCGCCCTCGTCGCCACGATTAATCAAAAAACGATCGTCAAAGACCCAGATTGGCTGTATGTTCCCCGAGTCAGCAATAGCT
>JAYVVL010000466.1:0-7384 GCA_043787035.1 Synechococcales cyanobacterium
TTAGTGAACAAAGGTGTTCCGGCACAGAAAATTACTTGCATCCCAAATTGGGTCGATACTCAGTTTATTCGTCCTTTAGATAAAGAGGAAAATGCGTTCCGGAAGGCCCACGGATTAGATGGCAAGTTTGTCATTATGTACTCCGGCAATATTGCCTTGACGCAAGGACTCGAAACGGTCGTAGAAGCTGCCGTTCGGCTTCAGCAGTACCCCGATATTGCTTTCGTAATTGTAGGCGAACCCAAGGCGATCGCTAAGCTTCAGGAGTACTGCAATACCTGCGGCGTCACCAACGTTCATCTTCTCCCCTTCCAGCCGCGCGCGAAACTGCCTGAAATGTTAGCGGCGGCGGACGTCGGACTGATTGTACAAAAGCATAATGTAGTCTCCTTTAACATGCCGTCTAAAACTCAGGTACTTCTCGCCAGTGGACGAGCGATCGTGGCCTCAGTTCCGAGTACGGGCAGTGCCGCCAAAGCCATTGAAAAAAGTCGAGGAGGCATCGTCGTGGCACCCGAAAATCCGGAAGCCCTCGCAGCAAGTGTCTTAGAGTTGTATCAAAATCCAGAGTTAGCCGAGCGTCTTGGGTACCAAGGGCGTCAGTTTGCGGTCGAGCGGTATTCCTTTGAGCAAGCCTTGAGCCACTACGAGAGCCTCTTCTACAGCGTGATTGAATCGCGATCGACCGGACGATCCATTGATTATGCGCTTCGCCCTGAAAAATCGAGCACCTAAAAGCTCAATCCTCAATCGATCGCTGGGCATTCTAGGGCAGAGCAATCAACCTGACTCACCCTTACTCCTCTATCCGTGAATGACAATGACTAAACAACCTTTGACAGCCCTGCGAAAACTACCCGTGTCTGTTCTAATTCCAGCACGGAATGAAGAGGCCAATCTTCCGGCTTGTCTAGAAAGTGTTTCACGGGCCGATGAAGTTTTTGTGGTTGATTCTCAGAGCAGCGATCGGAGTATCGAAATTTCGGAAAGTTATGGGGCAAAGGTCGTCCAGTTTCACTTTAATGGTCGTAGTCCAAAGAAGAAAAACTGGTCCCTCGAAAATCTTCCCTTTCGCAATGAATGGGTGCTAATTGTCGATTGTGATGAGCGCATCACGCCTGAGTTGTGGTCAGAGATTGAACATGCGATCGAGAACCCTGAGTTTCAAGGGTATTATCTTAATCGCAAAGTCTTTTTCCTAGGTCAATGGATTCGGTTTGGGGGCAAGTATCCTGACTGGAATCTTCGTCTTTTCCGTCATGAAATGGGTCGTTATGAGAACCTTAGCACTGAAGGAATGCGAAACACGGGTGACAATGAAGTTCACGAGCACGTCATCCTAAACGGTACGGTAGGCTATCTCAAAGAAGACATGCTGCACATTGATTTCCGCGACATCTATCAGTGGTTAGAACGCCATAATCGCTATTCCAATTGGGAGGCGCAGGTGTTTTATAATCTACGTCACGGTAAGGGTGAAATGGGCACGATTGAGGCCAATCTCTTTGGTAGCGCGGTAGAACGGAAGCGCTTCTTGAAAAAGATCTGGGTTCATCTTCCCTTCAAACCCACGCTTCGATTTTTCTTGTTCTATATTTTGCGTCTTGGCTTTTTGGATGGGAAAGCAGGCTATACCTACGGGCGGTTGATCAGCCAGTATGAGTTTCAGATTGGGGTGAAGCTGTTGGAATTGGAGCAGTTTAATGGCGTGTTGAACCAAAAGGTAGTCCTGAGCGATCGCATGGACCTTCCGAAGATTCCTCAAACCGAGGGTTAATCAATGAGGACGAATCTGTTAGAGGTTTCGCCAGAGATTCCGCCTGAGCGATTACCGGAGACTCAGCCGGGTACGCTTTTTTGTTCAGCGCCGATGTTTGATTTGCGGACGTACGACCAGTCTGATTTCGATCGAGGACGACCGGGTTGGTATATTTTGCTGTGGTGGCTGGTGCAGTCTATTGTGTTTCCGCTGTCGTTACACTCCATGAGTGGCCTGCGATGTTGGGTTTTACGACAGTTTGGGGCCACCTTGGGGCAGGGCATTTTGATCCGACCGACCGCGCGAGTGACGTATCCTTGGAAAGTGACGATCGGGGATCATAGCTGGATTGGCGATGATGTGGTGCTGTACAGTCTCGATCGGATTATACTCGGCGATCATGTGGTGATTTCTCAGAAGAGTTATCTCTGTACTGGAAGCCACGATTTTCGCACGTCGAGTTTTGATTTGGCGACGGGGGAAATTCAAATTGGGCATGGCGCTTGGGTGGCGGCGGATTGTTTTGTGGGTCCGGGTGTAGCAGTGGGCGACAACGCGATTGTTGGGGCGCGGAGTACCGTTTTTTCGTCGCTTCCCAGTGCTCAAGTCTGCTGGGGTTCGCCTTGTAAACCTCGCTATGCCAGAGTCACCTAGAGTTTGTTCAGCTTCTGGGCGTCGTTGAGCTGATTTTTAGTATTGCTGGATTGGGAAATAATTATGGACGCTGATTAGACGTGAGACACCTTCACTCACGCGTTTAGGTTTACTGTTAGCCCGGTTTTACCGATCGACCCAAATCCCCCGCAATCCCATCGCTGTAGCGGATTCATAATCGTCCTTGAAACTATCGCCCACATGCCATGCCTGATGAGCTTCGCATTCATGTTTAGCAAGGGCGATCGTAAAGATTTTGCCGTTGGGTTTGGCACTGCCGACTTCGGTTGAAATCGTCACTGATTGAAAATATTGAGTTAGAGATAGCCATCGCAAGACTGAATACAATCGCGAATCAAAATTTGACACGATGCCGATCGGAATGCCTAACGTCTGTAACGATTCCAGAACCGCTACCGTTTCGGGATAAACAACCCAAGGTTCTGCCGTTGCGAAATACTGAAATACGTCTTCAAAAAACCGATCGAATGACTCAAACTGATTCACGACGCCTACCCGATCGAATGTCTCAAACACAACCGATCGCCACCACTCAAACTCAAGCTGTGGGATTATATCAGCACTCGCTAACGGAAACACTGAAGGCCCCGCCGCTTTAAATGCCCCATAGAACGCGGAGTCCAACGCTGCCGCGCTTACATTCACCCCAGCGCGATCGGCATATTTTGCATACTGTGCCCCCACCCCATCCCGCACCCCAAAAACTGTTCCAACTGCATCAAAGAAAATGACCGACGGCCTTTTAACGCCTAAGTCAAGGTTGAGCAACTCCAACACACCCGTCAAATTTGTTATCCTATTTTGCATCTTAATTCCGCTCCAAATACTCCTTCACCATCAGCAACAAATCGCTCTTCACGGCATCATAGTCTCCGGTCTGACACCAGGCCCGTACCGACACCATCGTCCGATCGCGCATCGCTAACCCTAAAAGCTGAGCCGTTGGCTTCGGGGTCGTCAAGACCTTAGGATGACGACCGACGAGCGTCAGCAACTCTGCCATTACAGGTCTTAGGGATCGATCGCTCAAGTCCATCTTAAGGTCCACCCGCCTTGTTCCCATCACCGTAAAGTTCTTCAATGTCCCACTAAAGAGGCTCCCATTGGGCACCGTAATGCGCGTATTGTCTCCTGTCACGATCGCCGTCGAGAATAACCCAATACTCACCACCGTTCCGGACACTCCACCGCCCTCAATGGAATCTCCTACCTCAAAAGGCCGAAAACTAATCAACAAAATCCCCGCCGCAAAATGAGACAAACTGCTCTGCAACGCTAGACCGATCGCCAATCCCGTCGCACCGACAATCGCAACGATCGTAGTGGTCTCAATGCCCAAGGTGTTCAGTGTCGCAACTCCGCCCACCACCCACACCAAGATTCCTGCCATCTGTACGAGGAAATGCCTCAGCGTTGGCTCAATGCGGACCAACACTTGATTCACCATCGTCTGCATTATTTGTGCTATCAGCCGAGTCACGACCACCAGCACGATCGCCCACAGCAACCGGGGCAAAATCGTAAAGCCCGTGTCCAATAACGGCTTTACCATTAACCAATCCTGTATCTGCATACGCCTACTGCTCTATTTCTTCATACAAATCGGTCAAATCGGTCATTGCGATCGTCATTCCACACTGTTTCACGGTCATCCTATCAGGTTCATCGGCCTGAATCCTTTCTAAGGAAGCTCTTGCTAATCGTAAGAAAGTCTGACATGATAAGAAAGCTGTAGAAAGCAGACAGAACTAGGGTGACTGGCGCAATGGCAGCGCATCGGACTCTTAATCCGTTGGTTCTGGGTTCGAATCCCAGGTCACCCATTAATTTTTTAGAAAGTTCTAAAGGAAGCTCTGGTGTATCTATTGATTCCTGCAGCAGGCTCAGGTCGTCGCATGGGCACCGATCGAAATAAGTTGCTGCTCCCCATTCTAGGGCGACCTATTTTGGCTTGGACCCTTCAGGCGGCTGAAGACGCTGCTTCAATTGATTGGATTGGGATTATCGGTCAACCGATCGATTTTCCAGACTTCAACGCTATTCTCACCTCACTCAATCTCACCAAGCCCGTTGTGCTAATCCAAGGCGGAAATACTCGTCAAGCCTCAGTTTATCAAGGATTACAAGCCCTGCCAGAAAGCGCCGAACAGGTGTTAATCCACGATGGCGCACGCTGTTTGGCAACGCCTGAGTTGTTTAACAGGTGCAGTGAGGCACTCCAAACGTGTGAGGGACTTATTGCAGCGGTGACGGTCAAAGACACGATCAAAGTGGTCGATGCGGATTTGCGAGTCACAGGCACCCCCGATCGCGCCCATCTCTGGGCTGCCCAAACGCCCCAAGGGTTCCAGGTTGACTTGCTCAAAGCCTGCCACGAAAAAGGACTCCAGTACCAATGGGAAGTCACGGACGATGCAGCGTTGTTTGAAAAATGTGGTCTTCCAGTCAAAATTGTGCCTGGTGAGGAAACGAACCTCAAGGTCACTACTCCCGTCGATCTTGCGATCGCTCAGTTTGTATTGAGCGATCGACTTATTTACTAGCTAGCTTAAAAGTCCAAGGTACAGGGGTTGAACCTGTCTGGGGCGAATTATGAGTTCGCTGCCTAAACCGCTCGGCCAACCTTGGATGTGTGTCCATCATTATTCTAGCTCGAAATTTTCTGATTGGGATACAATCGTCACACAGAAATTTAAATGTCTTAAATATCGCCCCATGAAGCTTAACTCCACGGCAACCTTCACCTTCGCCCTCCTTGTCCTCATGGTCGGTGCCGGAGTCTCTAGCTCAATGGGAGGATTTTCCCTCGGGAGCGAAGCCCTCAAAGGCGTCACCCAGCCTGACAGTCGCCCGAACAAATTCAGCAGCAGCAACAACTCCGCCGCCAAACCTCGCAACTCGGGGCAAGCTGAAATCACCCTCATGAAAGAGGAGGACATTCTCAAAACGGCTAAAGAAAAAGTAAATAGCAGCCTCAAAGCGGGTGCAAAACCTGATCTCGGCGATCAAAAGGACAAATTTAGAGATCCGTCCGAGGACAAAAAAACCACTGGGAAATTTCCCTTCATCCATAAAGATAAAGGGATCACCTTCGAGGTCACGGCCAGCCGCCGCCAAGACGACACGCTTCTCCTCGACCTCGCCCTCAAAAATGACAGCGATCAACCCGTCAAATTCCTCTATAGTTTTCTGACGATCACGGACGATCAAGGTCGCATCCTCAATGGCGAGACCACCGGACTCCCGTCTGAACTTCTCGCAAAGAGCGATCGCAGCACTGGAACCGTCAAAATTTCGAGTGCTCTCCTCGCCAATGCCAGTAAAGTCAGCCTCCAGCTCTCCGACTATCCCAATCAAAAAATCCAGCTCGAAGTTTCCGATATCCCTGTCAAATAAACCTGTATGCCGTTTGCTGAAGTGGGTGGAAAGCTGCTCTCAATCCTCATTTTGATCCTGATTAATGGATTTTTTGTGATGACCGAATTTGCGATCGTCTCGGTTCGCCGGTCGCGCATCAACCAGCTTGTGGATGCCGGAGACCTTCAAGCGCAAACCGTCCAAGAGCTTCAAATTGGCATCGACAGGCTTCTCTCCACGACCCAGCTCGGCATCACGCTATCAAGTCTTGCCTTGGGTTGGATTGGCGAAAGTACCATTGCCCATCTTGTTCGCGATGGGATGAACTGCCTGCCGCTACCTGCGTCTTGGCTCGAAGTTGCTACTCGATCGCTCTCCATTCCCCTTGCCTTTCTTTCTATTGCTTACCTCCAAATAGTCTTCGGCGAACTCTGCCCAAAATCCGTTGCACTGCTTTACGCCGAAGATATTGCCCTTGCCCTTGCTCCACTAAGCAGTGCGATTTCGAGATGTTTTCATCCCTTTATTTGGGTGCTAAATAGCTCGACCCAAGGTTTCCTGCGCCTCATTGGGATTCGCTATACCGGGCAAGGTTGGTACGAACAAGTGACCTCGGAAGAACTCCAGCTCATGATCGAGACCCAGAGCGAATCCATGGGACTTCAGCAAGAACAACGTGAATTGCTCAGCAATATCTTTGAGTTTCGGGATGTCAGCGCAAACGAAGTTATGGTTCGACGTACTAATATGATTACCATTCCGGTTGAGGCCACGGTGCGCGATCTACTGGACGAAGTGTCTAGGTCGCACCACTCGCGCTATCCCGTCATTGGTGAATGCATTGATGATGTCTGCGGGATCATTCATTTAAAAGAACTGGCAGAACCCTTGGTTCAAGGAACTTTGATCCTCGATAGCTTCATTCAGCCTTGGATTCGGCCTGCTCGGTTTGTTCCTGAATACACTGCTCTTGGGGAACTGCTGACGCTCATGCAACGATCGCGCCATCACATCGTGGTGGTGGTGGATGAATTTGGCAGTACGGCTGGCCTCGTGACGATTCAGGATTTGATCACCCAAATCATCGGCGAGTCTCCTGATAGCGAAGTCGATACCATCATCTCTGTTCAGCGCATTGATGCGAATACGTTCATTGTCCAAGCCCAGCTCGCTCTCGAAGAAGTGAACCGTGCCCTCAATTTAGACATTCCTTCTTCAGACGAATATCAGACCCTCGGCGGATTTTTGCTATACCAATGGCAGCGCATTCCTTTAGAGGGTGAGCTTACAACCCATAGTCATTGCGAATTCACGATTCTCTCCGCCGTCGGACCCCGTCTCGACCATATTCAAGTTCGTCGTTTAGAGGTAGCAGTGATCTCGGATCAGACCATTCCCTTGGATAATGAGAGTGCTGTGGTTTAGAGGGAACGATGGATACGATCGGTGTGGCATTGGTAGGAACGGGGTTTGGGCTGAAGGTGCATCTTCCGGCCTTGCGATCGCATCCGCGCATTGAAGTAGTGACAGTGGTTAATCGCGATCCTGCGCGCGCTGAAGCCATTGCCCAAGCGCAGGGAATTCGCCATTTCT
>JAYVVL010000467.1:0-7365 GCA_043787035.1 Synechococcales cyanobacterium
AATCCCTAGCTTCTGGCATTCTTGAACGGCGTTGTATTCCCGACGTTGGTCAACCATGATGACGACATCCGGAATCTTGCGCATTTGCTTGATGCCACCAAGATACTTCTGGAGCTTTTCCAGTTCCCGACGCAACACAGCCGCTTCCTTCTTAGGACGCATTTCCAACGCACCCGTTTCTTCTAACCGCTCCAATTCCTTGAGGCGATCGACACGGGTCTTAATCGTGGTCCAGTTGGTGAGCATTCCACCCAACCAACGCTGGTTCACATAATATGCGCCGCAACGAGCCGCTTCTTGAGCAATGATGCCAGCCGCTTGACGCTTGGTTCCGACGAACAAGTACTTTTTACCTTGCTCAGATCCAGCACGTACAAAGTTGAACGCATCGTCCATCAGACCCGCAGTCTGAACGAGGTCAATAATATGAACACCATTGCGAGCCGCAAAGATGTAAGGCTTCATCTTGGGGTTCCAGCGACGGGTTTGGTGCCCGAAGTGAACACCAGATTCCAGCATTTGAGCCAAAGTAACAACGGGCATTTTGTAGTCTCCTTTCGGGTTAATCCTCCACCCGGATGTACTGAGCGGGCTGTCTGATTCAGAAAACAAGATCGAAGGAAGACATGAAAATAGTCAATTCCCGTCCGTTCTGGCACAGTGCAGTGTGTCCCGTGAGCACCCGATAAACTCCGAGTGTGTGGTTTTTACAGAACGTCTAGGCTAACACAAAAGAGCTGTTAACGATCGATTATTCAACCTACGGAGGCAGATTTTGTTTGTGTGGTATGCGACTTCAGTCACCTGAACTCAGAATTGCTGGGGTAGGTAAAGTCTCTCTCATGGCAACGAGCGTTTGTTGTTATTATTCATGAAGGTTTCTTAAAGCTCATTTTTCTCTTGCTTAACTTTCTTTCAAAATTGCACTGCGATTAAGGAGCGGACCGATCTCGTGAAATCCCCATTACTGAATTCTTCCGGAACCCGCATGGTTGCTACGGTGGGTGCGATCGCATTAGCGGTGACGGGCGTATCCACTTGGGTGATGTTTTCCAGCAACAAGCCCCAAGTCGCTGAGACGCCCTCGGCTGAAGCCGAGAAAAAGAAGGAAGATCAGGCGGCGATCGGTGCCCTCGGTCGTCTTGAACCTGCTGGCGAAGTGTATAAGATTGCATCTCCGTCGGGAGGATTTAGTTCTCGCATTGAAAAAATGCTGGTGAAAGAAGGGGATACTGTCAAGCCGGGTCAGCCGATCGCTGTGATGGATAGCTATTCCAGCCTGCTAGGTTCTGCAAAGCAAGCAGAAGCGATGATGATCGAAGCTAATACGAAACTCGAAGGGGTCAAGTTAGGCGCAAAGTCTGGGGATATTAATGCCCAAAAAGCCACGATCGGCGTTGAACAAGCGACGGGTATTGGGGCCGAGGCCGAACTTCGTCGATCGGTGGTCGATCTTGAAAACGCAGAATTAGAACTTAGCAAAGCTAAAGCCCAGGCTATTAAGCTCGTGGCAGAAGTCAAAAAAGCGGAGTGGGATTTTAAAGCCTACGATGAGCTATTTAAAAAAGGAGCCATTTCTGAGGCAGAAAAACGGAGTCGAGAACTGACCTTCATTAGCAAACGACAAGAATTAGAGCAAGGCAATCAGACGATCGCCCAAGCCGCAAAAACGGTCACTCAGCGAAGGAGTAGCGTTGAAGTCGCTCAATCTTCTATTTTGAAGTCCCAAGCCAAGGTTGCTGCCGAAAACCAACGCTTTAGCAGCGTTTCTGAAGTCCGACCCACGGATGTCAAAACCTCGGAAGCCCAAGTTCTTGTGGCTCAAGCCAATTTTGAAAAAGCCAAGTCTGAACTCGAACGATCGATCGTCAAAGCGCCGATTCCCGGAAAAGTTCTAAAAATCTACGCCAAAGAAAATGAAGCCGTCGGGACGAGTGGCATCATGGAACTGGGCTTCACTGACAAAATGTTTGTTGTGGCGGAAGTAGACGAAAACTCGATTTCCAAAGTAAAGAAAGGCGATCGGGCTATTATTAAGAGCGATGCGTTTCAGGGTGAGATCTCTGGGAAAGTCGAACTTATCGGCGCTCAGGTTCGCAAAAATGGAGTGACGAGCGCAGATCCCTCAGATAAGCAAGACATCCGCGTGGTCGAGGTCAAAATCCTCCTCGATGACAGCAGCATCGTCAAAAATTTCACAAACCTCCAAGTTAAAGTCTCCATCCAGCCTTAACACAAAAGCCTCTAATCCTAGGGGCTGGAATGTTTTGAACCGCCTTGAACCCTTTTCTGAATCTATCTATGTTCAGCATTGTCATTCCAACCTACGATCGCAAACCCATTCTAGAAAAGTGCCTCATCGCTTTGGAAGATCAGAACTACACCGGGGACTACGAGGTCGTCGTCGTCGATGATGGCTCGAATGATGGCACCGTCGAATGGCTGCGGGAAACCCAATTTCCCCACGTTCGGTTTATCGTCCAAGACCACCAAGGTCCCTCTGCGGCACGAAATCTTGGCGTCGAACAGGCAAAAGGCGACACGATTATTTTCATCGACAGCGATCTGGTGGTGCTGCCGGGGTTTCTCTCGAATCATGATGCGAAACTCCAGCAAGGCCGCCGAGACACCGGGAGCGATCGCTTCTTTACCTATGGCCGCGTGGTCAATACGGCCAACTTTGAAAATCCAACCAGCGAACCCTACAAAATCACGGACTACTCTGCGGCCTTCTTCGCAACGGGAAATGTTGCGATCGCTCGTCATTGGCTCATCGAAGCGGGATTGTTCGACACCGGGTTTCAACTCTACGGCTGGGAAGACCTCGAACTAGGTGTGCGATTAAAAAAATTGGGTTTAACCCTAATTAAAGCGCCCGAAGCAGTTGGCTACCACTGGCATCCCGCGTTCACCCTCGCCCAAATCCCCAAACTCATTGACCAAGAAATCCAACGTGGTCGAATGGGCGTGTTGTTTTATCAAAAACATCCTACTTGGGACGTGAAAATGATGATCCAAATGACTTGGCTACATAAAATCCTTTGGGGTACTTTATCGCTGGGCGGACTGTTGAATGAAAAAACAATGGCCCCGTTTTTACAATGGTTGATCGATCGGGGTCAGCCCAGCCTTGCTTTAGAAGTGGCCCGAATTTTTCTTAATTGGTACAACGTAAAAGGTGTGTATGCGGCCTACGACAACATAAAAAAATAACTCAGTATTTATCCCCGATTACTTGTAAAGAATGTCATTTCCCTGTGAGACATTCAATGGTTTTTTGGTCAATGAATAAGGGAATCAATTGTGACAGAGCGGGACTTAGAGTCTGGTACTAGCTATAGTGCTTTGCTTTATCCACGGGGCCAACTCAACGCCCGCCTTAATCTTGAAGCTGCCGGATTCACGCCGGGTTTCCAACCCATGGAAACGTCCATAGCGTTGGCGAAGCCATGCCGAAGGCATTAGATGGACTTTGTTGGTATGGGCGCGGTTTCAATCGCTATTTTGAATTCCCTTATCGATCGCGCAACCAAGCGGCAACCTCCACCTCCAACTGCTCCAACTCTCGAAACACCTCCTGCTTCACCCATGACCCAAAGACATCTAGCGGCGTCACCGTTGCATTGGGTGCCCACTTAATTTCCTGGCCGACGGGCGTCATATGATTTCCTTTCAGACGAGCGACGCAGGTGCCGTTGGGGAAACGGGCTTCTAAAATGCCAGAGAGCGATCGGGTTTGGTCGAGATTATCACTGCTGAATTTGACGAGTAGATTATTGGCCACCTCATAGCGACGTTCGATCAGGCGATTGGTTTCGTCGGGCGAGGGGGTGAACTCGGGCGTCCCCATGGGGGCAAACCGAGGTGCAAATTGTTGCATCATCTGTGACATCTGATCCATCAGTGGAATCGAGTCTTTGGCAGCAAAATTATTAAACGCCATCAACACATTGCCCGATCGCTTCACCTCAAACAAACTGCCAATCAGCAAATGCAACTTACAGCCCATGCTGTGACCCAAGCCAAAAATCGGTAGATTTCGATCGCCCATGTAGCGATCTTCAAGGGCATACAGGGTACGATCAAACTGCCACAACACCTGTTCTGCGATCGCACTGTGCTCAAAGGTGTTCACAAATGGCGTCGCAATAATCACATATCCTTGACTTGCCAAAAATTCCAGGAGTCGCCGATAGCTCACATGGGGCAGCGTCGCCACAAAAGCTCCACCCAAAAAATGGATCACTCCTACCGGACGGCGTGGAATAAGCACCCAACTGCCAGAAACTTCGAGCCACTCCATTTGTTCTCAATCCACATGAATCTCACATCCTTATTCTAGAGTCAGAACAACGGCTGAAACAACGGGTGCGATGACGGTGATTCCCCACTATGGAGGTTCGGTTTTACAATGCGGAAGGGGCAAGGCTTCGGGTATTCTCAAAGAAGACTCCTACAGTTGGACTGAGTCGGTCGATTAAGTTAGTTTTGAGTTCATTTAGGTTGCTGGGAATAGGGTGCCATGGGCGAGTGGATCTTGCCAACACTAAGTCAAATTTTGAGCTTTGAGCCTGCAAATGTACCTCGCCCTGTAATGTCGATCGCATCACGGCAGCTTCAAGCTGAGCACCAGTGGACTGGAGCCGTAGCTGCCCTGGAATCGCTCTTGGAGTCGCACGCGGACAATGGACAAAATGCTGATGCGGCGCATTCCTCGGGCCTTGTTTTGTCAGGTCCTTTTCCCCTGCTCAGCCACTCCCAACTGCTAGATCGCTTCAACGTTTTGGCATTCACGGTTGATCCGTCGTTGCATTCAGTTACGTCATTTTTCCGTTTGCCCCCGGTCTCCGAGGCACGCAAGGCTCCAGCAACGACCAGTGGCACCCTTTCGTTGCTCCCCGCCGATCCCCTTGCTGCTGAACACTTTTGCTTTGTTCTAACACCGAAATTTAGCTTAGTGATGGTGATGGGTGAAGATAGCGATCGTCAGCCTGGATTTTGGTTTTCCTTTGACCCGGAGAATGTGCTGAGGGCGTGGCAGGTGTTGCGGCTGCGGGTGATGATGTTAAGTCAACGTCAACTGCAAGCGCTAGATGCCATGGTTGAGAAGTTTCCGCCTGTCGTTCCTCATTTCTCGACGGTCTCCCAGTTCAGCCAAGCCCTTCTATCGTACCTCCCCCCCATTGAAGCGCCTCACATTCATCACCTCATTCCAGTCCCCACTGCTGTCCATGCTGATACGAGCCACAGTCTAGATGTGGAGTTACTGACGGCGATTGCCCATGAAGTTCGGACGCCCTTGACCACGATTCGGACCTTAACGCGGCTATTGATGAAACGAAAAGATATGGCAGCGGATGCGGTCAAACGTCTCGAAGTCATCGATCGTGAATGCAGTCAACAGATCGATCGCTTTGGCCTTATTTTCCGCGCCGTAGAACTCGAAACCTCTCAGGGTAAAGGCTTCTCCCTCACGGCAACCTGTCTAAATGACGTGCTTAGCCACAGCATTCCACGCTGGGAAAAGCAAGCGAGTCAGCGGGGTCTAATCTTGAGCGTGGTCTTGCCGGAAGGATTGCCTTCGGTCGCAAGCGATCCGATGATGTTGGACCAAGCGTTAACGGGTTTGATCGAACGATCGGCGCGGTCAATGCCACCGGGGAGCAAAATCGACGTCGAAGTGAGTCTTGCCGGAAGCCAGCTCAAACTCCAAGTCGAAACCCATCCCAACGAAGATTACGCCGCTCACAAACCTCTGCTTCAATCCCTCGGACAAATGTTGACGTTTCAGCCTGAAACGGGTGTGTTGAGTTTGAACCTTACGGTGACGAAAAATCTGTTTAATGCGATCGGTGGGAAGCTGACGGTTAAGGAACGATCGGCCCATCATGGCGAGTTGTTTACGTTGTTTTTGCCATTGCAGGATCCTCAAGGCGATGGGTTTGGCCCGACGTTTTTCGTGTAGGGGTCGAGGCGATCGGGCGGGGTGTATAGTTGGGGCATTGAGATTCAGAAATTGACAGGAATTCATGCCCTACAGCGCCTTCACCTCAATTAGTCAACTTAAGAAAGCCTTTGGACTCACCACTAAAGAAGGCGATCGATTTATTCCTACTGAGCTTGAGACTATTATTCCTGATCCAATTCTCATCGGTTTTTTGAATAAAACGCGAACCTTGGCGATCGCAACTGGAAGTGAAAAAGCCCGATCGGAACTGTTAGTTGCGCCGCTTCTAGTTGAGGTTCGCGAACTGTTGAACCGAGAAGTTTCACTCTTTTCAGGGGAAGATTTTACGGTAGATGCAAGTTTGGGTTTGAATGGGATTTGCGATTTTTTGATTAGCAGGTCTCCGGAACTCTACGCGATCGAATCCCCGGTGATTGTACTTGTTGAGGCGAAGAAGGCAGATTTAAAAATTGGCGTTCCACAATGCATCGCGGAAATGGTCGCAGCCGCTAGGTTCAATGCGGATAACAATTCTGATATTAAAACAGTGTATGGCTGCGTAACGAGTGGGACGCTTTGGCGATTTTTGAAACTGGAGGGAACGATCGTAACAATCGATCTGACCGATTACCCTTTAGAGCCGATCGATCGATTGTTAGCGATGTTGCTATGGATGGTCAAGGATGGGTAGGTGTATCAATAACCCACTCAACACACCCTGCTGTGGCAATCCACAATGACTCGTGAGAATCATCATTTTTTCGCGAGAATTTCATGAATCAAATCGGATTGCCACAACATGGGGAGAGGACTTATAAACCGGGTGGTAAAAGCACCTGATCGATCACGTGAATTACGCCATTGCTTGCACCGACATCAGCTTTCACAACCTTGGAATTGTTAACACTGACTTTCTGATT
The DNA here is from genome assembly GCA_043787035.1 of Synechococcales cyanobacterium. Taxonomy (GTDB): domain Bacteria; phylum Cyanobacteriota; class Cyanobacteriia; order Leptolyngbyales; family Leptolyngbyaceae; genus JAAFJU01. Next base: position 6,868 of record JAYVVL010000467.1, read on the forward strand.
CTGGACTTTTACCGCGACGGTACTGCCGGCTACGGTGGTTACTTGACCTGAACGTAAATCTTTGGCCATAAGGTTGCCAGAAACAACGTGGTAGGTCAGCACTTGCTGAAGCAATTTACGATTTTCGGGCTTCAGCAGCTTCTCCAGCGTGCCTTTTGGCAATGCAGCAAAGGCTTCATTCGTTGGCGCAAACACCGTGAATGGACCTTTCCCAGAGAGTGTTTCGACGAGTCCGGCTGCTTTTATTGCGGTTACTAAAGTGGAAAAAGCAGGATTACTCGCTGCAACGTCAACGATCGTCCCGGATTGAGTGGGTTTCGTGGCCATTAAACCGGGTGGTAGAAGCACGCGATCGATCGCGTGAATTACGCCATTGGTTGCTTTAACATCGGCTTTGACAACATTAATACCATTGACTTTGACGCCATTCTTGTTCACCTGGAGGGTGACGGAATTGCCTTCGACAGTGGCCACTTTGCCCGATTTTAAATCTTTGGC
>JAYVVL010000468.1:0-7319 GCA_043787035.1 Synechococcales cyanobacterium
GTTCAGGTTTGTGGCAAAATAGGAAAATACTTGCTGCATATCAAGGTTTTTCTATGCCATTTTTCGATCGAATGTCGCGTCTGGTGCGGGCCACCGTAAATGAGCAGTTGACAAAGCGCCAGGATCCAGAGCAACAACTGGAGCAAGTGGTCATCCAATTACAGGTGGACTTAGTAGACTTGCGGCAAACAGTTGCACAAGCGATCGCCATTCAGAAACGCACCGATCGGCAAAGTCATCAGGCAACGCTGCAAGCGAATGAGTGGTATCGCAAAGCCCAGCTTGCTGTGACGAGTGGGGACGATACGTTAGCCCATGATGCGTTGACGAAGCGGAAGGCTTATCAGGGGACGGCAGAGTTGATGACGTCGCAGGTGGCGCAACAGGCACAGCTTGTGGTGAAACTCAAGCAAAATTTGCGTGATCTCGAAGGAAAAGTCATTGAGCTGAAGACTAAGAAGGATTTTTATATTGCACGGGCACGATCGGCTAAAGCCTCGATTCAGCTTAGCGATTTGCTCGATACGACGGGCACAAGTCAAGTCCTGCAGGCGTTCGATCGCATGGAGGATAAGGTCATAGAGCTAGAGGCGCAGGCTGAACTAGCCACCGATTTGAGTGCGGGGCAGTTGGAAAAGCGGTTTGAGGCATTGGGTGAAGCGGATGAGATTGATGCAGAACTGCTGGCGCTTAAGCAGGGGATGAACTTGTCCTAAGAAACAAGGATTTGATAACACCCGGCGATGAGGAAAGGCGATCGAACCATCCTTGAGAAAATGCGATCGTAAATAGAAATCCTTGTGCAGCATCCTCATCTTGCGAAAATCCTAACTGAAGTACGTTATCACTTAGAAATCTTTTACGGCGATCGACTGTCTAGCCTGCTGCTCTATGGCTCCCAAGCCAAGAACAAAGTCCGCAACGACTCCGACATTGACACCCTTGTCGCCCTTCATGAACCCTTTGACTGTGTGAGAAACGATACGATCGCCCATCAGTTTTATAGGCAACTCGGCGTAGCGAAAGGCGCTGTTATATCAACGATTAAACAACGGCTTCTAGAGGCCATCGATCGCGCAAGTACTCCCTCAAGAACCCGATTGGATTATCCGTTCGACTCGCTTCGAGCATAAACAGCAGTGCTAGACTAGAATTGCCGTTTGGGATCTCCTCATGACGCAAAGCCAAACCGATAATCAGTGGCAAGTGACCTTACCGCTGTCAGTCTCCGACTTAACTACTTCTATTAGGCTAAGGGTTATGTCGATCGCGACTTTAGCCACTACGTTGAGCGTCATCTGGACTTGAGCGGCGGCAAACTCATTGACCGTTAGAAATCCATCACTATCGTGTAAATCGATCGAGAAATTGCCCAGAAATCGAGTGGTTGATGTAGCATTTTGTTGGGCATTAAGCTGGAGAAATCCTAGTTTCCCGGACCCAGTAATGGCCGCATTTATACCAAGTCCAATGCTGATTTGATCCTGTGTCGTATCAATGTAGAATTGATAATCCTACTCTCAAAATCAAGATCAACGGCATGTTCTGTGAGCGCTTCTTGAAAGTTAAAATTAAGTTGAATCTGTCCGCTGCCGCCATTGAAAGACAGAATATCGATCGGTCCTGGTAAAACTGATAGTAGTGCAGCTTGTAACTTGTCACGAATGGCTCGATCGGTGTAGTTCCCACGATCGGGAGATTTTTACCCAGTGCCGCTGTATCAGCCGTGGTCTGAAGAAACACTAACCCCGCATAACCCGTCCCGGAAATTTTGGTACTGCTGCGAAGTCAGCGTCAGAGGAGCATTGGGAGGTGCGAATAAGGGTGCAGTAAATAATGGCGCAAGAGATAAAAGCTCAGGAGGCGCTAGAGTCGGCTTGACGAAGAGAGAGGATGATAAAGGCATAGAAGATCATTAGGTGAAATTGTCTACTTCTTACCTCTCTAGTCTCTCCGTATATGTCCAGAGGTATACATAATCTTTACACAATTAGGAGAATGTAAATCTTGAAATGGAGATTTTGAAACGTTGATTTTGAAACGGCTAATCTTGGACGCTGCCGTCGGGAAGGGTTGCCCCTTGGAGATTCGTGCCCGTCATGAGGGCGCTGCTGATCTCGGCGCGGATAAGGTTGGCTCCTCGCAGGTCGGCTCCTCGCAAGTCGGCGCGTCCTAAGTAAGACTCAATTAAGTTCGCTTCGATTAAGATAGCGTTTTTTAAATTAGTGCGTCCGAGTTCGGCCTTGTTGAGCCGGACACGCTCCATTTTGGCGTTTTCGAGGTTGGCGCGATCGAGCTTTGCACCGTTCAATGTGGCGTCGGTCAGAATGGCACCTATTAGGATCGCATCTTGCAAATCCACGCGGTTCATTTTGGCGTCACGGAGGTTGGCGCGTTGGAGGTTGGCTCCGCTCAGGATGGCGTCGCTTAGAAAGGCATTGATTAGGAGGGCATCGCTAACGATCGCTTGCTGTAGATTGGCGTTTTTGAAGCTGACTTCACTAAGGTTCGCCCCGGCAAGGTTTGATCGTTGGAGGTTGACGCCGGAGAGGTTGGCACTTTTGAGATCGGCGAGTTGGAGGTTGGCTCCCCGCAGATCTGCGCCCGGTGAGCTGCGGCCTTCTTCGCGCAGGTTAGCTCCTCTGAGGCAGGCTCCTCGCAGGTCGGCTCCAGATAAATTGGCTCCTCGCAGGTCGGCTCCGGTGAGATTGGCGTCAATCAAAATGGCTAGGGAGAGGTCGGCTCCTCGCAGGTCGGCGCGGCTGAGGTTGGCTCCGGTGAGGTCGGCGTCGCGAAGTTTGGCGTTTTGGAGGTCGGCTTGGCTGAAGTTGGCTCCGGCAAGATAGCTGCCGATGAGGCTGGTGTGGGTGAAGTTGGTGCGGCTAAGATAGGCCAGACTGAGATTGGCATCTTGAAGATCGCTATGCGCAAAGTTGGCCCCGATCAAATCTGCGCTGGTCAGTTGAATCCGGTTGAGGTTGAGATGGGTGAAGTCGAGGATTCCGGATTGATAGCGTTGGAGAAGGTCTTGGGGAGTCATGGTCTGAAGTTAAAATTTAGAACTTAGAAGTTAGAACTTAGAAGCTAGAACTAATGGGTTGGTGAGTTGAGGCTGGACGCAGGGGAACGATTCGATCGGGTTCTTGGTGATCATCGGGTTGCTGTTGGGTTTTGAAGGCTCGGACAATCGCATCAATGGCTCCGTCGTACTCTTCAGGCGTAGGAAGCTTGCGGGCGATTTCTTTGAGCTTGATGGTTAAGATTTCAGGTTTGCGGTGGAGGCGGAAGGCGGTCGCTAGAAGCGGAAGGGTGCTTTCTTGGCGGAGGGTTCGAGATTGGAGAGCTTCTTGAGCGTCGATGTTCAGGGTCAGCATGAGGAGGAGATGCTTGACTCGAAGTGGGTTGCTGGATTTGATGATGTCGTGACGCAGGTCGAAAATATGGGGCGCGATCGGTGTGCTTTCATCTTTCCAGAGAGTCAGGGGCACAGAGGTCAAATCGGGGGAGTCGATCGCGAGATCGGGGGAGTAGGTGAGTGGGTGAGTGGGTTTTGTGACTGCATTTTCTGGAATTGGTTCTGCTGAGAAGGGCGATGGCGGCGGCGAGGCGATGGCGGGGAGGAGATTAAGGGGTTGGTAGAGGGAGTGGAGGTGCTGGAGTGCGACTTGGGCAATGACGGCGTATTCGATCGGTTTACTGAGGCGATCGACGACTTTGTGGGTGGCGGTAGTGAGATGGTCGAGATGGGAATGTTGGTGGTAAAGACTCTGTAGAATATCGTTCCAGGCGATGGCGTCGAGACGGCTAGGATCGCTTTCCCAGGTCGAACGCTCAACGCAAAGCATAAGTTTTTTGAGTCGATTGTTTTTGGGGTGTTGGGTGAGGGTTTCGGTGATCAGGGTGATGCGACGATCGATTTCATAGGCTTCGGCGGTGTGGCTGGACTGGGCTGGCGATCGCAAGAAAGTGCTAGTTGCTCCACCGAGGGGCGTGCCTTGGACGAAGGCTACCGTGTCGAGGATGAAGTCGGCGATTTGGGAGTAGGCTGCGGGTTTGCTAAGGGTGTTGACGCTGGCGTGGAGGTGATGGGTGAGAATGGCGCGATCGGGAAATTTCCTCAGAAGCTGGCGTACGAGGCCAAGCATTGCCATTTCAGTGGGGGATGTAACCTCTGCTTCCCAGACGCCATCGGTGATGTAAAGCAGGAGCTTATAAATTCGCTGAGACTGTTCATCTTCAGCAAACTGTCGCGCGAGGGCTGCGGAGATATCCTGCATGAGGCAACCTGACCTTGGAAACTAGAATGACTGAGCGGCCTGTCGAAATATTGAGAATGGAAGCCCTAGGAACAGAGTGATCGCAATCTGAACGATTGCCTTAACTATAATTCCCTCAAACGCTGAAAAAACAAGCCACTGATTAAGAGAATAAACCAGTTTTACCTCATCTTTAAAAGGAACTTTGCAGAGAAAAGATTGTGTTCATAACTAAAGGAAATAGGTGAGTTAAAGTTTGTGGGGGGGGCTTGATCGATCGGGTTTGAAACCTTTTTTAGGATTTTTAGGTTTTAGGATAACCAGAGAGCTGCGTTTTTCGGGAGATTCCGGCGGTAATTCTGCGGGTGCGGCCTCGATCGCAAGGGTTTGGGCTTCAATGACGGGAATGTCGATCGTTTGGGGTTCAGGTGCTGCTGGTTCGCTCGGATTTAAGTCTAGCGGTTCAAGCTCGGGAGGTTCAGGGTCCAGAATTTCGGGTTCGATCGAGATTAGCTCCGGCTCAAATTCCGGCTCAAATTCTGGCTCAATCGGCTGCTCTAGGCGAAGCGGTGGGAGATTAATGCGCTCCAGAGGAATGGCGATCGGCAGTTCGACAGGGACGGCGATCGGCAGTTCGAGAGGTTGGAGTTCGAGGGGCTGACGGGTCTCGGTTTCGACGCTGACTTCTACGTTGAGCGGCATTCGGATGGGCTGAAGCTGCTCGATCCAACAATCAGCGATCGGTAACGTCCGTTCCAAATCATCCATCGGACGCGGAATCACCATTACCGCATGGAGTTCACCCACGCGATCGGCCTCCACCATCCCAACTTCAATCGCGGCAGCCACGTTGGACATCGTGCCTCGAACGATCGCCGTACATAGCCCAGCTCCAGTTTTGTGATAGCCCGAAAGGGTTACGTCCGCACATTTCAACATGGCATCCGCTGCCGCCACTAAAACCGGAAATCCTCGGGTTTCAATGAGGCCCACAGCCTGATCTCGAAATTTATTATTCTCTTGACCTGCCACCATGTCTGCCAACCGACTGCCGATCGGTAGGACTTCTTCTAGGTTCGGCATCGGACGTGGAATGATGACGGACGTGATTTCTTGGCCAAATTGTGCCGCCAGCTCTCGTCCAATTTCAATAGCAAGGCGAACGTCAGGCGTTCGACCGCGTACAACCGCAGTGCAGTGACCGCTGCCGATCTGTTCATAGCCGACCAGGGTAATAGATGATTCCTTAAGCATCCGATCCGCGACCCCGACGATCGCCGGAAAACTCTGGGCGGAGATGAGGCCCAAGGCTAGATCTGCGTAGGGATCACCGGAACGGTTTGAGTACATGAAGACCAAAAACTTGCGGGTATATGCTCAGTTTACATGATGTGCTTGGTTTACACCGCTGAAGCTAGGGGGTCAACGCGAGATGCCGATCGAACGGCGGTTTGTGTCACAGGAATCGTCAAGATAAATTCGGTGCTGCATCCTTCGGCACTGAAGCACTCTAGACGTCCATGGTGTTTGTCGGTGATGATTTGGTAGCTAATAGATAAGCCCATTCCGGTGCCTTGACCGATCGGCTTAGTCGTAAAAAACGGGTCAAAAATATGCGATCGGACGTCTTCTGACATTCCACGTCCACTGTCCTTGATGCTGATGCGGAGCCACTGCTGGAGGGACTGCGGTGAACATTCAAGCGGAGGACTGGCTTGCTCCATGAGTTGGGTTTTGATGGTGATGGTGCGGAGAGGTTTCAATTCAGGCTGCTTCCACGCCGTGTCTTCCCAAGCTTCTTCAATGGCGTCTATTGCATTGCCCAAAATATTCATAAACACTTGGTTAAGCTGTCCGGCATGGCATTCAATGTCCGGAATCGGACCATACTCTCGCTGTACGGTAATCGCTGGACGATCGGGTTGTGTTTTGAGTCGGTGGGCTAGGATGACTAAGGTACTGTCAAGACCATCGTGAATATTGACGAATGTGCACTCGGCTTCGTCGTGGCGGGAGAAAGTCCGCAGGGAGAGCACGATTTCTTTGATACGCTCGGAACCCATTTTCATGGATTTGATCAAGCAGGGAAAATCAGTTCGGATGAAATTCAGATCAATGTTGTCGCACCAAGCTTCTATTTCAGCCCTTCGATCGGCTGTATTAACTTGATTTTCAGCCTGAGCTTGGTCTTCATACAGCTTAAGAAGATGCAAGAGCGCAGCTGTATAGTTCTCGGCATGTTCTAAATTCCCGGAAATAAAGCTCACCGGGTTATTGATCTCGTGAGCTACTCCCGCCACGAGAACACCGAGAGAAGACATTTTTTCGGCCATCAGGAGTTTTCCTTGAATGGACTGCACATGCAAGAGCGCCGCTTCTAGCGCTTTCTCTCGGTTTTCGAGGACTTGGCGGGACTCCTGCAATTCTTTAATGCTTGCGGTTAAAAGAGTTTCAGTGTTCTGGCGGCTCTGTTGGATTTGGGCCAAGTTGATTTGAGCGCGGGTGAGTTTTTTCTGGAGGATACGGTTTTCTTTTTCAAGGTCTGGATTTAGGTCTGGGTTCATTCTGTATCTACTCCACTCCTAATATCAATGCCACAAAAGTCTCTAGGTGATAAGTTTAGCTTGACTGCGAGGGATGCTTGGTTAAGCGCTATGGTTTAAACGTAGGATTCCCATTATGCTGCTGTGACTATAATATTTACAGATCGACTTTCTTGTCAGGATTGTTTAGAACCCACGGATACGCTTTCGTTGACCGCCGAGGAGCGGACTCGATCGCGGTTACATCGTCAGTCCGATCGAGGGGTGGCTATTTATCTTCAATTATCTCGTGGAATTGCGCTTCAAGACGGGGATTGCCTAAAAGCCGCAACGGGAGAGTTGATTCAGGTTCGCGCGAAGGAAGAACCCGTATTGACAGTGACATCAGTGCTCCCATTGGCCCTGCTTCAGGCAGCGTATCATCTAGGAAACCGTCACGTTCCGATGGAAATTACAGCGAGTTATTTACGCATTGCGCCCGACCCGGTTCTGCGTCATTTGTTAGCGCATCGTGGGCTGA
>JAYVVL010000469.1:0-7312 GCA_043787035.1 Synechococcales cyanobacterium
GTCCAATACGATGTTGGCTTGCTTGGGTGCGTCTGGCATCAGGGAACCGTTCAATGGGTAGATTTACAGAGCAATGTCAATAGCTTATGGGGACGGATAATTTCGGCTCGATCGCTGCGGCTTCGATCGGGCGTTGGCATACCTATCTTACATGGAGAGCGCGTGCTTGGTGTTCTGTCGCTATTCTCTCAGAAGTACCGTCGATCGGATCTCAAAACCGAAGCCGTTCTTAATACTTTGGGCTGTCATATAGGCGAATTTATTCATCGATTGAAGACCGCGCAAGAACTTATGGAGGCGAAGAACGAAGCTCAATCTGCTAGCAAATCGAAAAGTCAGTTTTTGGCGAACATGAGCCACGAGTTGCGCACGCCGCTTAATGCCATCATTGGCTATAGTGAGCTGCTTCAAGAAGATGCCAAAGAAGAAGGCTTGACTAGCAGCATGGTCTCTGATCTCGATAAGGTTCAAAACGCTGGGAAACATCTTCTAGGACTCATTAACGACATTTTAGATCTATCCAAAATCGAAGCCGGACGAATGCAGCTCTATCTCGGTCACTTTGCAGGTCGATCCTTAATGACTCTGATTACGCCCACGATCGACCTGCAAATGCAAGCCAATCACAATCAACTTGAAATTAACGTTTCTTCAGAAGTCAGTAGTATGTATGCCGATGTCATGAAAGTTCGTCAATCTCTCTTGAACCTATTGAGCAATGCAGCAAAATTCACCCACAATGGACAGGTCAAGCTCAATATTCGGATCATCAATTGGTCTACTCCAACTAGTAAGCTCGGCATTGAGTTCCAAGTCACTGACAGTGGAATCGGTATTTCCCAAGAGGATGTAGGAAAACTGTTTCAGGTATTTAGTCAGGCCGATGGTTCTAGCACCCGCGAGTACGGGGGCACGGGCCTTGGGCTTACCATTAGTCAGCAGTTCTGTCAGATGATGGGGGGTGACATTACCGTAGAGAGTACCCTAGGCAACGGATCGACGTTCACAATCCGTCTGCCGCTAACAGTTCAGCCACTAAAGCCATCTGCTTGAAATTCAAAATCTGGTCAGAACGTAAACTTAGCACAGATATAATTAGAACTGTTGAGTTCGTCGATCGCTACGACTCAGACCATCGAATTTGGGAATCGAAGACAAGTTATCCTGTACACCCTCATTAGAAAACACTAAGTTAGTTTTAATACGGAAAGATTTAAATCAATTCTTAGAAATAGTTTAAAAGTAGGGCAGTCTAATACAATACGCATCTACATAATTCCCCTCCTAGTTCCAACCCATTCCATGCCAAAACTTCTGCTTGTTGAGGATAATGAGGTTAACCGTGACATGTTGTCTCGGCGACTCATTCGTTATGGTTTTGAAATTGAAATTGCGATCGACGGAGCGCAAGGTCTTGCCATGGCCCAATCGAGCGCACCAGATCTCATTTTGATGGATATGAGTCTTCCTATCATTGACGGATGGGAAGCCACGCGCCGACTCAAAGCATCAGCAACTACTCGACAGATTCCCATTATTGCCTTGACTGCCCACGCGATGGGCGGCGATCGTGAACGCTGTCTAGCGGCGGGATGTGATGAATATGACACCAAGCCGATCGAGTTTTCGAGACTTCTAGCCAAAATCCAAGCCTTGCTCAATGCGACTCAGTTTCGATTGATGTCACAAGTCACACTGCTCAAACCCGATCGACCTTGATGTTCAGATCCATCAGAGAGAAATTCTAGTTTTTGATTGTTCCAGTTTTTGTGCCAAACCGGGTGCTGGTTTTTTCACGAAATGGGTCGATCGTAGGTTATTCTTCGGTGTGATCCTGAACCTGTGCGATCGAATGGCTGAAGTAATTTCCCGTGTTTTTAATCCGTTAATCAATCCTGTGATTGCTTTTGCGGTGCTGTTGTTTGGCGCTCCGGGGGTGACACCTGGTATGACTTGGGGTGCGCGAATGTTTTACTTCGCGATCGCGACGATTTTTTCGAGTGTGATTATTTTTGCTTATGTCTCTTACCTTAAGCACAAGAAAGTCATCAATTCCACAGAACTCATTGTGCGAGAGCATCGGATTAATCCGCTGACATTGGGGGTATTAAGCTATGCCATGGGGTTCTTTTTTTTAACCCTATTTGGCGCTCCGTCCATTGTGCGGGGGCTGATGTTTTGCTATGTGACTAATACAATTGTGGTGCTTTTAATCACGCGCCGTTGGAAGATTAGTATTCACACTACGGCCATTGCAAATCCGTTGGTGGCGATTGTCGTCCACTTTGGTTGGATGATGGCTCCGATTTTGGTGTTGGTACCGATCGTGGGATTGGCACGGGTGAAGATGAAGCGTCATGATGAGTGGCAGGTGGCGGCGGGGGGCTTGATTGGGGTGGTGATGACAGCGGTGCAGCTTTATTTTTTCTAGGGACGGTTCTCCGCACCTCGAAGAAAACGGCTGTGACCGTTAAGCGTTTGTTACACTGGGGATACTCCAAATCTACATTAAGAATAACCATGGTTTCAACGCCACTCCTTTCAACGCCTCTGCTGCGATCGAATGCGATTCATAACTTGACCTACGATGCGACCCCGCGCCACTTCAACCAAAGCTGGGAAGCACCGCTTTCGACTTTGTTGGGATTGGGACGAGCGGCGGGTGCGGACTTTATTGAGTTTTTCCTAGAGCGGGTTAATTACATTAGCTGCATGGCCGAAGACGATGCCATTACGAGCATTGCGCCACGGCTTTCCACAGGCGCGGGGGTTCGAGTTTTCCGAGGCAAGGCTGATTGCTACGTTTCGACCAATGATTTGAGCTTTACCGGACTCAAAACCGCACTGGAAAAAGCCTTAGGCATAATGGGACTCAATCTCCCTAGCTTGACTTCGTTTGTGCCGGAAATTAATTTAGAAATGATGCGGGACTACGGCAAACAGCGGAGCAAAGAGGACTGGCTGGCTAGTAGCAGCTCCATGCCTGAAATGAGCGATGTGTTGCTGTCGGCCAATGGGGCGCTGGCAAAAAAAGCGACTCACATCCAATCTCGTCGGGCTGTATATTTCCGGGATTGGCAAGAAGTGATGGTGGCGTCAAGTGATGGGACGTTTGCCCGAGACATTCGGCTAACTCAGTCGGTGGGCTACAGCCTCTTGTGTTCTGAAGGCATCAACCGATCGAGCATCAACAAGCGCGTCGGCAACACGAGCGATCCGGCCTTTCTGCGGAATTGGAACTACACCGACGATGCAGAAGAAGTGGCTGAATCTGCTGGAAAAATGCTTTACGCTGACTATGTGGAATCTGGCAGCTATCCCATTGTGATGGCGAACCAATTCGGCGGCGTCATCTTCCATGAAGCCTGTGGTCACTTGCTTGAAACGACCCAAATTGAGCGGAAAACCACACCCTTCATGGACAAAAAAGGGGAGAAGATCGCCCACGAAAATCTCACCGCCTGGGATGAAGGTCTGACCAAAGAGGCATTTGGGACCATTGACATGGACGACGAAGGAATGCCTGCACAGCGCACGTTGCTGATTGAAAACGGCATTTTGAAGAATTTCATCAGCGATCGGGCAGGTTCGGTCCGCACGGGGCATCCACGCACCGGAAGCGGTCGTCGCCAAGGCTATGGCTATGCGGCGGCGAGTCGGATGCGCAACACCTATATTGCGCCGGGGGCGTATTCGACCGATGACTTGTTTAATTCGATCGACAAGGGGATTTACTGCAAAAAAATGGGCGGCGGCAGCGTTGGACCCACGGGTGAATTTAACTTTGCCGTAGACGAGGCGTATTTGATCGAAAACGGCAAGCTCACTAAGCCATTGAAAGGCGCGACCTTGATCGGTGAAGCCGTGGACGTGATGCACAAGATTTCGATGTCGTCCCAAGATTTAGGGTTGGCGGCAGGATTTTGCGGATCGGTCAGTGGCAGCGTGTATGTCACCGTTGGGCAGCCTCATTTGAAAGTCGATGCCATCACAGTCGGCGGTCGATAAACAAACCTAGTCGATGGAATAGACCCTGTTCGCTCAGATTGATGGTCACAAGCCATATCTTGGCGAGCTGGTTCAATCCCATAGAACTCTACCTATTCCTTCATAAATTTTTAACCCAATAATGTCAAGAATTAAAACGATCGCCTCTGACGCCAAAACCGCAGCTCACAAACTCGGTATCCAAAAATTTGATATCTATGGCGCAAGCTCCGAATCCACCAGCGTTCAAGTCGATAGCGGAGAACCCAATCAGCTCAAAGCCTCTCAGTCCTGCGGCGTCACCGTTCGCGTTTGGCATCCGGATGGCATGATCGGCGTCACCAGTACGACCGATGTAGATCCTGAAGGTCTCGAATTGGCACTCAAAACGGCCTACGACGCCAGCAACTTTGGCGCAACGGAAAACCTTGCAGACTTCAGCCCCGAAGCCACAACTCCGATCGCACCCGCAGCGTCTCACGCAACGCCATCAGCAACGGTCGAAAAACTTCTGAGTACGCTAGCGGGAGCGGAAAAGGAATTGATTAGTGCTCACAATGCGATCGTTTCTGTGCCTTATAACGGATTGTCAGAACGATCGGTCGAACGCTTCTATGTCAATAGCAATGGAGCCATGCGGCATGAAGCGCATTCAGTTGCTTCGGTCTACTTGTATACCAAAACCGAACAAGAAGGAAAGAAGCCTCGCAGTGCAGGTGCATTCCGCGTCGGCTATGGCGTAGATAGCCTTGACATCGCAGGCTGCGTCAAGGAATCTGCTGACAAAACCATCAGCCATCTGGACTACGAAAAAATTGAAACGGGAAAATACCGCGTCGTCTTTTCGCCCGAAGCAATTCTGAGTCTCGTCGGCGCATTTTCAAATATCTTCAATGCCCAAAGCATTTTGGATAACCAGAGTTTGTCCACACCCGAATCCTTAGGAGAAACGATCGCCTCCGGGATGTTTTGCCTGACCGATAACGAGTTGCATCCTGACAATATCGGAGCTAGTAGTTTCGACGGCGAAGGCACTCCTACACGCACCACCCCGCTGATTCACAATGGCGTGCTCAGCAGCTTCCTCCACAGCGCCGGAACCGCAAAACGCCTTAACGCGCAACCTACCGGAAACGCAAACATGGGCGCAAAAGTCACCGTCAGCCCCAACTTCTTCCATATTTTTGCAGGCGAAGAATCCGCCAAAGAAACCCTGAGTTTGGAAACAGCAGATAATGTCATCCTAATTGATGATCTGTCGGCGCTCCATGCAGGCGTCCAAGCCACACAAGGGTCGTTCTCATTGCCCTTCGATGGTTGGATGATCAAAAATGGCAAACGCATCAGCGTCGATTCAGCCACGATCGCGGGAGACATTCGCGAAATGCTAAAGGCGATCGTCTATGTCGAACCCAAAACCCACTTCACAGGCTCGGGTGTCGCCCCTCACGTCTGGGTCGATGGCCTATCCGTCACAGGCGGCTAATCGCGATCGGCACAAAACCCTTCTGGGATAGAGCACTAAAATCCCCGTAACCTCCTATGAAGCTACGGGGATTTTTTTAATTCTTCTGCCCGGTTAGCTTCTCACGCAGCTTTTTAATCCGATCGCGATGTTTGGCCGCTGCTTCAAACTCTTGCTTCTTGGCCGCGTCTTTCATCAGCGCTTCAAGTTGCTGAATCAAATCTGGAATGCTATCGAGCGGCACATCTGCAACATTCTCAATCACCTGATCAAGTTCCTGAGAATTCAACCGTCTAGAGACTTCTAGGAAAGCCAGAATGGAATTGTTCGATCGCTTGATAATCGAGTGTGGAATAATGCCGTTCTTCTCGTTGTGAACGGCTTGAATCTCCCGGCGACGGGCCGTTTCTTCAATGGCGGCGGTCATGCTGTCGGTCATATTGTCCGCATACAAAATAGCCTTACCTTCCACATGTCGAGCCGCACGGCCCATGGTTTGAATCAGCGATCGTTTGGACCGCAAGAAGCCTTCTTTATCAGCATCTAGAATTGCAACGAGCGATACTTCAGGCAAGTCTAATCCTTCTCGCAATAGGTTGACCCCCACGAGCACATCAAACACGCCTTCTCGAAGATCTTGCAGGATTTCAATGCGTTCTATTGAGGTGATTTCAGAGTGTAAATACCGGATTCTGACCCCACGTTCTTGAAAATATTCAGTTAAGTCTTCGGCCATTCTTTTCGTAAGCGTTGTCACCAGAACGCGTTCATGTTTGGGCACTCGCTCTTGAATTTCAGCCAGCAGATCATCCACTTGGCCCTCCGATGGCCGGACAAATACTTCAGGGTCCAAGACTCCCGTCGGACGGATGACCTGCTGCACAATATGATCTTTAGAAAGCTCCACTTCCCAATCACCCGGTGTTGCAGAAACAAAAATACATTGCTTCGCTTTCTCCCAAAATTCATCGGCTTTCAAAGGTCGATTGTCCGCCGCGCTCGGCAACCGGAAACCATGATCAATCAAGACTTTTTTACGGGCTTGATCGCCGTTGTACATCGCTCGAATCTGCGGAATCGTTACATGGGACTCGTCCACGACCAGTAGCCAGTCATCCGGGAAATAATCCAGCAAACACTCTGGCGATTCTCCCGCATTTCGACCCGAAAGGTGCCGCGAATAGTTCTCTACACCCTGACAAAATCCCACTTCCCGCAGCAGTTCTAAATCATATCTTGTGCGTTGTTCTAAGCGTTGGGCTTCGACCAGTTTTCCCTCAGATTCCATTTTCACCAGTGATTCTTTCATCTCCGCTTCGATCGCATTACACGCTTCTTCTAAACGATCTTCAGGCGTCACAAAGTGCCTTGCGGGATAAAGATTGACCGAATCCATGGTTTTAAGCGTTGCGCCCGTCACCGGATCAACGTACTTAATCGAGTCAATTTCATCGCCAAAAAACTCAACTCGAATAATGCGATCTTCGTACGCGGGACCAATTTCCAATACGTCCCCTTTCACCCGAAACCGTCCGCGCCCGAGATCCAAATCATTGCGCGTGTACTGAACGGACGCTAAGTCTCTCAAAATCTGCCGCTGATTCATCTCCGTTCCCACGCGAAAGGGAATGGCGGCGTTCAAGTATTCAGCCGGAATTCCGAGGCCATAAATGCAGCTAATCGACGCGACAACAATTACATCTCTACGTTCAAACAACGATCGTGTCGCCGAGTGTCGGAGCATGTCAATTTCTTCGTTAATCGACGCTGTTTTTTCAATGAAGGTATCGCTGACGGCAATGTAAGCTTCGGGCTGATAGTAGTCGTAATAACTAATGAAATATTCAACGGCGTTGTCCG
>JAYVVL010000470.1:0-2541 GCA_043787035.1 Synechococcales cyanobacterium
GTCATCCGCGACAACCAGTGTTGGTCTTGATGAAAATGCTTCACTAGGTAAGGAACTGCCATAGGTCCAAACTTCGCCAATGCCCCCGCTGCCTCAGCCCGAATGTTTGAATCTGCATCGTCTTCCATGACTTCCACCAGCTTCGCAAATCCCGCATCCGATCGCTTATATCCCAACCCCATCATCACAAACGATCGAACAATCATTTCTGGATCCCCCGCCTGAGCCAACAAAATAGGAGCCGCGACTTCAGGCTCAACTTGCCGCAGCGCGGTCAAACCCCGCATCCGGAGCTGAGGGTCTTCACTGCTGAGGTTAAATCGGATTTCTTCGAGGGTCATGGCAGATGTTACGATTTGTTAAATTTCCTTCTCATACTAGCGCACCCCAGACTGAACTCGCCAAAGTCCGGCATAAACTCCGTTTTTATCCAGTAATTTTTCGTGAGTTCCTGCTTCAATCAAGGCTCCATGCTCCATCACGTAAATGCAATGGGCTTCACGAATAGTCGAAAGTCGATGGGCAATGGCGATGGTCGTTCGGTTTGCCGTAATGTGCAGGAGCGATCGTTGGATGGCGGCTTCGGTTTCGTTATCCACGGCTGATGTTGCTTCATCGAGGATCAGAATTGCGGGGTCTTTCAGAATCGCACGGGCTATTGCTAGTCGTTGCCTTTGACCGCCCGACAGCTTTTGGCCTCGTTCGCCGACCACGGTGTCGTAGCCTTGCGGTAAGCGTTTGATAAATTCATGAGATTCCGAGAGCTTAGCCGCTTGAATAATCTCATCTCGCGTCGCATCGAAGCTTCCGTAAGCAATGTTTTCGGCAACGCTACCATGGAACAAAAAGACATCCTGACTCACCCATCCGATACCACAACGCAGCGATCGCAAATCCAACGATCGAATATCCATACCGTCAAGCCGAATCTCACCCTGCTGCACCTCATAAAATCGCAGCAACAATTTCACGAGCGTACTCTTCCCAGAACCCGTCGAACCCACAATGCCAATGGTCTTTCCAGCCGGAACGGACAATGACAAATTCGTCAACACATTTTCGCGGCCCGGATAGGCAAATGTTACAGCATCAAACTGGACGTCACCTCTAACTGAAGCGCGATCGAGCACCCGTGTTCCCGTTGAAATAGTAACGGGTGTATCGAGCAATCCCATAACTCTTGACACTGACGCCATGGCCTTCTGATACAAATCCATCGTCTGACCTAGGCGCGTAAACGGCCACAGCAAGCGCTGAATAATAAAGACCATAAACCCATAGGTGCCTACTTCAATCTGCCCGCTCGCCGCCGCTAGTCCACCTAAAAACAACGTCGCTGTGAATCCAATGAGAATCACAAACCGAATCAGAGGGACAAACGCTGCACTTAATGCGATCGCGCTGCCATTACTGGTCCGATAGGCATCGCTATCAACACGCACTCGATCGCGTTCATAGTCCTCAGCGGTGAAGCTTTTGATCGTTGCAATGCCTGATAAATTATTTGCAAGTCTTGCATTAACGTCACTCGCTTTCGATCGGACCTCCGCATACTTTGGCGCTAGTTTTTTTTGAAAGATAGTAGACCCGATCAAAATAAATGGAATGGGCAACATCGCCCAGTAGGACACTCCCGGAGCCAGCAAAATAAACGTCCCACCGACAAAGGTCACGGTCGTAATGAACTGCAAAATTTCATTTGCGCCTGAATCAAGAAACCGCTCTAACTGATTCACATCATCATTCAAAATAGACAATAGCCCGCCCGTACTCTGCTCCTCAAAGAAGCCCAGATCCAGCTCTTGTAAATGGCTGTAGGCATCCAGCCTCAGTTCATGCTGCACCGTCTGTGCCAAGTCCCGCCACAACCGCTCAAACGCATACTCAAAAAGCGATTCCGCCCCCCAAATCACCAGCGTCAACACCGACAAAATCGCCAACTGCCCTCTCACCTCTGTCACGCCTAATCTCGCAATAAGCGATGTCTCAGGTTTCACGACGATATTTACTGCCATCCCGATCAAGTACGGCGGCGCGAGATCAAAAATCTTGTTCAAAACCGAACAAAGACTTGCCGCCCACACCTGTTTTCGATGGCGACGACCATAGCGCAATAAGCGATCGAGCGGATGATATTTTACAGCAGGTTTTCCAACGACGACAACCATGAATCCAAGACCTAGTGACGGTAAGTGGGTTTGAACTTACCACAAAACTCTCCCTATCCTAAGAGGGGTTTTAAGAAGTTGAAAGGAGGGATCAATTTTTGATACAACGCTTTAGAGCATGGCCTGAACGACTGTGATAGAAAGTAATAATGACTATTGCCTCCAAAAGTTAGATTGTCTTAATCGTTAGATCTGTCAGTAGAGAGACAGATGAATCTTTTTATTATTCTATCTTTGTTGTGTGTGAGGGTTAGTGCCATAGACCGTAGATTTACATAGAGCAGGAAAGTGAATTATGTCTATCACAATTGATGATACGAAGCGTACAGCGATCGCCTCCAAGCTTGCGGACATGAAAGAGGTCCAAAATCTA
>JAYVVL010000471.1:0-7240 GCA_043787035.1 Synechococcales cyanobacterium
TCGGAGGACTGGTTGTTCTCTTGATCAATCTATTCGGCTTGGGAATTGTCTTACTATCACAATTTAGGACGGGAAAAGCTCAAATTGCACCTGAGTGAGTAAGCAATGCAATGATCAACACAGACAACTTTATTATGACTAATCTTATCCATGACTAAATCAACTTCTCTCGATGCACTCTGGGATTCAGCAACACCAACTGAGCTTGTATTCAGCTCAGATAAACTCGCTCACTTACCAGAAGCCGCAAAACAGTATCTCGAACACGCGATCGCACCTGGAACAAAGCTTGCTTCTGCGGTTCGCTTAAAGATGCACGGCGAAATCAAATTGAAAAAGTGGATACCATTCAAAGCAGAGCAGGTCATTTGTTGGGAACATGGACTGATTTGGAGTGCAACAGCATGGATGAATAGCTTTTTACCCATTGTCGGATCGGATCGCGTCATCGATGGCGTCGGTGCGATGAAGTGGAAGTTGCTCGGATTATTCCCCGTCATGACCGCGAGTGGTGAAGATATTACACGATCGTCTATTGGTCGCCTTGAATCAGAGTCACTGTGTTTACCGTCTGTGTTTTATCGCGATGACGTTTCATTTACAAGCACAGCGCTATCGCCGCTAGACTCCAATTTGCATTCCAGTTTTGTCGTGCAAGGCGATCGTGCTGAACTCGATTTCACGATCGACCAAACAGGCCGTCTTAAGACCTTTAAGTTACCGCGCTGGGGCAATCCAGACAGTGCTGAGTTTCGTTATGTGGACTTCGGTAGAACTTTAGAAGACGATCGCACATTCTGCGGCTACACCATTCCAACCCGTTTACGAATTGGATGGTATTTTGGCTCTGAACGGTTTGAATCGGAAGGCGAATTTTTCCGAGCTACGATCGATGATGCAATCTATCGGTAAAACATGTAGGAAATCTTCATCATGAAGTATAAATACGACGACACGATTATCATTATTGGGGCGGGAATTGCTGGGCTAGCAGCAGGTTGCTATCACAGATGAATGGGTATCAAACTCAGATCTTTGAGATGCACGATCGACCGGGTGGGCTATGTACGTCATGGCAGCGGCAGGGATATATTTTTGATGGTTGCATTCATTATTTGTTTGGTTCTGCACGAGGACAGCCGTTCTACCAACTCTGGGAAGAACTTGGCGTCGTGCCAAAACAAAATTTCTTCCATCATGATGAATTGCTACGAGTGAGTGAGGCTACGGGCAAAACTCTAATTGTCTATAGCAATCCCGATCGGCTGGAGCAACATTTAAAAGAACTATCACCTGTAGATCGGCGATTAATTAATGAGTTCTGTGCGGGAATTCGTGCATTTACTCGCTTTGATCTATCCCTACTTCAGCAGCAGCCCAAAGCGTTAATGAATCTAGGTGACTGGGAACGCCTAGTGGGAAAGATGTTGCCATTTGTCCGCCCACTGTCTCAGTGGGGAAATCTCTCAGCAGCAGAGTTTGCCGATCGCTTCCACGATCCATTTCTTCGCCGTGCTATTCCTCAGATGTTTGGATGGGAGAGCATTCCAGTAATGGTAGGCATGTCTCTACTGGCGTATATGCACACCAAAAATGCTGGATTTCCGCTGGGGGGATCGCTCCAATTCGCTCAAAAGATCGCCGATCGCTATCTAGAGTTGGGAGGTGAAATTCACTATGAATCACAAGTCGAAAAGATTTTAGTCGAGAACGATCGGGCCAATGGTATTCGACTCTATGACAATGAAAACTACTTTGCTAATCGAATTATTTCAGCCTGTGATGGACATAATACGCTCTTTGGATTGCTAGATCCTCAATATGTCCCTCGTGAAATACAAGGTTACTATGATGGACACCTACCGACTCATTCCCAACTACAGATCTCATTAGGCGTCGATCGAGATCTATCCTCTGAACCGCATTGGACAACACATCTACTCGACAAGCCTGTCATCATTGCAGGGGAAGATCGGTATGAGATTGGCGTCGAGCACTATTGCTTTGATCCCTCGCTAGCACCACCGGGAAAATCGGTTCTGACCATCATGATGACGACTAATTATGACTATTGGCAACGGATTTATGGCCGATCGATCTATGACTCGGAAGAACTTCAAGAATCACAAATTCTCATCGATCTTCTGGACCAATTTTATCCCGGCATTAAGAATGATATTGAGTTTGTTGATGTAGCGACTCCTCTAACTTACGAGCGTTACACTGGGAATTGGAAAGGGTCGAGCTGTGGCTGGCTACTGACGAAGCAAACCCTTCCACTATCAATCAAAGGATTACCCAAAACATTACCTAAACTAAGGAATTTCTATTCGTTGGCGTAGTCTCTCCTTTGGAGAATCGGTCAGTGGGTCGAACCTGGTGGTAGTGTGCCAGTAGTGGCAATGTCAGGACGCAATATTATTCAGCAAATTTGCCAGGAAGACAAGCGGACTTTTCGGTCAATGACACTTTGAGGATAGAGATCTAGCATGAAAGGTGAAACTAAATTAACGTTGATTAAAATCGTTCATACAGCGATCTGGGTATTTTTTAATGTTGTAATTTTTTATATGCTTTATGCCTCGATCGCGCGTAAACTTGATGTCTGGCTCTGGATGGGCTATGGATTCGTATTTCTAGAAGGGCTGACGCTACTTGCCTTCAAGTCCCATTGCCCACTAAATTTGATTGCCCGAAAATACACAAATTCCACAAAAGATAACTTTGATATTTATCTCCCAAGCTGGTTAGCTAAGTACACGAAGTTAATCTACAGCACTATTTTTGGAATCATCTCGATCGTCACACTCTATCAAATTCTAAATCAACAACTCTAGGTCATTATTATGTGGATGAAATGGATTGTACTGATTACGGTTTTATCAATCGCTTTGATTGGACTCGCAAGCCTTTACGGCGGATATCTGTGGCGATTAGGCACCGATCAACTATGCGCCCAATTAACCAGTGGGCAGCAAAGCATTCAGCCTAAAACCTACGATCCTAAGGAAATTGAAGGCTTGCCCGCGCCCGTGCAGCGATTTTTTCGGGCTGTGCTGAAGGAGGGTCAACCGATCGTCATGGCGGTCAATCTCGCTCAGCAGGGACAAATAAATATGAGTGTGACGGCAGCTAAGTGGAGGCCCTTTACAGCCACTCAATTTGTGATGACCCAACGTCCGGGATTTGATTGGAATGCACGTATTCAGATGGCTCCGGGGCTAAGTGCATTTGTTCATGATGCCTATGTCTTAGGGACAGGCAGCTTACATGTATCACTAGCGGGTCTTTTCACCATGGCGGATTTGCACGGTACGGCGTCGGTAGCTCAAGGCGAACTGCTACGGTATTTCGCTGAGATGCCTTGGTATCCGACGGCGCTGTTACCCAGTCAGGGTGTCCGTTGGGAAGCAATTGATGAGACTTCATCGCGCGGTACGCTGACGGATGGTGACACCACCGTTTCTCTTGTGTTTCGGTTTAATCCTGAAGGGACGATCGCCACGATTCGCGCAGCGGCACGCGATCGGGGTCTTATCGCAACACCATGGGAAGGTCGATTTTGGCACTATGCCCTGCGCGATGGAATGCAAATTCCTTTAGAAGGTGAAGTATCATGGCATCCCTCAGAAGGCATTTGGCCCTACTGGCGGGGACAAGTCACCGAACTTAACTATGAGTTTGCTGCATGAAGAGAGATATGAGACTAGTCGTTCGGATTGGCCATTTTGAAACATCGGAATTTTCCCGCTTACGTAACCCTACGATCGATATGCTAGCCCAGGGACGCAACCGGCATCATATCCCCATGTTAAGCGCCAGTTGGACGCTTCATCAAACGATTGCAAAAATTGATGGCCAATAGATATGGCTTAGAAGACTGAGGACGTTGTCGATTACTGGATGATACCGTTGCTTGCACTAATATCAACGGCCTTGACTGTGGGGCCACCGCCAAATCACCCAGCCAGCCAAAACCCAACACTAAAGGATAGAATAACCGGGAGATTTTGCATCTAGTTTTGCAGTGAGCGCTATGACTTCTCCCGGACGATCGCTGTTGTTTTTGGTCCCTGGTACGACGGGGAAATACTTCTGTGGCGGATTGGTTGCAGAACTGAAGGCAATGAAACTGGCGCAGCAGGTGTGTCAGGCCGAGGTTGTGACGTACCGAGACCGAGAACCCAACACGCTGTTTTTACCGGATCTACTTCAGGCTGGTGTTAGGAACGATCGTATTTTTGTGGTGAGCTGGGGATTTGATGTGCCGAAGCTGGTCAAACAATTGCGTGGCTACCATGTCATTTATCACGCACATAGCTCTGGCTATGGCTTTCGGTTAGATTCCAGTATTCCTATTCTGACGGTTAGTCGCAACACCATGGGTTACTGGGGCCAACAGTCTCCGCATTCGCTGATTTACTATTTGCCCAATCAGATTTCGGATGAGTTTGGCGATCGCACTTCTAATCGGACGACCCGTGATATCGATGTCCTGATTCAATCTCGGAAGTCATCGAGCTATCTACTCCAATCCCTCATTCCAGCATTGCAAAAGCAGTGCCATGTCCAAGTTATCACTGGATTCGTGGATGATTTGGCCGCATTGTTCAATCGATCGCATGTTTATCTATACGATTCTGCCGAATATTGGGCACAGCAGCGCGTCACCGAAGGGTTTGGTCTTCCGCCGATGGAGGCGATGGCGTCAGGGTGTCATGTGTTTTCCAGCGTGAACCATGCGTTGTCTGATTATTTAGACCCAGGATTCAACAGCCACAAGATTGCAGGGTACGCCACAGGCTATGATGTCCAACGGATTTTGGACTGCCTAACCCGCCCACCTGATCCACTGCCGTCAGACTTTCTAGATTCGTATCGATCGGACTCTATTATCAAACGCTGGGACGTGATTTTAAAAGAGATAAATCAGTTTTTTGATTATACTGAACAACATGAGTCTGATATTGTAGAACTCACACCACTCCGATTACAGGGAATGCGAATGCGATCGAATTTGGACAAACTTAAAAAACGGTTAAGAAACGGCTGATAAAATTTAATTTGGCAAAAACCCATCATCTAAAACGTCTTCCAATCGATAAGGACAGACGATCGGAAACGTCTCTACCCAAATCCCCAAGATTGTGCGGGATTCAGGTTGGTTGGGCGATCGGATTAGGGGAATTTTGAATTTAGAGTTTTGAATTCAGGATTTTGAGTGGAATGTGGAATTTATAACCGGAAGGGCGGGAGTTGTTTTAAAATAGGGACCCTAGAAACTTAGACCCACAAATAGGTTGATCCCATGAGTTACTTCCGTGCTGCGGTTGATGCGATGAAAGGCTACGTTCCCGGCGAACAACCGAAACCCGGTACGCCTATTATTAAGCTCAACACCAACGAAAATCCCTATCCGCCTTCACCCGCCGCGATGGACGTCCTCCAGAACATCGACAAAGAATGTTTGCGACGCTACCCTGACCCGTTCGCGCGCGAGTTTTGCGATGCCATTAGTGAATCGCTAGGCGTTCCGGCGAATTGGATTATCGTTGGGAATGGCAGTGATGATGTGCTGAATGTGTTGATTCGGGCGTGCGCAGAAGGCCGTGATCGCCCCGTGGTCTACCCCATGCCGACTTACGTGCTCTATCGCACCTTGTCTGAGATGCAACCCGCCGATCGCATTGAGGTTCCCTATCCTGGTGATTTTGCGTTGCCCCTTGAGGCACTTATTGCTGCAAAAGGAGCCGTCACCTTCATTGCTACACCCAACAGTCCATCTGGCCACAGCGTTCCATTAAGCGATCTTCGAGAGTTGGCCCAGCGTTGTACAGGGGTCGTTGCGATCGATGAAGCTTATGTTGATTTTGCGGAGAGTTCGGCGTTGGCGTTAGTGCGTGAATTTGATAATATCATTGTATTGCGCACCATGTCCAAGGGGTATGGTTTAGCAGGATTGCGGCTAGGCTTTGGTATTGCTAATCCGGTGTTGTTAGCCGGACTGTTTAAAGTAAAAGATAGCTACAACATTGATGCGATCGCCAATCTTGTTGGGGCTGCATCCATGCGAGATCAAGCCTACAAAATCGAGTGTGCTGAAAAGGTCAAAGCCTCTCGATCGAAGATGAACCTAGACCTAAAAAACCTCGGCTTCACGACCTTTGAATCTCACGGTAATTTCATCCTTGCCACCCCTCCCGACAGCTCGCAATCCCTGGCCGAATCGCTTTATCTTGGATTAAAGGAACGCGGCATCTTGGTCCGTTATTTTAATCAATCTGGCCTTGAAGATAAGCTCCGCATCAGCATTGGAACGGAGGAACAAAATGCAACGCTCATGGAAGCCCTGGTTAGCCTAATGAAATAATGACGAAGTAGGGCGGCCCAATGTTCACCCAATGTCTAGGCTATCACCGACATTAACCACACCGCCATGGTTCGATCGCGTGTTCACGGCCAACCGATAAAAGTGATTAAAGCGCGATCGTTCGACGGAGGGTGAGAGGGTGTCTGTACGATGTTTTAGGAACGTCTTCTGGAATGCTGTGGTGACTTCTCCAGATATAGAATCGCGAGTGGGGACGATGCAGCGTTGACAAGGATTTACGCCGTGGAAGGTAACATGCCCGATCGTAAATCGTTTGATTTGGTCGGCGGTCCCAAACAACTGATCTTCCCAAAATGCCTCGGGCGCGTCGAGTTCAAGGTTAGTACGAAACCGCGATCGCACCTCTTCCACCGTCATTCCATCAAACCAACTCGATACACATTGTAAACTCTGCGTCGAAACAACTGTGGGTCCGGGTGACGCTGGATCGTCCGGGAATCCCATTTCCTTGTTCTGCTCCAAATGCACCCTAAACTCAAAGAACTCACTCAACCACACCTCAATTCCAGCGCGATCGCCGTCTAGATGAAATATTTCACTTGTCAATCCAGTGGCCGATAGCATCACCGATCGATTCAGCCATTCATACTGCGATCGGATTGCATGAATTTTAGCAGTCCGTTTTGCATTCACTACCCGACCCGTTTCATCAACAATAGCGAATTCCCGATCGCCTTCGAGTGCCCCGCTCGGAAGGACGACTGATGATTGGAGATAGAGCCGATCGAGGGATTTGATTGGGAAAATCGAGATCTCGGATAGCTGAGTCATAATCTTGAGTCATAACTTTGGATGGATCAATTCTCCTAGATCTTGCCCACCTCTCCCCCATTTATTTACATTTTTATT
>JAYVVL010000472.1:0-2525 GCA_043787035.1 Synechococcales cyanobacterium
CGGGCAGGGCCACCGGGGTCATTAGACGGCGCAGTTGAGCCAGCCAAAGGGATTGGGCGGGGCGGAGGGTCGTCGCTCCTGCAAACGCAACGCTGGAAGTGGGTTCAGATTGATAATCGAGGATTTCGTCTTCCCAAGGAAATAGCGGGGGATTTTGCTCAATTTCCAGGGAAAGTCTATTTTTCAACAACGTATAAAAACGCTCTTGCACGGCAGGTATGTCTCCAGAGTTCAGGGGTAAGTGCTCACGGAAGTCAGGACTTCGGTAAGGACTGACGGATCGTCCCTCAAAAGAATCGGAATGCACATCAGATTCGATCGCAAACTCTCCACGAGGCAAATCTTTCAGCTCATGAGCGAATTTTTGGACTAAATCTAGAAATGCGTTTTGGGTGTCTTCTGAGTCAAAATCCATCGTGATAGTTCCTTATTCATCGGTGCTAGGGTTTACTCCGGATAATTGGGAATTTCTCAACTCCCAAGCTTGCTCCAACAGCTTAAACCATTGTTTTTGAAGCTGGTTGGCCGTGCAGCCTACGCTACGGGCAATGTCGGCATCGGCCAGTTTCTCTCGTTTAAGCTGAAGAATCTTGTGTTGCTGCGGCGTGATTTGAATCTGGAGGGCGTCCCATTCCTTGGGGGAAAGTCCCAGATTGCGATCGAGGTCGATTTCGAGCCATTGATGCACCAGCTCCCAGCGATGGGTAAAGGTAAATCGGACCAGGTGATACTTAAATCGCTGCTGGAGATAATCGCGTTGGCGAGGGGTAAGACCTAGAATCGCTTCGATTTCGTTGGCGGGGAGATCCTTGAGGCGCAGGGTGAAATAATCAATACAGTCCTGCTGTTTTCGCTCTTGGAGATAGTCAATCAGCTCTTGGACCACGTTTTCTCGCAGGCTGTCCTCAATAGGCTCCCCATCTTGGGAAACCATTTTCTCTCGCAACTGCTGAATCGAAGCCAAGCTGAAGGCATCTTCTCCGTCGCTCAGTGAGCCATCCGCCACGCGTTCAATGTCAATCAGCGTCTCATTAGGCTGCTGCTTGGAAAACGTCTGGGCGCGCAAAATGATGAGCTGCTGGTTGCGACGACCGGGCAAGGGAATGCGACGTTTGGCATAGCGCTCGGTGAAGGCCATGTACTCGGCTAGTTGCAGCAGCGATCGAGGGGTGTAGGTCTGTCCGAGTTGAGTCTCACGACGGAAGGCATTGAGCGCTTCCATATAAAAACTCTGAAGAAAATCTTCAATGAGGGTCAATCTGGCCTGATAGCTCTGCTGACTTCTAGAAGGATTGATATACCTATAGACAATGGCGCTCAACGTGCTATGAAGATCGACACGACCTCGACGCGACCCAAGCTTGTAATAGTGGGTGCATTGCTCCAACCGATGCTTCGCCAGTGCCGTCGCCCAAGACAACACCTCACCGGAATCTTGAATCCGTTGACTTTCCGCACAAATGCGGACAACCTCTTGATGGAGGCGGCTGGCGACCTCAGCACAAGCTTGCTCTGAGGTTTTTGCGGCGTCCTTGAGTTCGGTTAGGAGTAGTTGATAGATGCCATCCACGCTCTGATCGGTCTCCCCCATTGGATTTGAATTAGAGTTTGAATTAGGGTTTAGAGTGGGATCAAAAGTCTGATTTAAAGTCTGGTAGGTCAATTGACTACCCTCGAAAAAGTAGGTCTATAGAGTCTGAGGTCAATTTTCAGGATAACTGACAAAAATAGGTGGCACAAACGGTAGATGCTGGAGTAGGTAGTAGGATCGATTTATTTAGGGTTGAGCCACAATGACCTCAAAGTTAGCTACTGAACTGAACACTCAAGTCAATACCCTCATTCAGGATGCCCCGAACGATTGCGGAACAACACAAAGTGTCGCCAAGCTCTCGCCACTCCTCGCAAAATTCGCCCTAACTCGGTTGAATCAAGCCTATTATTACTTGATTCAGGACCCTGATGGGGCACTCTTGCGAGAAACCTTCATCCATCCTACACAATTCACTGCGGAAACTACGGTGGAAAAAACGATCGTTTTTGCATTTCTGACCCTAGAAGAGGCGGACCTACACCGAGATAACGGCCTGAACGCTGATTATTTAGCTGTGAGGACCCCCACCTTAGAAATTTTATTTCGTTTTTGGGCGCTTAATTGGTGCGATGCCGTTGTTTTCTTAGAGAGGGATTCAGGGAGTGATCGTGGCCAGGATCAAACTATTACCCACGAAGCTCTGACGACCTTCCTCCAGCAAGAACTAGCGACGCCTCCTCGGGGGCGATTGGGCGGGCAAGGGTTTGGGACGATCTGTTGAGAATTGGGAATTTGAATAGCGGCGTTAGGCCCAGTTTCGGCGGACGTATTTCATTACCATGGGTTGGAGGGTGAAGAGCACGTTCTCCTGTTCGGTCATGATTTCGATCAAACATTTACGATCGAGAGAGGCAATAGACTCAATGAGCGTCGATTGGGAAATCTTAGCGGAGGAAGGTTCTAGGGTTTGATTCTGCAACTCGGCCCAGAG
>JAYVVL010000473.1:0-7223 GCA_043787035.1 Synechococcales cyanobacterium
TGCAGTGGTGGCAGGGGCAATAGAAGCAGGGCGATCGGTCCAGATTATTGACCAGTTAACCCAGCCAGGGGACCATCCAACGAGTTTGTATCATCCAGAAGGACAGTATTTAAAAGGGTTAGTCTTACGCGTTGGGTAGTGGAACAACAGCGAAACCCGTAGGGGCAATGGCATTGAAGAGCGTTCGCAAGTGACTATCCCCCCACGAGCATCCAATCTTATTTAATGCACAAAATGACGGACCCCAGTCATCACCATAGCCATCCCCAACTCGTTCGCAGCCGCGATCGATTCTGCATCCCGCATACTGCCACCCGGTTGAATCAAAAGCTGAATTCCCGCCGCCGCCGCCGATCGAACGCTGTCATCAAATGGGAAGAACCCATCGCTAGCCAAAACAGAACCCTGAATCTTATTCGCCGCTTGTTCTATTGCAATTTTTGCCGACCCAATCCGGTTCATTTGTCCCGCTCCGATACCCAAGGTAGTCCGATCTTTAGTAATCACAATTGCATTAGATTTTACATGCTTACAAATTTTCCAGGCGAACAGCATTTCTTGAAGTTCGGCCTCAGTGGGCTTGCGATCAGTGACCACTTGCCAGCGGCTTGTATTTGCGCCCAAGGGGTCTGCGGCTTGAACGAGGAAGCCCCCTGCAATGTCTTTGATCACGGTAGACGATCCGCCGAGTAAGTCAGGAAGCACCAATACCCGAACGTTGGCCTTCTTGGCGAGGATTGCTGCTGCTTCATCCGTGCAGGCCGGAGCAACAACACATTCAAGAAAGGTTTTAGTCAGTTCAGTGGCCGTTGCTGCATCGATCGGACGATTGAGCGCGACGATCCCGCCAAACGCTGAAGTAGAATCTGCATTAAATGCTTTGGTGTACGCTTCAACGATCGTACGTCCCATCGCTGAACCACAGGGATTCGTATGTTTGACGATCGTGGCCGTCGGTTCTGCATCAATGAATTCGAGAATGATTCGACGAGCCGCTTCTAGATCAACTAGGTTGTTGTAGCTTAGTTCCTTGCCTTGCAATTGCGTCGCAGCAGCCCAGCCCGTTGCGATCCCTCCAGTCTGGTACCAAGCGGCACTTTGGTGGGGATTTTCACCGTAACGGAGAGATTGAAGTTTGGTTCCCGATCGGCTGAAGGTTTGCGGCAATGCCGTCTGGTCCTCTGTGGGAGCCTCGGTAAGCTGGGCTGCAAGATACGTGGAAATGGCCGTGTCGTAGGCAGCCGTATGTTGGAAGGCAGCCAGTGCGGACTGTTGCCTAAACTTCAAGGTCACAGTGCCGTTTTGCTCCCGGAACTCCGTGCAGTAGGAGTCGTACTGATAGGGATTCGTCAAAATGGTCAGATGGGCGTAGTTTTTGGCCGACGCGCGCACCATAGCAGGGCCTCCGATGTCAATGTTCTCGATCGCATCCTCTAGGCTGACGCCCGGTTTTGCGATCGTCTGCTCGAAGGGGTAGAGATTCACAACGACTAGATCGATCGGTCGAATCGCATTGGCTTCAAGATCGCTGAGATGTTCGGGCAAGTCACGTCGAGCGAGAATGCCGCCATGAATCTTAGGGTGAAGGGTTTTGACCCGACCGCCGAGAATTTCGGGCGATCCCGTGTAGTCAGAGACCTTGGTAACGGGAATTCCGGCGTCCTTGAGCGTTTTGGCCGTTCCGCCGCTACTAATAATATCAAAGCCAAATTCGTGGACCAGTTTCGTGGCAAGTTCAACGATTCCGGCTTTGTCTGAAACGCTCAAGAGTGCTAACCGTGGCATATAAAGGTCCTCTGCTGTTCGATGGGTTCAGTTTCGAAAGACCCTAGGTTAGCGCAAATGGGGTCGCTCAGGGAACGATCTCTAGTCTCTGTGGACTAGAACATCGAAATTGTCATAAATGCGCTACCGTTTTAACAGCAGTTTCTATTGGCAATTGGGGCGGTTTTTATGTTTCCGATTAGTGATGACAATCCGACTCGTCGGACATCTTATGTGACGTATGGGCTGATTGGGCTGAATGTGTTGGTTTTTTTACGTCAGCTGCAGCTTGATTCGCAACAGGTCGTTTCGAGAAGTGGAGTGGTTTTGGGTTCTGCGCTGGACTATTTTTTGCGGGATTGGGCGGTGGTCCCGGTGCAGTTAACGGCGGCGATCGCAGGATCTCGAATTCCGCATTTATCAGGAGTTCTCAATGAGCCACCGGAGTTCTTAACGCTGGTTACGTCACAGTTTTTGCATGGGGGCTGGATGCATTTGATCGGGAATATGCTGTTTCTGTGGATTTTTGGTAACAACGTTGAAGATAAGTTAGGACGAGTGAAGTTCCTCGGATTCTATCTCACCTGTGGAGTGTTGGCGGCGTTGACGCAATGGGCGTTTTCTCCGCAGTCGGCGATTCCAGGTCTGGGGGCGAGTGGGGCAATAGCAGGGGTGATGGGCGCATACATTCTTCGGTTCCCAAGGGTATCAATTAATACCTACATTCCACCATTTTTTATTATACCGATTCCAGCGTTTGCGTACTTAGGAATTTGGTTTTTACAGCAGGCAATATCAAGTGTGTCAAGACCCATGGGCGGACAGGGCGGCGTTGCGTATTGGGCACATGCGGGTGGGTTTGTGTTTGGGGCGGTATTGGGAGTGCTGTTGGGGGTGCTGAATCAAGATGACTTTGATGACGATCTTCGGGCGAGTCGTTAAGCGATCGTTATTGCATCTCAACATCACACAAAGAGTAAGGTGTTATTAGTGGATTGGAAGCATCACCATGGGACAAGAAATCGAACGGAAGTTTTTAACCTGTAGCAATGTTTGGCGTGATTTAGGTTCTGGTGTTTTATATCATCAGGGCTATGTTAAAAGTAATCGGGGTCATGTTGTAACGGTCAAAACGATGACCTCACCGGGTCGAACGAGTGGGTTTATTCAAGTGGCGTCGCAAGTGTTCTTTGAACCGATGGAGTTTCTAATCCCCATTCGTGATGCGACCCTGATGTTAGATGGGTTGTGCTTTGATGTGAAAGAGTCTTATCAAAATGGCGTTACAGTACGATCGGGTTTACTAAGCAACCAAGCGGGTCATACTATTCGGTTTCGCATTGCGGGGGAACAAGGGTTTTTTACGATCAAAACGAAGACGGTGGGAATTTCGCGATCGGAGTTTGAGTTTGAAATCCCTAAGGAGTCGGCCAGACTTCTCCTCGATCGCGTGTGTGAACAACCCCAAATAGAGAAATATCGTACAAAGAGTTCCTACAGAGGTTTTGTATGGGAAGTGGATGATTTCTTAGGTGAAAACCAAGGTTTGGTGATTGCAGAAGTGGAACTAGACTACGAATCGCAGCCGATCGAACTTCCGGATTGGATCGGGAAAGAAGTCTCGGGCGATCGACGGTATTACAATTCGTCTTTGGTGAAGATGCCGTTTAAGCTGTGGAAAGATTAGGGGCGGTTCCGTTAAAATCCCTCACCCGCGACCACGAAACAGCGGCGTATCCCCTAGAATGATAGGTGTACTGACTATCTTCACCGACACCCTTGATCCAGCAAGAAACCCTTAACCTATTGGAATGGCCGCGATTGTGCCAGCACTTGGCGACCTTTGCGGCAACAAAGCTTGGAGCAATTGCGGCACGTAATCTCCAGATTCCCACCTGCCAAGCGGATACTGAGGTGCTGCTAAACCAGACTCGTGAGGTTTATCGCATCGAACTCGGGGCGTCCGGAAGCCTTCAATTTACCGGAATTCAGGACATTGGAGATGCTCTAGAACGGGCGGCGTTACAGGGGCTTTTGTCGGGGGATGAGCTGCTAAACATTTCGACGACGCTATCGGGTGCGCGGAGTTTGCGGCGATCGATCGAGGTGTGCGAAGACGTGCCAACACTGCTGGGCTTAGTTTCAGATTTGCGCACCTATCCTGAACTAGAACAGGAAATTTATCGCTGCATTGACGATCGCGGCAAAGTCACTGAACGCGCTAGTCCGAAGCTGACAGAAATCCGTGAGAAAATGCGATCGACTCGCGATCGCATTTTAGGGATTTTGCAAAAGATGCTGAATCGCCATGCGAGCGCGGTTCAAGAAGCAGTGATTACCCAAAGAGATGGGCGCTATGTGTTGCCCGTCAAGTCAAACTATAAAGAAGCCATTCCAGGGATTCTGCATGACACCTCCATGAGTGGTTCGACCCTATTTATCGAACCACAGTCCACGGTGCAAATGAACAATGCGCTGCGACAGTTTACGCGGCAGGAACAAGCGGAAGAAGAGGCGGTGCGGCGGAAGCTGACGGCTCAAGTGGCAGAGGTTCATGAAGACCTTGAACGATTGGTGGCGATCTGTACCATTGTCGATCTTGCAGCGGCTCGATCGCGCTATGGCTACTGGCTCGGAGCCAATCCACCGACGTTTATCCCCTGGAGTGAATCTAAATCCTCGCACGAAACGATTACGTTGCGAAATTTACGTCATCCACTGCTCGTTTGGCAGCACAAAAATGAATCCGGGAGTGAGGTTGTTCCCACTACTCTCATCATTGATCCAAATATTCGCGTTGTGGCGATCACAGGTCCAAATACAGGCGGTAAAACGGTTACGTTGAAGACCCTTGCGATCGCTGTTTTGATGGCAAAAGTGGGGTTATTTATCCCGGCAAACGATCCGGTCGAGTTGCCGTGGTTCAATCAAGTGCTGGCGGACATTGGCGATGAGCAATCGTTGCAGCAAAGTTTGTCTACGTTCTCGGGTCACATTCGCCGCATTGGACGCATTCTCGACACCCTGGATGAGGGGGTTTCCAATTCACTGATTTTGCTGGATGAAGTCGGTGCAGGAACGGATCCATCTGAAGGTTCGGCCCTAGCGATCGCACTGCTGAAGCATCTAGCCGACCACGCCAAACTCACCGTTGCCACCACTCACTTCGGCGAACTGAAAGCTCTGAAGTATCAAGACGATCGATTTGAAAATGCATCCGTGGAGTTTGATGTGGAGTCGTTGTCGCCCACCTACCGATTGCTGTGGGGCATCCCCGGTCGATCGAATGCATTGGCGATCGCGACTCGGTTAGGATTGCAGCCATCAATTGTCCAGGATGCTCAAGGCTATATTGGCGGCATGACTCAAGACGTTAACGATGTCATTGCTGGACTTGAAGCGCAGCGCCGTGAACAAGAGGAAAAATCTAAAGAAGCGACGCGGTTAATTAAGCAAGCTGAGTTTTTCTATGAGCAAGTTACTCAGAAAGCAAAAACTCTCAAAGAACGAGAGCGAGAACTGAAGTTAGCCCAGGAAGAAGCGGTTCAAAAGATGCTGCTAGACGCCAAGTCTCAAGTAGCGCAGGTGATCAAGCAACTGCAAAAAGGCACCCCCACGGGTCAAGATACCCAGCTAGCCACCGATCGCCTGAACAAGCTCGCCGAAAAGCATCTTCCCTCGGCCCAACCCAAAGCCAAGCCAGGATTTATGCCAAAGGTGGGCGATCGGGTGCGGATTCCGCGTGTGGGGCAGACGGCGGAGGTTTTGGGAGTGGACGATGAAGACCTAACAGTTCGATTTGGCATCATGAAGATGACGGTCTCGGTGTATGAAATTGAATCGCTGCAAGGTCAAAAAGTGGAACCCAAGCAGAAACCACCTGAGAAATCCAGGGAAGAACGCAAGGAAAAAACTTCCGCAACGCCTGCGATCGCTGAACCTGTTGTTCGGACAGAAGGAACGACGTTTGATATTCGGGGGAGCCGGGTGGCGGAGGCGGAGATTGTGATCGATCGAGCTATTTCGTCCAACTACGGTCCGATTTGGATTATCCATGGTCACGGGACAGGGAAGCTCAAGCAAGGCGTTCATCAATACCTGAAGAGCCATCATCGCGTCGCAAAGTTTGAACCTGCGGAAAAGTATGACGGTGGCTCGGGGGTTACGGTGGTCTATCCGAAATAGAGTGGCTTTAGAGTAACTATGTTGTTCACAATTTCATAAGGGAAGTAGGGTATGCCGATCGTTATGGCTTAGGGGAAATCGATCGCCTTCCTCATTTTCTTAATTCAACATTTCTCATTCTCAATTCTTCGATCGGCAGCAGCAGCGTGGTTTCGATCGACTCTCGAACGTGACGGCTTATGGTGCGATCGGAGTAGAAGAGATTCGTTATAATGGAACCAAGATGTATTGTGGTTAAAGCGATGACTTCTGTAGATATCGAAGTTCCAATGGATGGAAAAGTTATAGTTCCCCTAGAACTTTCGGGAGCAACGGGTTGGCGTGTGGGCGAAAAGTTGACGGTCCAAATGAAGGATGGCGAAATTCGGATTTTTTCCTCAGCTCAGGCGATCCTTCGGGCGCAGGAATGGATTTCAGGGTTTGTCGCGGAGGGGCGATCGCTTTCTAATGAGTTAATCGCTGAGCGCAAACAGGAGTCATTGAGTGAGTAGTTGGGTTTTGGATGCGTCGGCATTATTGGCGTTGCTAAATCGTGAACCGGGCAGCGATCGCGTGATGGCGGCTCTGCCAGATGCTGTGATGTTAAGCATCAATTTCAGTGAAGTGGTGGCGAAGTTGATAAAAGAAGGGCGAGAGGCTTCGGAAATTCGATTTTATCTGGACTCGTTAGGGTTAAAAATTGTGGATTTCAATCAATCCTTAGCGTATCGAACGGGCTTTCTTCTGCCATTGACAAAAACGATCGGGCTATCATTGGGCGATCGAGCTTGTTTAGCGTTGGCAGAATCGTTGGGGATTCCGGCGCTGACCTCCGATCGAGCTTGGGCGACGCTGAATCTAGGAATTCAGGTTGAGTTAATTCGATAGGGTCGATCGCCTTCCTCATTTTCTCAATTCAACATTCCTCATTCTCAATTCCTCTATGGGTAGTAGTAATGTGGTTTCGATCGACTCTCGAACGTTCGGATGGATTGTTTGGAATAAATTGGGTTTATAATTGACGTCATAAGCGTTGCATTCGTGAATTTATGAGTACTGCGACAGTTAATCTTCAAATCTCTATGGATACGTTGGTCAGTACGATCGCCGCACTTGACCTGAATGATCAACGACATCTGATGGAACTCCTTCAGGATATGCTCTTCGCAGGGGAGGAGGCATTAGAAGAAGATCCGATCGTGCTGGCGGAAGTGCAAGCGTCTTATGCTGCTGTTGAAGCTGGAGAATTTGAAACCTTTCAGAGTTATTTGAGTCGTCGATCGTCATGACTTACA
>JAYVVL010000474.1:0-2507 GCA_043787035.1 Synechococcales cyanobacterium
CTGGTTTCACTAGTGACTTGATCCAAATGCTCCGCTTGAGACAAGTTCCAGTAAGTTGTGCCAAGATTGTTCTGAATCATGGCGTGAGGCATGGGATGTTCGGCGGCGCTGTAGTACTTCAGCGCCGCATCGTAACACCTGATCGCCGTACTGAAATTTGCAAGGGGATCTTGATACTGGGCTAGGGTCCAGTAGGCTGTTCCCAAGTTGTTTTGGGTACTAGCGTGCTGCTGAGGAAATTTCTCCATGGGTCGGTGTCGGAGAGAGGCTTCGTAAGCGGCGATCGAGGCAGGTAGGTGTATCGCCGGGTCAAACTGCTGGGCCAACTCGCCCCAAGTGGCCCCTAAATTATTTTGCAGCATGGCGTAGCGGGCCGATTCGCGGGACTCATCCGTTTGGAGAATGGCTTTTTGATAGTGCTCTATGGCACTTTGAAGGTCATTGTAAAGATGATCACTATTTTCCTGATGCCGCGATCGCATCCAGTGAAGGTTGCCGAGGTCATTAAGGACGTCGCAGGCGATCGGATGATAGCGATCGATCATCGCAAAGGCTTCACCATAGGCGTGGATTCCAAGCGTCAGTATTTCGAGATTAGGCGAGTCGCAATCGCGGTACCAGTTTCCGAGGTCACGATAAGCTTCGGCGATTGCCCCCGGAGAGGTTAGGGCGGCATTAGATGCGGTATTTTCTTCAGTGGCCTGTTCTGCCTGAGCCACCGCTTGCAACCGTGTCTTTAGTTCCGCGTGATTGAGATCGGGCGAAATAAGGGTAGGCGACCAAGTCCGCAGGAGATGGGTGAGTGCGATGGATTGGGCGACGGGCGTCTTGGATGGGGGGCTTTGAGATTCAGGTGTCTGGGCGGGGTTACGTTGGCTGAGTTGAGCCGATCGATCGATGAATTCAGCGTCGCTAGATCCATCGTTAGAGAACTGAAATAGCCCCGTCTGCCACCGCCAAAACTCCGGAGCTGATTGACGAATGCTGTAATACCAAGGTGTATTGACCCAGATCACCAGATTGAGATCGAACTGAGCTTGATAGCGAGACAGCGATCGCAACGAATTTAAAAACTGCCGCTGAACTTGTGCAGGCTGGCGGGTGAGGCTTTCGACGCCGACGATTTGAAACGCGATGTTGGCAAGGCTGACACGACCTTTGCGGTGGGTGAGCCAATCAACTAGTTGCTTATGGAGATCAGGCTGTTCGGGTTGAATCGTCAACGTTACTAAACGAATGGCCGCAGTAGGCGTGAGAGGACGATCGCCTGCAATCTGCTGTAACTCTGGCAGAGGCGCGCGATATAAATCGCTGACAAGCCATTGACAGAGCTGTGGACGGAGCGATAAATCGTCGCACGCCACCACAAAAACTTGACGCCGCAATCCAAGACCTAATGCTAACCGAAGGCGCAAGTAGGTCTGCCGATTAAGCCCTGAAAATGCTTGAGCAATGTCTGACACAGAGTCGGAAACGTCGGAAGAGGTGGATGCAGTGTGGCGGGCAGTTAGTAGCATTCAAGATAACCCATGTTTGGATGCTTCGCCTCGGTTTTTACGAGCAAAGCTTGAGATATCTACCTTTTTCGTCCGATGAATCCGATCGTCAGGATAGAAAATTAAATTTCATAGGAAAAAATTAATGTTCTACCTTAAGACAGACAGAGCGTCAAGAGACTACGGCTGCAACAATAACTAGTCCTAAAACCAACAGTCCGCCTACGCTGCCTAAAATAATGAACGTCCGCTTTTGGCCTTCACTCATGGGGTCTGCTTTGTACATTTGAGGCTCATGAGCAAAATTATTTAACCGTCCGTCGTCATCTTTGGTGTAAGGCATAGCTATTCCCAGCAAATTTTACTAAAGGTCATCATTACGCCATGAACTCTACCAAAAATGCACAAATGACTTGACAAGACGTTGCAATTCGCAACGTCAGATAATAATGTGTAACACCATAAATATCAGCCGATCGTGCCAGTAATCGGGGAACTGGGGGAGGCGATCGCGGTAACGGGAATTCGGCCTGCGAGGTAGGCAAGGCGCCCGGCTTGAGCACCTAGATTCATTGCTTTGGCCATGGCGGCAGGGTTTTTGGCTAGGGCGATCGCGGTATTGATCAGCAATGCGTCGGCTCCGAGTTCCATGGCCTGTGCGGCGTCGCTGGGCGTCCCAATTCCCGCATCGACAACCACTGGGATCTTGGCGTTTTCAATTATGATTTGGATGTTGGCGAGATTGCGAATGCCTTGGCCAGACCCGATGGGAGAACCTAAAGGCATCACGGTGACACAGCCGACGTTTTCTAGCCTCTGGGCGAGGAGTGGGTCGGCGTTGATGTACGGCAACACCGCAAACCCTTCTTTAACAAGCTGTTCTGCTGCTTCTAGAGTGCCGATCGGGTCAGGTAAAAGATATTTTCCAGCCGGAATCACTTCAAGTTTGACAAAGTTGTTGTCTTCTTGCCCTAGCAGTTTAGCCATCTCGCGACCGAGACGAGCGACTCG
>JAYVVL010000475.1:0-2507 GCA_043787035.1 Synechococcales cyanobacterium
GATATAATCAAGTAGATTTTTCATTGGATGGTAAGCAGCTAAAATACTGTTTTACCATCTTTTTTTGCCTTAATTTAATTTATGGATAGGTCTAATGAAGGGAAAGCAGCTTCATTAGGAAATCTAGGCAATGCATATAACTCTCTCGGTCAATGCCAATGTGCGATCGACTTCTACCAACAATCTCTTGAACTTAACCGCGAACTTGAAAATCGTGAAGGGGAAGCAGATTCCTTATGTGATTTAGGAAATGCATACGCATCTCTTGGACGACAGCAATATGAAATGGGAGATAATGAATATCTTGAACAATATAAAAAAGCAATGAAGCTATATCTAGAATCATTACCGATTCAGTATGAGGTTGGCAATCAGCGTAATGAAGCAAATGTATTATGTGGTATCGGTGATATACATAATTTTTTTGGACAATATGAACAAGCACTGGAATTTCATAAAAGAGACCATGCAATTAGCTGTGAAATTGACGATATTGATGGCAAAGGGAGATCATTATTCAATATGGCACTGTCTCTTTATAACCTTGATAAACAGAATGAAGCTCTTCTCCTTCTAGAAAAAGCCAAAATAATTTATGAAGAATGCGAACTAGATCACATGGTCGAGAGATGTAATGACGCTATTCGTAACTGCAATCAAATCATCGCCGCCGAACGTATTTCACCACCGCCGATCGATCAGCCACCCAAGGAAAGTGCAATCGAAGGGTCCGATCGCAAAAAACAAGCTAATCAACCGATCGTTCGTAATACTGAAGACGATAGAAAAATGAATCGAATCTTTTATTTCTGTGTGGGATTGGCGATTTGTTTTGTGGTGTGGAAAGTGAAGAATTGAGAATGGTGAATGTAGAATTGAGAATGGAAGAGATGGGAAGATTCTCTACATTTATAATTCCAAAGGCAGATCGCTCAATGGAGGATGTAATCCAGTCTGCAACCAAAACCGCCGAGTCGCACGAATAGAATCAGTTTCCGGATAGCGCATATCATTCAAATCAAGCCGATTACAAGTTGCACGACCGATCGGCGTTAGGCGATTCCCAAGAATAAGCCTACCGGAGGCCCCCAACCCCCAATTCTGGGGGCTTCGGAATCTCTTACTCCCCCAGAATTGGGGACCAGGGGGCTTCCGGTATATTCATTGTGAGGAATGGCCTTAACATGCAGGCGAGGCTTAGGTTTTGTGGGGACGATCGCCCCTCGCTTTTGTTCATAAATTTCCGAAGCTCTCAGAATTGGGGTTAGAGACCAATAGCCTACCGCGATCGCACGAGCCGAACGCCATGGGCAGGTGCAAGAGTCACTCCCCGACGACGAGGCGGTTCTGGGGTTGAATCCACTAGGGAAAACTCGTAGCGAGAAAGCACCTGAGCTAGAACGAGCTTGAGTTCATACATCGCCAACGCCTCCCCAATGCAGCGCCGAGCACCGCCCCCAAACGGCATAAACTCATAGGGCGTGAACGTCCGATCGATGAACCGTTGTGGATCAAATTCATGCGAATTGGGATAGAGATCCGATCGGTGATGCACCAGGTAAATGCAGCCCACCACGATCGTACCGGGTTCGAGCTGGCATCCTAGAACGTCCACTGGAACCTCAACCTGCCGAGGAAAGGTCAGCATCGCCACCGGATGAATCCGCAAGGTCTCGTTACACACTGCCGTCAGATAAGGCAATCGGAAAATCTCCGCTGGGTCCGGGTTCTCTCCTAAGGTTGCAAGTTCCTGAAGCAGCTTTGTCCGCACTTCAGGTTGACGGTGCGTCCAATACAATGCCCAAGCCATCGCCGTTGCCGTAGTCTCATGCCCTGCAAACAAGAGTGTCATCAATTCATCACGCAACTCCGGGTCGCTCATCGGTTCTCCTGCCTCGTCCCTAGTCGAGAGCAGCAGCGACAAAATATCGATGCGATCGGTCCTTGATTCCGCCCGTCGTTCTGCAATTTCAAGATAAATCAGATCATCCAGCTTTTGCCGATCGCGCACAAATTTTCCCCAAGGACTCCACGTCCCCCAGTCTTTTTGTAAGCCGGGATAAAAGAGAAACAGTGAGGTGAGTGGAGACTGAAACAGATCCGCTACTTGGGTCATTAAGTGTTTTAAGTTTTGGAAGCGATCGCCTCCAACCCCGCCATCAGCGTCACTCTCAGACAACCCAAAAACCGCCTTCAGAATAATATTGAGCGAGATATCCTGGGTCACAACCCGAGCCTCAAAAGGCTGATTCAAAGGAACTGCATCAAACGCTGTGGTTGCCAATTCACCGATGAGGTCCCCGTAAGCCCGCATCCGTTCACCATGGAAAGGCGGCATCACCAACTGCCTTCGCTTTCGGTGCCGATCGCCATCTAGCATCATGACGGAAGAGTCTCCTAGGATAGGAGCCAGAATCCGATTGAGATCGCCCGGAGCTGTATAGCGACTGACGCGGGATCCGATCGCTGTATCGCGCGTCAAAATCTCCTGAATGGCTTGCGGCTGA
>JAYVVL010000476.1:0-7130 GCA_043787035.1 Synechococcales cyanobacterium
TTGCTTATCCGCAAATATGGAACGCAATTAGTGATGTTACTCTCACCTGCTGACCCAATTCGGGACAGCGTGACCCAACCTGTCCCGATGATTGCAAAAGCTGACCCGGTAGTGATGGGAATGCCTGTAATTTCAGTAGACATGGGACAAGCTGATCCGATTGCTACAGTGCATGACGTTGAAGCTGTAGAAGCTACAGCGAACGAGACACCTGCTAACGACTTTCTATTAATGGACTTTTAGAGGCTTAAACAATGATTGAATCACAAGGAATTATCCGCATTGAGAATCCTGAATACCGCCGCCGCCGCTTCGTCCGATCGATGATTTCGCAGTCAATCCTGCAAGCCCTGACCTTTGCGGGTGCGATCGTGGCTTATCACCTTGTCGCAATGCCTCAGATCGTTAACGAAGCATATATCGACGGGCGGCTTGATGGGCACAAATGCGCTTTGGTCACAGCATCAATAGAGAATCCTGCAATCCCATTCCCAGCAGTTTGCAAGGGCTGGAAACCTCAATGGATACCGAACAAATAGAACTCTTTCCCGCCATGGAATATGTCGATCTAAACCATGGCATGACTGGCCGATCGACTCGCTCTAAGACACCACCAAACCGAAGAAAGACGATCGCCCTGCAAAGTAACGATCGTCTTTCAACAGCCCAAAAAAGCTTAAGGAGAGGTTTGTACCTCCTATGGCGCTGCAAAATCAAGCCGCTTTTAGTCCACAACTCAAACAAATCACGGACCTAGACAATTATGAAGCCTTTAACCTATTACATCGACACTCCCAGCGTGCGAGTTTTCCAAACCTTCGCTGGTGAGACGCTTGAGAACCTTGATGAACTTGAGGCGTGGGACATCATCACAGTCCTCTGTCAATCCGCTGCGTTAGCCAATCTGAACGAGGAAACGACGCTCGATATCCCTAATGCAATCCTAGCCCTGTCTGAATCGGTGCAAATCTCAGGCGAGGTCAGACAAACCTTAAATGCATTGCATGGATTCCCGGCTATCCAGGTTAACCAACTGATGGCGGCGATCTTGCAGGTTGCGTTTGATGTGGATCAGCTTGAAGTGGCTTGATATGAACCATCAAGCTAAACGGGTAGGGCTTATCACCCTTGGAGTCTCCGCGATCGGTTGCTTCCTTGGCAGTGCCTACCCTCGAATCTACGCATGGAACGAAGCCTCTACCGCCGCAACGATCGCATCCCAACGCGCCGCAAACTGTCGCATCCTGTCGGGTCCAGTTCAACCCAATACCATCCCTGTCGATGCCAAATCAAGGAATCCCTTGAACTCTGGTACTCACGTCTGTTTTTGGGATGGTTCCACCGGGCAAATCAATGGGACCGGGGCGATCGATTTTGTTAAGCAAGGTTCCACCGAAACGATCGTCAAAATCCTTCAGTCACGCGGCTTAAAACAGCCCTAACGTCAGTGTGCATCTACTCTTCACCCACTTATTCATTATTTTGGAGCGAAATCATTATGCCCGTTCAAACGAGAGCTAAAAAGTCCACTAGCGCCGGGTCTACAGCACCCACTGACAGCAGCTCCACTGACAGCAAGGCTACCGGGTCGAAGTCTGCTAAATCCATTTTCGACCGCGATGGTGACAACGATATTGACTTAGATGATTTACTCATTGGGCTACGTGAATGCGTTCAATGGGGCATCAGTTGGCGCGGTGCGATGCTCTTTGGCGGTGCCTTCGGGTGCTTCTCAGCTTGGCTAAACATTGCAGCGTGGATTGGTGCAATGGGGCCGCTCGGTATGGGTGCCCCGATCGCCGGGGTCATTACATGGGGCCTAATCCAATGGAGAGAATTGGCTCCGATTCTGGATGACTTGAACCTGAAAGCATCGATCGCCTCAATGGTCCGACTGCAACGCAAACCCATGGAAATCCCACTGCTCCAAGAGAGTTTGCATGGTCACGCAAAAGCCCGGTATCGTCGGTACCGCGATCGGGAAAAGAATCAAGAGATTGGATCTGAGTTTGTCCGATGGGCCTGCTATGGCCTTGAGTTTGCGGTCCTAGTCGTGGGCGGCGGAATCCTAACCCCTGTCGGTATTTCGTGGCCTGGCGTGTTACTTGCGATCGTCGGAATGGTCGGGGTTGAGATGGGCTTACGGATGTTCAATACTTGCGGCGAAAAACTGATGACACCGGAGGAACGCGAGTATCTGAAGTCCATTGAGAAGTCAGTTCAACGCACGACCGTATCCGCCGCCGCGATCGATTAATCAATCTTTTCTGTCCTTTGGGGTGCCGATGGGTGCCCCTTTTTTGGAGGTTCTAGGCAATGGCTAAATTTTATGTAGACGACCGATCGCCCATCGTTGCAGAGCTTATCAGACAAGATTTTGACTTTGAAGAATCTGAAGCATTGCGGCTGATTGATATGGATGAGACCGCTAGCAACACAGACGGGACTTTTGCCCTAGGCACCGGAGCGGCTTGTATTGCGGCTACCGCTGGGACTTTGGCTCTCTCTGGTTTGACCCTGCCGATTCTGCTACCCGCGATCGGGATTGGCCTATCAAGCGTGAGTTACTGGAATAGCAAGGTAGCCGCTCGGAGCCGTGAGATGGAAACACAATTCCTCTCTGACCATCCCGAAGTATTGGCGAAGGTGCAAGGGAAGTTACGCGCCGGGGAATCTAGAGAGACGATCGCCGCCGCGTTTGAGCAATGCTTACGGGCTTATCGGTGGGGTGATGTGAAGCAAATGGAGAGAGTTTTAGGCAACTCACCAGCGACAGCAACGGCTGAAACTACTGCACAGAGCTGCATTCAAAATCCTGAAGCCCAGGACGCGACCAGGACGGAAAGCGCAGCACTTGCACAGACTGAGTTACAGCCGATAGCGAACAAAACCTATATTTGTGTTCAGTCTGTTGGGACCATCCCAGACCACACGCAAGCAGGAATGCCTAGAGAGCTTGCAGAGAAGCTTGCCCTAGATCAAGGTTTCGTGTGGTCGGATCTAAAAAAGCAGGATGAAAAAGAACAAAAAAATGGACTACCTTGGTTCAATTTTTTGTTTGAGAATAAGAGCTGCTATCCCGGTGATTTTTGGTGCCGATTGTATGAACAGCCGATCGTCCCTGATGTTGCCGCCGCGCCGTCGATGCAACATATTGTTAGTCCGGTCTGGAATCCAGCACAGGACTT
Organism: Synechococcales cyanobacterium; assembly: GCA_043787035.1. Classification (GTDB taxonomy): domain Bacteria; phylum Cyanobacteriota; class Cyanobacteriia; order Leptolyngbyales; family Leptolyngbyaceae; genus JAAFJU01. The sequence goes on from JAYVVL010000476.1 coordinate 3,189, forward strand.
AGGCGAGAATCCACAAAGTGCCTTGATTGTGGGTGTCCCCGGAGCTGGCAAGGGAGTGATGGTCAGTAATGCGATCCGAGTTCTTAAGGCCAAGGTTCCAAATCTGAAAGTATTTGTTATTGATCCGAAAGCGTCACCAAAGGAGCGCGGGTATTGGGAATCGATCGCTGATGAATATCGCGCCTTCTCCCTCAAGAACTGCGAAGACCCAGATGAGGGAGCGGCTTGGTTGCTCAGTTGCATGGATGCATTCAGAAGGATACCCGCCCCAAAACTGTGCATCTTTGACGAGCTGATGACCGCCGCCACGGAACTCGAATTGTCCGATTCCAAAATGAAGGCTCTACCCAAACTCAAGAAATTCGTCGTCGGTCTGGTTGGACAGGGTGACTCGGAGGCTGAATGGTTATGGGCGATGACTCAATCCCCACAAGTCAAAGATTTAGGGATGAGCGGAGGCGTGAGGGCCAATCTACGGGTCATCGGCTTGGTATCGCCTAAAAACATGACGGCGGTAGAGGCTTTAGTTTCCACTCAACTCATCCCTAAACCGGACGGTGGCATGGATGAGTTGCGATCGATCATGGCCGCTTCTCCGGTCGGTCGTGCAGTCTTTGACGGCAAGATTGCCCGATGGTTGCCCATGCCAACACTGGAGAATCACTCAGGCTTCGATCGGGATAATCGATCGCTCGCTGATGAAGGGCCAGAGCTTCGATCGTCGGTGATGGCGATCGCGCAGCCATCGCTTAATCCTGACGACGAATGGGATGGCATTCCAGAGGTCGAGAGCGATGGCCCGGACTCCGATCAATGGGATCTTATTGAGCGGTTCTCAGAGGAGACAGGACAGGGATATTTCAACAACCCGAACTTTGATTTATGGCTGAAAAAGCAAACCTATTCCAATGGGAAACCCATCAGAGTTTCTGCCGACAATGCACCCGGCAAAGCATTGTCAGGACAGACCATAGAAGTCGAAACTACCGAGGTTGACGACACCCCAGCCGGACTAGAAGCCTTCCCCTTAGTGTTGACGATTTGGCAGTACTTGGACGGGAAGGACTCTCGATCGTTCAGCCAAATCAACGACGCAATGAGGGCTAAAGGCAAAATTCCTAAGGATGCTCTGATGGCTAAAGTTCCACACTCTGAGTCTTACCGCGACGCCCTTAAATCCGTCGTGGCCTTTGGGGTCGTTAAAGGCTTCCTTGCTCAAGTTTCAGAGGATAACTATGAAGCCATCAGAAAACACTAATCACCCCTAGGGTAGTCCAAAAACACCCGTGGGAACTTTCATGGGAACTTCTCCGCTAACTGCCCTCTAGGTCATGGGAACTACGGTAGGATGCGGGTTTCCATGGTTCCCATGAAAGTTCCCATGAAAGTTCCCACGCTGGTTCCCATGGAAGTTCCCACGCTGGTTCCCATTGGTGTTTATTGACCGAAAATCACAACAAACCATCTACTTAAATATTGGTGAAGATCATGGATAACTTGAGAGAACTAGCTGAAGAACCACGGTACAAGCGAACAATAATCAAGGCTGTCCTTACCCCGTTCCCTTGCCGCTTCGAGTTTCCCGATGAGATGAGAGAGACAACCCCTAGAGCTGTCCTAAAGTCGATCGAAGGTGTTAGGGTACTGAGATTTTATACGCCACCTGTAAGCCCGGATATCATAGAATTCAGAGGGTACTTGTGGAGAGTCTCTGGGAGGTACCATGAGGATGTGAAAGTTAAAGGTTCGCCCCAGAAGGACAGAATGCCGATCGTCATCACCGAATTTATTGGACCATCCGAATGAACATCACAGCTTGGCAGTCACGCCCGATCGTCACCTAATAAGTCGGCGAGTTCTCCTAAGAGGGAAAAGTTTTTACCAAAATCGTGATAAGCTCTGATCAATAAAATATGCCTGAACGCCATGCCTCAGCCATCCAACTCCGTAGAACTTGCCAGACAACGAGACCCCAAGGCGATCGCCAATCTTCTAAATTCCAGGACAATGCCTCTCAAAACGACAACAAAAATTTCGCTGAAGGGCGACGTGCTGCAATTGTTGCTGGAATCATCGGAGGAACCCGATCGCGAGAAACTACTTCCAATCGTTCAAGGGTTTTTGGTAAAACTGAAGATTGGCGGAGTTGAGCGAGTTCGTGTCTATGGGCGATCGCATGGTCAAGAGGTGCCAGCATGGACAAGTGAATTCGAGATTGTCGAAACTCAAGATCCAATCCCAACCCCAGTTGTTCCACAAAAGAAAGTACAATCCTTTAAACTTGCTGGAGCTTTGTCAGGAACGCCACAGCAGGAACGGATCGAGAAGTCAAAAGCGATCGCCTTTGGCATTAGCGGAGTAGTCGTTGGGCTACTTATTTCTTCACCAATAATCTGGGGATATTTTCAAGCGCCAAACGGCTTTCAATTGGTATATCTCCTCAGTACTGGCCTTATAGTTACGTTCTGTTATATCTCAGGTTTCGCGCAAGGGGCAAAGCTTTTTGATGTTCAATGCCCATATTGCTTTCATGCCTTCGAACTTTCAGGAACAGGTGGAGACTGCCCCGCCTGCCGAGAAAAGCTATTCATAGACGATCGCGGCAATTGCCAAAAGTCAAGACCAGTTGGATGATTCTTCATCCGGCAACCTAACAACGTAACCAGCGGCCAACAAAGTCTCGATCGCAACGTTAATGTTCTCCGATCGTTGCTGGGCGTTGAAACCAAGAATGGCGCATCGTCGTTGGCGGATTGATTCAAGCCGTTGGAGGAAAGCAGGGTTGCCGTCGCGGTTCTCCGTTTCCTGCATGAATTCCTCAAAAGGCTTGCCATCGGTCGTTCCCGTTCGGGTTCGTTCCTTCTTTTTTGGAAGTGTCGATCGCGCCCAAGCATCCTTAGCGATCTTCTCCTCCTCGTCCAGTCGTGAGAGTTCAATCAGTCTGGTTTGTTCGTAATTGTCGATCGTCTGGTTCAACCACTCGTCCCGAACGGTCTTTAGCTCAATAGCGATCGTCTGTGGGGACAAGGCGTAGTCCCGTAACGTGGCAAGACGTTCTGCTATTTTGGCCTGAGTCAGACCCTCTAGCCGCATCTTGGCTATCTCAGCCCGATCGCGCAAGATCTCGTCAAGCGTCCGTTTTGGGCCTTTCGGGACATCTCGATCGGAGGCTCTTTTCTGCTTCGTTTTTGGGGATATTCCTTTTTGCATTTCAATACTCCTGGCTCAAGACTTGATTTGGAGAAAACACCAATGCGATCGCCTATTTTGAGATTGTTCCTTGCGCAACTGGCACAGTCAGACGAGCGATCGGCTTAGTCCAGAGTCCAAAGCGCTGAAACCTTTACGCAGCAAGGAAACGGACCTAAACATTTCTCTATTGTACTCTGGACTTCTGTCTAACAGGCAAAAGTCCAGAGTTTTTTAATAGGCTGAAACGTAGACTAGGTAAGGGTTTGAAAAGTGGGTTAGTCCAGACTTTTGGACTAGTCCTAGTTTTGGACTACATTTTTGGACTGACTGCATTTTTTTTGGATTTTGGTTAACGGGGTAGACCTGCTGAATTTACCAACTGGCACAGTGAAGACTGTTAAAGTTGACCCACAGTCTACCGATCGTAAACCAGGTAAACCATGGCAATCCTGCAACTCGCATCATCAAAGATCTCCCCCGAGCTTATGGCACGGCTAAAAAAGTTTACCGATGTGTCTGGAGACAACCAAAGCGCTGCCATCAGACAGGCGATCGGGCAATTCCTAGACAGTGCTGTGCGTCTACCGGGTTAGCTCAGGTGACCCGAAGCGAAGGCAGTTTTAAACCGTCTGAGCTTGTGGCAAGGGTTGACGCGATCGGACGGTGAGTAAGTTCAGCTTCTTCTTACATTCTCCGCAGCGCAATTAGAGCTTGATTCACCTCTTTGCCCTTATCTTCAATCACAGCTAG
>JAYVVL010000477.1:0-2471 GCA_043787035.1 Synechococcales cyanobacterium
AAACAGCGCCGCGATGCAATAGAGCAGTACACCAACGCTCAACGCCCCGATCTCGCTGAAAAAGAGGCATTGGAGCTAGCGGTGATTGAAGAGTTTTTGCCTCAGCAGATGACAGAGAACGAGGTAGCGGCGGCGATCGATGGGATTATCACCCAAGTCGGGGCAACGTCTGCCAAGGATATGGGAAAAGTCATGGGCGTTGCGATGCAGCAGCTTAAGGGCAAAGCAGACGGAAAGAAGGTGCAAGAGCAGGTGAAGGCAAAGCTGAAGTAAAGATTTGCGTAAAAATTAAAATTTGCGTAAAAACCAAGAATTGAACCGCCCCAAATCCTAGGGACTAGCGGGGCAGTTCGATAGCGCCAAAACTCTAAAGCAGGAGTAGACTTGAAGTTGGACTGACGGTTGGTCATTTAAGGCCCACATGCCCCAGACCTGAATTTTTTGAACCCGACGTTTTTTGGCTAGGCATCTATGCAACCCCCGATTTCCACAGGCACCATTCTCCAAAGCCGTTACCGCTTGCTCAACCTCCTTGGGCAAGGCGGCTTCGGTCGGACCTATCTTGTTGAGGATCAGGGTCGCTTCAACGAACTCTGCGCTCTTAAGGAGCTAAACCCGCCGCAGGGAGATTATGCCTTTGGTAAATCAAAAGAACTCTTCCAGCGTGAAGCGCAAATTCTTCATCAAATCGAGCATCCCCAAATCCCCAAGTTCAGGGCCACATTTGAGGAAGATCATCGATTGTTTTTGGTGCAAGATTTCGTCGAAGGCAAGACGTACCGGGAAATTTTAGACAATCGTAGAACCCGTGGGTTTGTCTTTGCCGAGAAAGAAGTGGTTGACCTGATGCAGAAAATTCTGCCGATTCTAACGTATTTGCACGGCAAAGGCATTATTCACCGTGACATTGCGCCAGATAATATTATGCTGCGCGATCGGGATCAGCTTCCGGTACTCATCGATTTTGGCGTGGTCAAGGACATTGCAACTCGCCTCCAAACACCGGAGACGCTCAAACAATCCACGACGGTTGGGAAACTCGGCTACGCACCTATTGAGCAGATGCAAACGGGCAATGCTTATCCTAATAGCGATCTTTATGCACTGGCCGTCACAGCTATTGTCCTCCTCACCGGACGCGAACCTCAAGAACTCCTTGATGACAATACAATGACTTGGCATTGGCAACGCTGGTGTCAAGTGAGTCCTGGGTTTGCGCAGGTAATAAACCGGATGTTAAGCTATACGCCAGCCCAGCGATTTTCGTCGGCCACTGACGTCAGTGGATCACTGGCTAACCTGGCACAACCGGGTCAATCGGGGATCCCTCAGACGATCGCCCCGTCTGATTTGGCCTCCATGCCTTCCAAAGCCGCCGTAGGATCTCAAATGGCCACCGTGGCTATCGGTCGTGACTATGAACCAGAGGACAATCGAGACCTAGCTCCCCGCCCGTCCGGAAAACGATCGCCAGCGGCCATTCCAGAACGCAATACGCTCTGGGATGACCCATGGGCCGTGGGGTTGATTGCTGTCGGTCTCATTAGTCTGGTAGGCATCAGTACTTATCTCGTCACCAGTGCGCTCAGAGCAAAGCCACCCGTCACTGAAACGACCCCGCCTCTGGTTGTCACCGAACCGACCCCCAAGCCAAAACCCATCGTCGAACCAACCCCAAAACCGATCGCCCCGCCCATTAGCTTCGAGCAAAAACTAGAGTTGACAGCCGGCAAGCCCCTGACCCGCAGTGGCAACCTCAAGTCCAATCAGACCGCCAACCTCACCTTCAGTGGCAAGCAAGGTCAAACCCTTGATGCTGCTGTCAATGGCGAAGGGGTTCTGATGACTATTTTTAGTCCCGAAGGTCAACCCATCAACGATCGGGCTAAACGAGCTTCTAGTTGGAATGGCGCACTTCCTCTCACAGGCGAATATAATATTCAGCTCAAAACCGTCAAAAAACTAGACAGTTCAGACTACCAATTAGATCTCGACCTCAAAGACCCGCCCAAACCTGCGCCGGAACCAACTATCACGTCATCGCCCGTAATCCCTGGAGAACCGATCGACGGCGGCAACCAAATCAGAAATGAACGCGTATTGTTTGCTCCCGGCAAGACCAGCACCCAGATCTCCAACTCCATCAAGTCCCCGGAAGTCATTCGGTATCTTGTCTTAGCCAAAGCTGGCCAGACCTTGGATGTCTCCGTCCAAGGCGCAACGCTGAGTGTGCTGGGTTCCGATGGTAAGCCGTTTCCGGATGCGACCGGCAGGTCCAACTGGCGTGCGCTGCTGCCCACAAATGGAGACTACATCATTGAAGTCAATGCAAAATCGCCGTTCATTCTCAACGTAGAAGTCAAATAGCCATGAAAACTGCCCCGAACGCCCTGCTGATTACGGGAACGGACACCGATGCGGGAAAAACGGTTCTGACCGCCGCGCTTACGGCCTATTGGCAACGGCATTGT
>JAYVVL010000478.1:0-7092 GCA_043787035.1 Synechococcales cyanobacterium
GCATTTTTATCAGCAACGGAAAAAGCCCAGTTGCCACTCATTGCGTCGTTAGCGGCGGCTGGCGAGGTTGGGTACGAGATTCTCGCCGATTATTTGCGAAACTATGCTGCCGAAAGTGTACAGGTCTTCGCCAAATATGGGGCCGTTAATGCAGTCGCGGCTAAGGTTTATCAGACGCTTTACAGTACTAAGACAGATCAGATTCAGGATTTTTTAACTGAATATTTTCCGAATGGAATCGTGCCGTTAAAGTCCGATCGGGGCGTGGACTATGGACCGATGCAGCGGTTGCTAGCGGATCAGGACTTCCTAGAAGCCGATAAGCTAAACAATCTCAAGCTGTGTGAGCTAGCTGGAGAAGCGTCTCTCGCCCGAAAATGGATTTATTTTACGGAAGTTAGGGCGCTCCCGGAAACTGATCTCCGAACTATTAATGCTCTGTGGTTAGCGCATTCAGGCGGAAGGTTTGGGTATTCGGTGCAGCGGGAAATCTGGGCGGCTTCGGGGAAAAACTTGATTAAGCTATGGAGCAAAATCAACTGGAAAGATGGCAACAACTGGACGCGCTATCCGGGATCCTTTGTCTGGACATTAGAGGCACCTAAGGGACACTTGCCTCTCACAAACCAATTGCGTGGGTCGCGTGTTATGGATAGCCTTATGGCTCATCCGGCTTGGGATAACTAGGGCTAGCCAGGTAGAAACATTTCGACTAAAATTTGCTCGGACGTGTAGGGCGATCGATCGGGGAAGTGATTAAACGGCAGTCCTGTCTCTTTAACAGCCAAGATAACACCTAAATCATAGACCGTGGCTAGCGCTTGCTCTAGATAAGACTTCAAGCTTGGGTTTTCTTGGATAAGCAGATTGATTTGGATGCGCTGTTCTCGGATCGTTGCGAGCCAACTATTACTTCGCCCATCGCTCTGGAATTGCCATCTTAGTAAATGTCCTATCAATACGCCTAACCGATTGACTAACGCACGTCGTTCTTGCCGTCCCAAACTTTCTATTTCCTCAATGACGTTCTCCAAATCAACCTTGGCCCAATTCTTAGATCTCAGAAATACGCTCTGCGCTTGAGTCCACGCATAGAAGTCTATTTCATATAGGCTTTTTCCAGTTGAGATCGATGCAGCTAGATCAGTTTCAGAAACCAGATTAGTTGCAGAAACAATTGTCATCATCAGAATCTCGTCTGTGGGTTGTGATTCCACGATTTCCCTTTCAGTTTACACCGCCAAAAACTTCGACACCACTTCCGGGCTAAGATCGCTCGTCGGTCCTGCGGCCACAATACCGCCTTTTTGCATGGCGTAATACCAATCGGCTTTCCGAACAAAGTGCAAATGTTGTTCGACAAGCAACACCGAGATTCCCATTTCTGCCACCACGCGGCGCACGGCATTTTCGATATCTAAAATAATCGAGGGTTGAATGCCTTCAGTGGGTTCATCCAAAACCAGTAATTTGGGCTGACCCATTAGGGCGCGGGCGATCGCGAGTTGTTGTTGTTGACCGCCACTGAGATCGCCGCCCCTGCGAGACAGCATCTTTTTTAACACGGGGAAGAGTTCGTAGATTTCATCGGGGACGGTTTGAGTGCTAGGGCCGCGATTACCGAGAGCTTCCAAACCCAACAATAGGTTCTCTTTAACTGTCAGTTTTGGGATGATTTCTCGGCCTTGGGGAACGTAGCCAATTCCCAGACAGGCGCGTCGATCGGTGGTGAGACGATCGATAGGTTGGCCTTGAAACAGGAGGGTTCCCGATCGCACCGGGAGCAGTCCCATTAAGCTTTTGAGCAAGGTTGTCTTGCCTACACCATTGCGACCGATCAGACAGACCATTTTGCCCGGTTCAATGGTTAGGTCAACGTTGCGGAGAATGTGACTTTCACCGTAAAAGACATTGAGATTAGAAATTTTCAACATCGGGGGAGTGTTGAAATTGAAATCCATATTGAAATTGGAAGGCGATTGGGTTTGCATAATTAAGTAAAGCTATAAATGTACGAGATTTATTCGTCGTCTTGTTGGCCTAGGTAAACTTCGATCACCCGTCGATCGTTCTGGACTTGGTCCATCGTGCCTTCACACAACACGCTGCCCTCATGCAACACAGTCACCGTTCGGGCAATCTGCCGCACAAATTCCATATCATGCTCAATGACTAAAATTGAATGCCTCTGGGCTAAATCCAAGAGTAAAGTCCCTACTTTTTCAGTTTCATCATCGGTCAGTCCCGCAACGGGTTCATCCACTAATAACAAATCCGGCGACTGCGCCACTAGCATCCCAATCTCTAATCGCTGCTTTTCACCGTGGGACAGCAATGCTGCCTGAAGTTTCGCCTTTCCAAGCAGTCCAACGGTTTCAAGACCCTGAGCGATCGTATTACTCTCGCTCGGATCACCCTTCGGAAATAGGGTTTTGAACAAGCCCTTTTGAGGCTGGTGGGCCAGAAACATATTCTCACGCACCGACAGGTTTAAATACACGCGAGGGGTCTGAAACTTCCGACCGATTCCGAGGGCTGCTATGGTGTGTTCTTTCAACCCCCGCAGGTTTTTGCCCTTGAAATGGACGGTGCCTTCGGTGGGCTGAGTCTTCCCCGTAATGGTGTCGAGAAACGTCGTTTTCCCCGCCCCGTTTGGACCGATTATGACCCGCAGTTCACCCACGTCCATGGAAAAATTGAGGTTATTTAGGGCCTTAAACCCATCAAAGCTTACCGTCAACCCGCTGATAGACAAGAGCTTATTTCCCGATCGTTGCTGAAATAGCTTATCGTTCAACCGTTTCTCTTTCATAATCCTGCTCCGGATTCGTTTCTAAACTGGGATACGTTGAGATTTGAGTCTTTCCAGTTACGATGCGTAATAACTCAAGGCCAGTGGTTTTAAACCAACCGATGAACCCATCGGGCAACACCGTAACGACCGCTAGGAACAACGCACCCTGCAAGAAGAGCCAAAACGCTGGGAACTGTTCGCTCAGTAAACTTTTTGCAAAATTCACCAACAACGTTCCGAACACTGCGCCCACCAATGTGCCCCGTCCACCCACCGCAACCCAAATCACCATTTCAATAGAAAAAGCAATGTCCATCGCTTTGGGCGTGATGATGCTGGACTGAACCGTATAGAGCGCACCCGCAACACCCGCTAGCCCCGCCGACACCGCAAATACTAACACCTTAAAAACAGTGGGGTCATAGCCCGTAAACCGAACCCGTGGCTCATCGTCACGAATTGCAACTAGCAGCGTGCCAAAGCGACCGCTCGTCAACCATCGACACAGCCCATAGGCCAATGCTAATAGCCCGATCGTCAGGTAATAAAAGTTAGCCTGCACCATGGGCGAACTGACGATTTGACCGAAGAAGTACGTGGTGTCCGTTTTGAGACCATTCGTCCCATTAATCAGCTTCTGTTGGCCGTTAAAAAAGTTGAAAAAGACGATTAAGGCCGCCTGCGTCAAAATTGAAAAGTACACGCCCCGAATCCGGTTGCGAAAAACCAGATAGCCCAAAACCGCTGCGACGATCGTCGGCACCAGAACGATCGCCAGCATCGTAAAGGGAAACGACTCAAAGGGTTTCCATAACCACGGCACATCGCTCACGCCATACAACACCAAAAAATCCGGCACGGCTTTGCCTGCCGCACCTGGCGGGAGCTGCAATTGCAAATGCATCGCCAACGCATAGCCGCCCAGCGCAAAAAACAACCCATGGCCCAAGCTCAAAATCCCGGTATAGCCCCAGATCAGATCAATGCCCAAGGCCGCGATCGCCAAAGCCATAAATCGCCCCAGCAACCCCACGCGGAACGATTGTCCTACCGTATTTAGGACACCCGGAACAACGGTCATCATCGCTAGGGCGATCGCCACAACGATGACGGTTTCAATAACTAACTTCGATCGAGTTTTGCCTATCCCTTTGACATTAGGCATCAACGCTTCTCCCCTTTTGTGGAAATAATCCAGCAGGTTTAAATTGTAAAAACACGACAATCAGCGCAAACACCACCACCTTCGCCATTGTCTGCGCACCGAGATCAACGCCGATCGCATTCGACAAGTCCTGCACCATCGGAATCTGTCCCGCAAAGGTGCCATACAAATAGCTCGACATCCCAATTAACATGGCCGCGACCATGCTACCGACCAAATTACCGACGCCGCCCACCACCACTACCATAAAGGTATCAATAATGTAGTTTTGTCCAGTGTTCGGTCCCACCGATCCGAGCAAGCTCACCGCACACCCTGCCACACCCGCAAGTCCAGAACCCAACGCAAAAGTTAACGCATCCACGGTCGAAGTTGGAATGCCTAGGCACGCACTCATCGATCGATTTTGCGTAACCGATCGAATTCGTAATCCCCAATGAGTCCGGTTCAGAAAAATGTACACGGCGATCAAACAGACGATCGTCAGCCCAATAATAAAAATTCGCACATAGGAAAGCTGAACGCTATCACTCGCTGCATCGCCAAAGGTCAACCGCCATCCCCCTTTCAGCCACCGAGGCGCGGTCACGTCCTGGTTTTGTGCGCCGAACCAAGGTTTGGTAAAGGCAAGACCAGATGCCCGAGCGATCGCATCGCTCATCGTCAGGCCCAATCCACCCGACACCAGAACTAATGCCGCTTTAACCGCGCCAGCCCAGCGCATCAGCACGCCCGATCGAACATACGCCGCCCACCCGATTCCACTCAGCACCACCGCAATCGCCAACCCCACGACAAACTGCCAGCTCACACTGCGAACCAACTGCTGCAACATCAAGCTCACGCCCCACGTCGCCAACAGCGTTTCCAGTGGCCTGCCATACAGGAACCGAATCACCGATCGTTCCATCAGCAACCCAAACAGCGCCGTCACACAAAAAGCCGCAATCAACGCAAAAAAGAAATAGCCTTCAAACAAAGGCGTCCCTTTCAGCGCACCCTGAACTAGCACAGTAGTGTAGGCCCCGAGCATCATCAGCTCCCCATGGGCCATATTAATCACGCCCATTAGCCCAAACACGATTGCCAATCCTAACGCCGACAGCAACAGCACCGAGCCAATGCTAATCCCACTAAACAACCCATCAACCAATGCAGACACCATAAAAGGCATCCTCCATGAAGTGATAAAAAAGGCGATCGGGCGTTTTGAAACCCCCCAAAAGGAAGTCTAAAACACCCGAACAAACCCGCTTAAACCGCCAACTTATACTTTCCACCCTTCGCTGGATCAGACCAGTCGCAGGCGAACCCCTTCGTCTCAGTCACGTACTGATTCCAAGGCAATGGCTTCACCGCTTCTTTTGTTTCGGACACAATCTTGAAGAGACCATCTGCGGCCACTTCACCAATGCGAACAAACTTCGACAGGTGATGGTTCGCATTCATCGTCACCATCCCCTCAGGCGCGTCAAAGGTGGCACCATAAGCGGCCTTCTTAACTGCTTCAAGATCAGTATAGGTATTCGCCTTTTTCACCGCTGCGGCCCACATGTAAACCATGATGTACGCTGCTTCCATCGGGTCATTCACCACCCGCTTCTCTCCAAACTTCGCCTTGAACGCCGCCACAAACTTTTTGCTGGCTGCCGTTTCGACCGTTTGGAAGTAGTTCCAGGCTGCATAGTGACCCTTGAGGTAGTCCACCCCGATCGCCTGAACTTCTTCCTCTGCGACGCTCACCGACATCACCGGATAGAGTTCTGGCGTCATTCCGGAGGCTTGCATTTCTTTAAAGAACGCGACGTTAGTGTCGCCATTTAGGGTGTTGTAAATCACGCCGCCTTTGGGCAATGCAGCCTTGATTTTGGCAATTACGGGTTTGACTTCATTGTTGCCGAGAGGGATGTAGTCCTCTCCCTCTACTTTGCCGCCCTTAGCTGCCAACTGAGCCTTGATAATCGTGTTGGCAGTGCGGGGGAACACATAGTCAGATCCAACCAAAAAGAAATTTTTGCCTTTCTTTTCGAGCAGCCAGTCCACCGATGGTTCAATCTGTTGATTGGGTGCAGCACCCGTATAAAAGATATTGTTGGAACATTCTTGGCCCTCGTACTGCACGGGATACCAAAGCAAATGTTTATTGGTCTCAAAGGTGTCTTTCACTGCTTTGCGACTCGCCGAGGTCCAGCACCCAAAAACGGTCGCTACTTTGTCCTGAAGAATGAGTTTCTTCGCTTTCTCGTTAAAGGTGGGCCAATCGGACTGACCATCTTCTTGAATCGCGACGATTTGTTTACCGAGGACGCCGCCTGCTTTGTTAATTTCCTCGATCGCGAGCATTTCAGCATCAACGACGCTTTTCTCAGAGATGGCCATGGTGCCCGTCAAGGAGTGCAAAATCCCAACCTTAATCGCGTCGCCACTCACCGCAGGCGCAGAAGCCCCCGTGGCGGTCGTCGGAGACATCGATGCAGACGGTGTAGGGGCGGTCGCGCAAGACTTCAGGAGAAGGCTACCTGCGGTTGCAGAACCCAGCAGAAGAAATTCACGTCGTCCGAATTTATGGGTCATCATTCAACCTAATCTAAAAATACATGGAGCCAAATTATAGTATCGGCACTATTGACAACTGCCAAGAGTTTGATAGTGCTGATGCTAAAGCTGCATCAGATACATTGAATGTGTACCACACTACAAAGCAGGAGAATGGATACGTTTTGTCACACGAAATCATGGGGCGTGCTTATAGCTAGACGCGACAAGATCGTAGATATCATGCAACATGAATATGAGTTAATAAAAAGCTCACCACCGCCTCAAGGCCATCTTGAGCTTTGAGATTGGTAAAAACAAAGGGCCGATCGCCGCGCATGGTTTTGGAGTCTCGGGCCATCACGTCTAAACTTGCCCCCACATAGGGTGCGAGGTCCGTTTTGTTAATGACGAGCAGGTCCGATTTTGTGATTCCGGGTCCACCTTTCCGGGGGATTTTGTCTCCGCCTGCCACATCAATCACGTAAATGGTCACGTCTACGAGTTCGGGACTAAAGGTGGCTGCGAGGTTATCGCCGCCGCTTTCCACAAACACCACATCGAGATCGTCAAAGCGTCCTTCTAAATCTTCAATCGC
>JAYVVL010000479.1:0-43851 GCA_043787035.1 Synechococcales cyanobacterium
AATAGCTGCAATAGCTTTGGAATTACCCAAATCCCCGCCGCAATCGCCCCCAGCGCAAACAACCCCGTCTGCAACAGCGCCCAGCCCACCGCCAGCCCAATCTCCTCCACCGGCTTATCCAACGCCGGGAGCACCGCCAGCATCAGCCCCAGCGCTAAATCCTGCACCACCAACATTCCCAGCATCACCTGACCGTGAGGCGTCTCCGTTTCATTGCGCTCCATCAACGACTTCAGCACCACCGCTGTCGAAGATAACGACAAAATCGCACCCAAAAACACGCCCTGCTGCGGCGACGTCACCCAGCCCAGCCCCAAAGACGCCAGCGCCGTAATGCCGATCGTCAGCAAAATCTGCAACCCACCGCCGCCCAAACTAATCGCCTGAACCTTGCGCAATTCCGAAAACGAAAACTCTACCCCCAGCGCAAATAGTAAAAACGCCACCCCAAACTGCGCCAACGTCTCCACCTGCACCAACTCCTTAATTAGCCCCAGCCCCGCCGGACCCACCACCACCCCTGCGATCAGATATCCCAACAGCACAGGCTGCTTCAACAACGCTGCAAGCAATCCGCCTACCGCCGCCGCCGCCAACACCGACACTAAATCTACAATCAGCCGAAAATCTTCTTGCACAGGGAAACGCTATAAAAATGAGAGGAATTGTTACAGTCTATTTACATAACCATACTATGATTTCGAGGCGATGCTCTCTAGAAGGGCTTAGGGACGATCGAATCACGTTCAAACACCCGTCCAAAAAGTCAAGCCTAGACCCATGGCCCCATCGCGATCGCAATGGTGACAATACAACAACATTCAGAAACTATTGGGTGTGATATTGTGGGTACCTATGGCAATCAGTCTTATCACCTTAAGATCTATCACCTTAAAAGGTGTTCTTTCAGAAGCGATCGCAGGGCACTATGACGACAGACAAGGTTGAGGTTTTCTGTGGGTCCAGCCATAGGTCTAAATCTGTCATTATCACGCGTATGGGAAAATCCTATGAGTATTGAGAAAATCGTCGAACAAGCCCTACAAGATGGGTATTTGACCCCTGCAATGGAAGCCGAGGTAGGTCGGATTTGTGACACGGCGTCCGAACTATCGATCGAAGAATACATGGCACTCGATCGTCTCATGGGTGCGCTATTGACGGGTGAAGTGGTGGCCGTCCCCCGTAAGCAATTCATCAACGTTATGGAAGAACTTGTCCTAACTGAATCAATCGCTCGTGTGGCCGAAATCGAAGCCAGCAGTGAACGAACGCTCGACCTCGGTGACATTGCGGCCTATGCCCTAAACCGTCTCCCACCGCTCTACGCCACCACTGAAGAGGGGGCCACCTACCAGCGATCGAAGGCGAAGGAAGAACTTCACTCCGTCATTGCAGACTGTGTTCATGAAGCCATCACCAAGAATCTCCATCGTCCGTCGCAAGGCGATCGCGTCTCAATTGTGAATTCGAGCAACAAAAAAGAGCTGCTGTCCCAGGTCAGTACCTTACTGCAAGATTACGCACCCGCCTTCGAGTCCACGGCTGTCAGTTCTTAATAACGTCCAGCGCACATTAAAAAACTGATAAACTAAAAGATCTCGACCTACAGGCCGGGTTTTTTAAATGATCTAAAAACTTTACGGACGGACTGTCACTTCAGTTCCAATGGATACCTGCTCAAACAGCGATCGGACCTCCCGATTTTTCATGCGGAGACAGCCGTGAGAGACCGCTTGACCAATCAGATGTTCATCCTTTGTTCCATGAAATCCTAGCTTCATCTGTTCATCAGCCGTAAATCCAATCCACCGATCGCCCAGTGGATTGGCGTCTCCGGGTGGAAAGATTTCGTCTGTGAGGGGATGCTTCCAGGTTGGATTTTTCACCATTTGTCGAACGCGAAAGGTCCCCGAAGGCGTTTCCCAATGAGATTGGCCGATGGCAATCCGGTAGCTAGCCATTAGTTTTTCGTTTCGGTAGACGTACACCGTGCGATCGCTCAAGTCCACCGTCAACCGAGTATCCAGTGCGCGATCGCCCCACGGAAGCTCGGCAGGCTTGACCCAAGTTGTCTTGGGCGGGGCCACCTGCGGCTGGGTCTGCTGCGAATTGCGCCCCGCCACTAGGACGTACATAGCAACACCCATGAACATGAACATAAGCGGCAGCTTAATGGAGTGGATAGAGCGCTGAACAGACATACCTAAATTATTAATCGCTTAGTTTTGGGACGTATTAACATCACGCTTCCCATGACACTTCCCAATCTAACGCAAACCGCTGCAAACTTGGATTCAGAACGTCTCTAGAGGTGAGAATTACGTCTCTTTTTCCAATACCCCGTTGAGAAAAATTTCAGAAATGCCCTCTGCCATGGCTTTAAGTTCCAAGACTGAGGCGTTGGGGTCAGTTAGGGTCTTTTGGCTAAATCCCGAAACGGCAAACATTCCCAAAAATACTCGTGCCACTAATCTTGGATCCATCTTGCGATAGACCCCTTGATCCATGGCGGTTTGGAAAAAGGCTTCTGCGACATCGGTCATTTTTTCAATCACATCAGATTGAATCCGATCGCGCAAGTCCTCATGAAACTGCACTTCCATAAAGCACACCCGCATCAGATCCGCATTGTCTTGCAAGTGCAACATCCGTCGCTTCATGACCTGAGCAATGGCCTTATAGCTTGCCATTTCACTCAGTTCGGTCAGTAAATCCGTCAGAATCTCAATCCAGCCATCGGTCGCCACTTGGACCAAAATCGACTTTTTGGTTTCAAAATGACGAAAGAGCGTGCCCTCCGCGACCCCCGCTGCGACGGCGATTTGCTTGGTGGTGGTTCCGTCGTAGCCACTTCGAGCAAACAGCTTCAGCGCCGCCTTCAGAATCCGATCGCGCGTTTCCAATTCAGGAGACACTCCTCGATTAGACGTTAATTTACGTTGCGTCGATCGCTGAAATAGGTTCATCGCCTTTACCTGATATTAACTTTATTGTGCATATTGAAGGCAACATCGACTATTAAAACTTTCTGTTGTTCACTCATCCTTCACCTCAAACCTTACCTTAGGCTCAGCCCTCTCAGCGTCGTCTCCACCCAGTCAATGCGGCTAGGGCAAACCCGAACAACGGTAAGACAACAGCACTCAGCAGAATGACGATCGTGACCTGTTGGGGTGTCGCACTAAGCTGGCGTCGAGTCACATCACGGGGACGAATGGACAGGGCCTGCCCGTCTGTTTGGCTGGCCCAAGTGAGGGAATTTAGAAACACGTCGCCGTTGATCTGCGCTAATAGAAATTGATCCGTTGCAAAAGTTGAATTCCCAAAAACGACTAGACGCGATTCTTTAGGAGTTGGGACCAAACTGGGACTGGCCGTAGGCGTTGGGCCAGCGGTTGGATTCGGGGTGGGGGTGGCAATCGGTTTAGGCGTGGAAGGCGGTTCCAGCTCTCCTGTTTCAGGATTGGGCGTCGGGCTGGGCGTGAGATTGGGCGGCAACACTTGGATCTGCCGAGATAAGGCAACGACTAAAGGCAATGGACCCGGACGATCGCCAGCATCAAACTTCACAGGTTTTTCCTGGAGATTGCTTTCGCCCCAGCTTTTTTCATTAGTCAGGGCGATCGGAGTGGCCACTACCCCTTGAACAGACTGGATTTCAAGCGGACGCGCTAGGGGATAGAAGGAAATATTTTTAGCAAATTCTTTCGTAATTGGATGAGCGTTGCTGTTGTAATCCTGAACAATAGGAGCCGCTGGACCTAGCTTAAACAGTTGCCCTGTCCCGGATGCATCGATCGCCACTCGGTTGTCTAGAACGATCCCCCAAGTCTTGAGCAACCCATCAAGATTGGGTTGAGCCTCGGGATCAACCAGCACCATCCAGTTTCCCGCCTGATTCAGATACTCCTGCACCGCTTGCAGCTCCGCCTCAAAGAACGGCTTCGACGGCCCCGCCAGTACCAGCAGTGCCGCATCCGGTGGAACTTTCGCCGTCTGAGCGAGATTCAAGGGCAACACTTCAAAGTTTTTATCCTGAAGCGCCTTAACCACCAAACTATAATTTTTATCGCCCGGTTCGAGCGATCGCTCGCCATGACCTTGCGTGAAATAAATGCGGGGCTTTCGATCGCTTTGAATCGCGATCAAGCTACTCACCAAGCGACTTTCAGACAATCGTTGCTGAGGCGCAATGGACTGAACAAACTGCCTTCGGTTTTTGCTCGGCAACTCTAAATGAACATCCCGACTGGCGGTGCTATTTTTGATCTCAAACTTCTTAGCAAGATCAGGACTGGCATTGGGATCGATAAATTCAAAGGCAAAATTAGGATTTTGGCGACGGAAGTTTTGGAGTAACTCTCGGTCTTCCGGCATTGGTTGCTTATCAAATACATATAGCGTCAACGGCTGCTTGATATTTTTCAATACCTCTTGTGTCTCAGGAGACAACGTAAAACGCCCGGTATCTGTCAAATCGACGCGGTACAGATTTCGCACCGACAAGAAGTTTAATAACCCCAAAATCACCAGCATTGCGATCGTCGAAACCATCGCCCCAGAACCCACCTGAGTCGATCGCCGCTGCCAAAACTTCGGCTGACCCGCATCGCCATCCCAATAGCCCAACAGCAAAAACCAGATGCCAATCAAGACGCATCCCGCGATCGTCAACCCAATAGAAATCGCCCCAAATCCTGCAATCACCCCCGATGTCAACCCCGCAGACCCTAATCCAATGCCGAACCAAACTGCATTTTTAAAAAACCATTTCACCAAAACCATCAACCTACCCCAAAAATCAAATTTCTAAGTTCTAAATTCAGCACTCTAAACTCAACATTCTCCTCACGATCGCTGAAATCGCAACGCTTCAACCGACTGGGCCGTCAGAAATACGCCCAAAAAGATATAGCTTCCAAACGCCACCAACGTACTGCTATCAAACACACCCTGCACCAAATTCTCATATTGTTTCAGCAATGAAATATGCGCTAAAACATCCGCCAAAACACCACTGGTATTCGTAGCGATCGCATCTACCACCGACAGCACTAACACCAACCCAAAGGTTGCGATCGCCGCAATCATTGTATTGTCCGTCAACGACGAAATAAACATCCCTAGCGACAACATCGAAGACGCCAGCAGCAACAGCCCAAAATAGCCCCAAAACAATGGAACTAACGCGATCGGTGGATTTGCACCCTGCAAGGCAAAGACCTGGTAACCCATCACAGGAAGCAGCACCGTAGCAAAGTAAGTCACCACGGCCCCTAGCTTAGCCACCGCCACAGCCCAATTGGTCACCGGAGACGTTGCTAAGAGTTCTAAGGTGCCTCTCTTGCGTTCCTCCGCGTAAAGACTCATAGACAAGATTGGCGAAACAAACAGCACCACTTGACCCAACACCCGCAAGAAAGTTCGCATCAGTTCGTAGGCATAGTCTATTGCAGGCGCATTTGGATTAGCGCCATATTCAAGTCCTTGACCAATGAGATTGAAATATAGGATCGCGAAGAAGAACCCTGAAACCAACCAAAAAATCCCTGCGATCACATAGCCCCAAGGCGTCAGGAAATAGTTTTGCAACTCACGGCGGTAAATTGCAATGAGATTAGTCCAAATTAAAATCATGATGCCTCCTCTTGAGCTTGGACCACGGAATTAGCAGAATCCTGAAGCACTTCTTGAGATTCAGCAAGGATTTCCACATCTTCTGTTGTCAGATTCAAAAACACGTCCTCCAGCGTTGCCTGAATTCGTCGCATCTCATACAGCGGGATTCCACTCATCACCAGCGCTGTCGATAGATCTGGGCCAATGTCAGACTGAATATCTGTCGTCACCCGAACTCTAAATCGTCCTTCACGGATCAATCCCGTTCCAATCGGTGTGAAATCAACTAGGTTCGGAATTCCAGTCAAAACTTCACTCAACTGCACATAGTCTCCACCTGTTTCGATTTCATAGCTGGTGCTGAGGTGGAGGTCTGACATGAGATTTTCAGGTTTATTTGTTGCGACAATAAGTCCTTTGTTAATAATGGTAACGCGATCGCAAGTTGCACTGACTTCAGGAAGAATATGTGTCGAGAGAATAACAGTATGGTCACCTGCCAGTCCTCGGATTAAATCTCGAACGTCAATAATTTGTTTGGGATCCAGCCCGACAGTAGGTTCGTCTAATATAATCACGGGTGGATCATGGACGATCGCTTGAGCAATGCCAACTCGCTGCCTGAAGCCCTTTGAGAGCTTTTTAATGAGTGTCCTACGTTGATCCGTCAGATTACATTTCTCCAGCGCATAATTAATTCGGGCTGGTCGATTTCCTGCGTTAACGCCTTTAATTCGGGCAACAAAATCGAGGAATCCTTCGATCGTCATTTCGCTATAGAGCGGTGGAGTTTCAGGGAGGTAGCCAATATTTTGGCGAACCTGCATCGAATGTTCATGGACCTCAAATCCAGCGACCTTAGCGGTTCCACGGGTTGCGGGCAAAAATCCAGCTAGGATCCGCATGGTGGTCGTTTTCCCAGCTCCATTGGGACCGAGAAACCCCATAATTTCGCCCGGTTCGACTGAGAACGTCACATCTTGAATGGCGGCAGTAGAACCGTAAATCTTGCTCAAATGCTCAACTTCAATCATGGAGTCCAACGCTAGATAGGGTTTGATAGAATAGTTGTTAGCACTTTACCTTATGGCAATCCAATTTGATTTATCAGATCCTAATGAGCCTCCTTCTAATTTCCAACTTGGGTGAGTAGAAGAGAAACCAATGCCACAAATTCAACCCGATGTCTAACTAGATGCACTGGTGTAAAACCGCAGTGCGAATTTCCAAAATCGATTAGAAATCCAAAGAAGTCCAATAGCTAATCCGATCGCCATAGCAGTGCTCTGAAACCCGGTGCGGTTGAGTAAGACTTCGGATGGAATGGTGGTGAGGAAAGCAACTGGGATGATGAAGGTGAAGAAAAATTGATAGGCCGGAGGGTAGGCGATCATGGGAAAACGACCTGCTTCGACAATGCCTTTTAACACAGCTGTTAAGTTATAAATCTTCGTAAACCAAATGCTGGTGGTGCTCATCATAAACCACAAGCTATACAAAATTAACATTGCACAAGCTAATGGAATTAAACTTGCGATATAAGCAGTCCAAGGTAGTCCTAGCTTCGATCCAGCATAAAAAACGATCGCGGCCCCAAAGATTATATTTGGAATTCCCCATAGCGAAACTCGATGGGTCGAAAGCCAGAACTGCGTACTGATTGGCTTGAGCAAAATGAAATCAAGGGTTCCTTTTTCGACATGTTTCACAATTTGGTCTAGGCTGCCATTGAGGAATGCGCTAGCAAACCCTTCAAGCAACGTAAAAAATCCGACAACTACCATGGCCTCTTCCCATCGCCATCCCGCAAAAGTGTAACCTCCCCGATAAAATAGTGACAGGCTAAATATGCTTCCTGCTAATCCACCTAAACTTACGATCGTGGCAAATACAAAATTTAGCCGATACTCTAGCTGCGTTGCAATAGAGCTTGCCCAAAACAGTTTAAGCAGCTTGAAATATCTTTTAGCGTCATGCATGGTGCTATGCTCCCATTCCTGAAAATTGTTTTAAACCTTTGCGCCACAGAATCCGATTGATTATTAAGAATACTGCCATCCAGACAAAGATCATTCCAAACCCCTGACCTAAATTGACAGGCAACCCGACGAGAATGCTAGCAGGGAAATTAATAATGTACGGAAAGGGCAGAAATAAGATGATGTTCTGCGCTGCTTCTGGAAAAATAGCGATCGGGGCGATCGCTCCTGAACAAAAGAAGTGAATGATATACCAAAGGTCTTGAATAGCGCTGGCTTTCTCAGTCCAAAATGCACACATGGCTAACGTGTATTGGATTAGAAACTGCAATGAAAAGGCACACAAGGCGGAAACTAAAAACAACAGCGTGGTCGGTAGACTTGGGAACCAGATTGCGTTGGGATAAATGATAAAAAATAATGTAACAATCATCGCTACAAACGGCACCCGAGCACATCGTTCACCCAAATGAGACCACACATGATGCCATACGGGATCCAACGGCTGTAACAATCGAAACGCCAACGTCCCTTCGGAGATTTCCTTCTCAAAATCCCAGATGACCCACACGACCGTGAGTTGCCGAATCAAGTAGCTCGCTAAAAAGTACCGGGTGAACTCGATTGCACTCAGCCCAAAGTTTCCTTGGGTTGCGGCTTTACTCCAGACGCCCATGAGAATGAATGGCAACGAGCCAGACAGCGCCCACAGGATGAGTTCTGCCCGATATTCCAACATATGGGCATAGTTCGTCACCAGTAATGTTTTGAAGATGCGGATGAGGTGACGGGTCGATTTTAAAAAGGTGTTCACGAAGTTTGACCTAGCTAGCGTGGGTTCATTTTACTGTGAGAGGCGATCGACCATGACACCCGCAATTCACTTAGAATGTTCACAACCCAAGTCATTATAGGAAAACAGTCATGGTCATGGCCGCACCAGAACCTGTAGCAATCCTAGAACCTGTCGGAGAGAAGCGATCGGTTTTGCGAGGCTTGTCATGGGAGGCTTATGTGCAACTTATGGATGAATTACCCCAGTCCCGTGGCTCCCGGTTAACCTACGATAACGGAATCTTGGAGATCACCGTGCCTCTAGAGATTCATGAATTTTCAGGACGCTTGATTGAGCGATTTATCACCACGCTAGTCGAACTCATGGGACTGCGAATTAAAACCATGGGTTCCACGACGATGAAATACCCAAAGCTCAGAAAAGGAGCCGAACCTGGTAACGCTTATTACATCCAAAATCAACCACTAGTCAAAGGTCGCGACGTTGACTTCAGCCAAGACCCACCGCCCGATCTCGTCGTTGAAATTGATATTACCCACACCGATATTGAAAAGAATGCCTTTTATTCGAGTTTTGGGGTGCTGGAGTTTTGGCGGTTTGATGGGAAGGTTTGGCGGATTTATCAGCTTTGCGATCGGGTTTATGCTGAAGTGGAAGCTAGTCCGACTTTTCCTAAAGTCCCAAAAGAACGACTGTGTGCTTTTTTAAAAGAAGCTAGAGAGGACGAAATTGAAGCGGTGATTTCGTTAAGATCTTGGTGGCGATCGACTCTTTGATTAATTCTGGAGAACCGCCCCGACTCCAATTCTGGGGGAGCCTATCCAATAAATTGTAATGGAGTATAGCGAAATGAATGGTGTGAGTTCTGTAGGACGAAGATAGCGGTTTACGGTGATGATTGAGCGGGAGGGGGATGGCTATGTGTCGCTCTATCCTGAGTTGGATATTGCGAGTCAGGGGGAGTCGGTGGAGTCGGCAAACTTTTCTAAGCTTAAGCATCTGTGATAACGATTGTGGAACGGTGCTAATTTTGTTGTTCCTAAGATCGAGATTTTTCAACTGTTTCAATTTTGCGATCGCATCTGGAATCTGGCCGACTGGGTTAGTGCTGAGGCTGAGATATTGTAGATGGACTAATTTTTCAATTGTGCGATGGTCTAAAATCGACCTCCGGTCATCAGCTACAATGAGATTAACGCCGTTCATTGAGTACCGATTGTGTCTGACGCGATTCGCTACATTACTGACGACGCAGGCAACCAAATTGGGGTATTGCTGGATTTGGACGCCTATCGACAGCTTTCCAATCCCCTTTTGAGCGATCGGAAATGTCTCGTGAGCCTCAGCCGGAATGAACTCCTCGCCCTGGCACATTGCAAAATCTCTCTCCTTGAACAAGCGTGTCTCGATCATCTCCTCGCCCAAAATGCTGAAGCTAAACTCTCTGAAGCTGAAACCACTGAACTAGATCAAATTTTGGCAGAAGTCGATCATCTCATGGTCCTAAAGGCTCGCGCACTTTACACCTTAAAACGTCTCGATGAACTTGCGATTGCATCATGAGTGGATACGTCCCGTGGGTAGATGTAGGTAGACGTCCACCTGTGTGACGCGATCGTCAGATAGGCCATCTCCACCATACCGTATGAGCGATCGAGATGCGATCGAATCCTTTGGAGGGGCGGTACGTGTTGGTGCTCAGGTTCATGTTACTTTTTTCCAGCGATTGCAGTTTCGGTTTCGGGCAAAGTTGGGATTTCTCCCAGGGTTTTTAGCATTGGCTTCATTGTTAGCCCTTGCACAAATACAGAAAAGGCAACGACTCCAAAAGTGACGGTGATAATTTCCGAGCGATGTGGTATGTCAAGTGGTAGCCCTAGAGCCAAGGCGAGAGAAAGGGCACCACGCAAACCGCCCCAAAATAAAGCATGTTGATGGGTCATTCTGACGCGCAATTTAGACGAGGCAAATAGCAAACACAATGGATAAATTGCAAAGGCTCGTCCGATAATTACAGCAGCAATGGCAACTAAGATCGGCAGCAGGAAGTATCCTAAATTTTCGTGGGATTCTCGAATACCAATTAAGATAAAAATGAGCGAATTGGCAACAAACGCAGCGTACTCCCAAAAAGATTCCACTGATTCTCTTCCTTTATCTGAAATAGAGCCGAGAGAGCCTAAGTTACCAATCATTAACCCAGCAGTCACCGTTGCCAACACTCCTGAACAATGAAAATGTTCTGCTAAGAGGAATGAGCCGTAGGCAGCTACCGTTGTGAAGGTGATTTCGACTAAGGGATCATCGGTCTGTCCTGCTAATAACAAAAGGCTGCCTGCGACTACAATTCCGCATAGGATGCCGCCGCCAATTGAAATTATCAATAGATTTACTGTGCCAGAGAAGTCGATAGTTTTCCCCATTGCTAAGGTAACAGCAATTCCAAAACCTACAGCAGCAGTACTGTCATTGAACAGGCTTTCAGCTTCTACTAATAGCCTTAACCGCCCCTGCACACCTGTCTCTTTGAACGTAGCAATCACAGAAACTGGGTCAGTAGCAGTAATTAGAATGCCGAAGACCATAGCGATTTGCCATTCCCAGCCTGCTAAATAGTGCATTCCAGCGGCGGTGATTCCGGCTGATAGCAGCACGCCCACGGTTGCCAAAGTGGAGACAACCCAAAAATCTTGCTGCAACTCTTTCCAGCGAATGTGAAATGCAGCTTCAAAGACAAGAGCAGGTAGAAAAATTACAAAAACGAGTTCTTTAGATAGCTCGATCTGACCTGAAGATGGCAAGAAAGCGATCGCAATTCCAGCAGCGACCAAACCGACTGTGTAGGGGATCTTGATTAGCCTTGCCACCATTGCCACAATCGCAGCGACAAAAAGAAAGAATTCAACTTGTTCAATTTTTAGATTCATTTATGGCTTTGCAAAGATTATTGTTATGATATCAATCTTACCACCGAGGTTCATCCGCGCAGATTCTAACAAATTAGGGCTTGTTGATCCTATGAGGTTAATTTTATTGCTGTCAGTATAACTATGTGTAGCAAAACAATTTCCATCTATACATACCTATTTGGGGAGATAGGCCGAAGCTTTCCACAAATTATACTAGTCCGAATGGACAAGTCAAAGTCTTCTTGACCTTAGCGAAGTAATAACCGATCGTCCCCCAAATCTCCCTTAAGCAAACCTTCACTCAAAAAGAGGTGACACATTTACGAATATATGTCTACGTGTAAGGAGTAGATGATGCATAAGAAATTAACAATTAGTATTGACGAATAGGTATGGGACGGTTTGTATACAGTGGTGGGGAAAGGGGCCATTAGCCAGTTCATTGAAAACTTGTTACGCCCTCACGTTATCAAAGATGAACTAGATGCTGCCTACAAGCTCATGGCTGAAGATGAAGAACGCGAAACAGAAGCTTTAGGGTGGGCTGAGGCTTTGATTGGGAACAGTGAAAGATGAATAGAGGTGAGGTGGATTAATTTTGATCCATTTGATCCATCAGTTGGCGGCGAAATCAAAGAAGGAGCGACCCAGAGTTATCGTTAGTAACAATGCTGCAAACCGAAATCTTAATCGAGTTCAGGTTGTGCCGATCACGAGTAATGTGTCTCGAATCTACCCAAGCGAAGCACTAGTAACCCTGCAAGGTCGTCAAGGGAAGGCAATGGCCGACCAACTGACCACTGTTTCCAAACAAAGAATGGGAGGCAGGGAGATAACATCTGAAGAAATGACTTCTGTAGAAGTGGCGATTCGAGTACAGCTTGGGCTGAGCTGAATTTTTGGGCGCATTGGATCGATCGTAGATCAGCGCATCCGCAAGACTAACCCCAGGGGAAAGATCTTTGAAAATGCTGTGGAGTTTTTGGATTTGGGCTAAAATCTACCCCGAGTTCCACGATCGTGGAACTCCAGCCTCTTATTCACGCCTCCGATCGGTCTAAATTACAACGCAAAGATCTTCAGTAATCCGCCGAGGATGTTCATGAGTCCCATGCCGAGGCCATTGCCGCTCCGACCTTCAGAGGTGACTTCGGGCTTCTTCATTTCAATGGCGATCTTTTCAGTTTGTTCGGCGCGGGCGGTGTTGCCTTGGCTTTTAAATAAACTTTGGGCCATTTCGACATCCCCGATCGCCCCTTTTCGATCGCCACTCTCAAACCGTGAAATACTTCGCCCGAGGAACGACGGGGCATGAAGCGGATCGCGTGCGGTGGCCTGGGTAAACTGCTCGATCGCTTTTTCATAGCGCTTCTGTTGGGCCGCTTCCATGCCCCACTGGTAGAACATTTCAGCGCTGCCCACTGTTTGGGGGAGATCTATTGTCCCCATGACAGCAGCTCCGGTCAGATCAGCGTTGTCCAATATGGCTCCGGTCAATATGGCTCCTCGAAGATCCGCGTTGCGCAGGTCCGCCCCGGTGAGATCGGCCCCGCCGAGGTTTGCGCCTGCGAGACTGGAGCCTGCCAAGCGTGCTCCGCTGAGGTTTGCGCTGGCGAAATTGCCTTGGCTGAGGTTGGCTCTGGAGAAGTCGGATTGTTGTAGGTTTGCGGCGGGAAGCTGCACCCGGACCAGTCCCGCGCCGCTTAAGTCACAGCGTTGGCATTGCTTGGTTGCGAGGAGTTGGCGGATGTGGTCGGGATTTTCAGCGCGGGCGATCGCTCCGGTTCCTAGACTCAATGCAGCTAGGGTCAAAACAACAGCAGATTGGCGGAGGTAGCTCATAGTGACAGATCTCTAAATTTTCTTAATGAAGGTCTAGACGTCGGGCGATCGGGTTCTTCATGGTACTGTAGGGTTCTCGAAAAGATTAACGACCATGCCACAAAAACAAAAGTTCCCCCACCTCCTCGGCTCCAAATGGACGGCCTGCGAATCGACCTTTGGCTGGCGACATTTTCAGGTAGTTAATCGCAAAAACGAGTCTTCGTGGGTCTTCGCGGAGATGGAGTCGTCCTGCGACCCGACTGTCAAGTTCTGGATCAATGCCAAAGTGCTAAAAGACGGGCGGCGCTGGATGCCGGGATGGAAGACCTTGGAGGAGTTAGGGTTAGCGAAGACTCAGGCAGGAGAGGAAAAACAGGATGGCCTATAGCGATTTTACGTTGGAGCGGGTGGAGAATGAGCTAGGGACGACCGTGACGACCGTAGCAAATTTGTTTGGGACGATCGCGCCTGTCGCCCCCTCAGAATGGCTTATCCAAACCTTAGAACGACTGATGCCATTGGCATTGCGGGTGAATAGTGAGAAAGCTCGATCGGAGTTTATTATTGCGCCAGTGCTCGGTGAAGTGCAGTATCAGGTTCAGACTAAGATTTCGCTTTTTTCGGGGAAGGAGTTTAATGTCGATGCGTCCAAGGGCTTGACCGGGCGATGTGACTTTTTGATGAGTCGCAAACCCAATTCCTATACAATTACGGCCCCTGTCGTTGCAATAGTAGAAGCTAAAAATGAAGATATGGTGAGCGGGCTGGGGCAATGTATTGCAGAAATGGTGGCCTCGCAACTCTTTAATCAAAAGGCTGGAAAAGTGATTCCGGTGATTTATGGCGTGGTGACAACGGGTGCGAGTTGGCAGTTTTTGAAATTAGAAGAACAAACGGCTTGGATTGATTCGACAGAGCACTATATCGATCGAGTGGATGTCATTTTAGGGATTTTACTAGGCTGCATTCGATCGACTTTCTAAGGTCATCGAAGTGAAATCTATGATTTGCAATCGATCGTCCTGCTGAGATGAAAGGGCGATCGCCTTTCCATTGCGCTGACGGATGAGCGGGAGGGGCGATCGCGCTACAATGGATATAGTATTAACCTATCGGAGTGAAATTTTATGCTGGAAGTCACCCAAAGCCAGACACCGCTTAAGTATGAAGTTGAGGTCCAAGCCCAAGGACACATAGAACTTCAAGTTCCTTTCGCAGCGGGAGAAAAGATTGTGGTGTTAGTTTTACAGGACAATCGTGATGACTTTCGGGATCTGATGGGTGCTTCAACGAGTACCTTTTCGTTTTGGGATAATGCGATCGATGATGCGGTTTGGAACGATGCTTAGTCAAGGTGAACTTGTTCTGATTCCAGTTCCCTTCACCGATTTATCCTCACAAAAGCGCCGACCTGTGATCATCATTTCTAGTACGGCTTACAACCGAATCTCTAGAGATATCATTGTTGTTGCTGTAACGTCTAACCTAGCGATCGTTCCTCACAGTTTGCCTCTGATCGGCACAGATCTCAGTAACGGAACTCTGAAGCAATCCAGTCGAGTTCGGGCTGATCGGATTTATACGTTGGAACAGTCGTTGGTTGTAAAATCCTTTGGAATCTTGAAGGCTGAGGCGATCGATCGTATCTATTCTGAAATTCAAACCATTTTTTCTAAGTAGTCGCTATCGGTTTTCCATTGCGCTGACGCCTGAGCGGGAGCAATCAGCTTTTGTCAACTTCAACCCTTGACTGAAAGAAAGATGGTTGTATGAATTAGAATAGGATTGCTTAAGAAAAATTATTGAACAATGGGCTATCATATACTTCAGTTATTGCAATTGGGAAAACAGTATGCCTTCGATTCAGAGATCAAAATCTTTAACGATGAGCTTTTATGTTGGACTTGCGGATAAGTATTCTCAATTAACAAGCAATGGGAAGCCGTCAAGTGAAGCAGTAAAAATTTGTGCGGAATCATCTACAGTTTCCTCTCAAACTGTGAGCGATGCACGATTATTTTTGAGATTTCCATCTTCAAATGAAGATAATAAATCCGCGTACAAATTGCATGAGAACGAGATTTGCGCTTCGTCAACATTGGTTTGTATTTTCAAGGCAGCAAAAAAGCTAAATCGTAAGTCAACAAGACATGTTGTTATAAGTTTAACCGAACACTACAAGCTTGAAGGAAAAAACGAACAAACAGTCCCCAGACGTGGAGGAGGGTTTCAGCTTTCTCAAAATGATGTCAAAAAATGGATGAAAAAAGATGCCATCATAAAGTGAAACTTTCAGCCATGTTTGAAATGTGTTTGTGATAATCTTAGACTAATCTAATATTAATCGACCTTCACCCAAGTTCAGCCGCACTCAACCTAAGTCCGATAGCGCCCCATCAAGCCTCCGTCATCAAAAGTGAACCTAACTCCAGATACTGAGAAACAACCGATCTGTCGAATCATAGAAGCATTATGATGATAAGTAAGACCGATCGCAGAGAATCACCATCATGACTCAATTGTTAGAACGCGCAATTGCCCAATTAAAGACCCGATCGATCAATGAACAAGATGCGATCGCCGCGATGATTCTGGAAGAACTAGAGGGCGATCGGCGTTGGGATGAATCTTTCGCACGATCGCCCAACCTCTTGGCACAAATGGCTGCTGCTGCGATGGAAGAGTATCACGCAGGTCAAACGCAGGAATTGGAACCGGAGACGCTGTGAAATCCCGTACCACCATTCAGTTCCGTAAATCCTTAGCCCGATTACCCGACGAAATCCGACAGCAAGCCCGAGTTGCCTATCGTCAATTTCAGGAAAATCCCAATCATCCAAGTCTGCGGTTCAAGAAGGTTCACCCAACTCTTCCGATCTATTCCGCCAGAATCAACAAAAGCTATCGCGCTGTCGGACAATTGCAGGACGATACTGTGGTTTGGTTCTGGGTTGGTTCTCATACTGAATACGATCAGTTGCTCTACCAGTTGTAGATAGAAACCTAAGTCCGTTGGCACAGCCTCCCGGAACGGGAATCGCTCTTCCCTACGCCGCCTGAGTTTCCATTGAGTGAAACGTTTGTGGTGTCGGCAATTCTTCACCGCGATCGATCGCCCCTTCAATCAACATCTCCAAAACCTCCTGGGCATTTGCGATCGCCTCTTCATAGGTCTCGCCATGGGTATGACAAAACTCACCCCACTCTGGCAGACTGACAACAAAACAATCATCCTCATCCGACCATTGAACAATCACGGTATAGCGCGACTTCAACTCAATCATCATTTTTGATCCTCCTGATTTTTCTGAAGGCGTTGTAGAACTTCCGCCACGTCCTTTTCCTGGTACGACTTCGCATCTGCGCCATCCTTTCCAGAGATTGTGAGCTTTCCTAGGATCAAAGGATGTGACCATTTAGTATGACTTCCCTTGGCTGATTCATAGGTAAATCTTGCTTTTAGGAGCATTGCCTTTAGCTCACGCAGTTTCTTCGGTATCACCTCGTCCTAATTTCGATCGCTAGTAGTAACCTTAGCCACTTATCCTAGCTTAAGCTTTAAGATACCGATCGTCTTAATCACAATAACGTTTGCGTTGGCGAAGCCGCTGCCCTAGCAGAAAGCCTCCCGGAACGGGAATCACTCTTCCTCAAACATCCGTCATCAAAAGCGAACCCCACTCCAGATACTGAGGAAACAACCGATCGACCTTATACTGCGCTGTCTATTCGACTGTAATGTGGACCGACTGAAATTGTTGCCGATCGTCTAATTGCCAAGCCGTTGTGGCACTTACAGAACTACTGTCCACCCTGCAAATCACATAAATGTATTCAGACCATGCAAGAGTCCGATCGCACTCTGAAGGAGAGGCTGGATGATCCGGATGAGAGTGATAAATGCCTACAATCTCGAGATTATTTAGGCGTGCTGTTTTCATCGCTGCTAGCATTTCTCTAGGGTCGATTTCATAGCGATCGCGCAGACTTCGATCGGCATCTTCTGGATGATTCCAAACATTAGTAGTCGGGATGATTTGATGGATTTTAAATGTTGTGTTTTCTAGTGTTCCTAACATTAACCCGCAGCCCTCTTGAGGATAAGCGGCTTCGAGATGATGATGAAGGGTTTCAAGATGATGAGGGGCGATCGTGAATTTCATGTCTATTTCAAATCTCTATAAAATCCGACGAGTTTGGCCACTACAGCCTCGATCGTCATTCCATCAGTGACGACTTCCACAGCATCGACTGCTTGCTTCAGCGGTGATATTGCTCTCGTACTATCTTTTGCATCTCGTTCTGCGATCGACGTAATGAGATCGTTTAAATCCGGAACCGATTGTCCTTGACGTTGGAGATCGCTTTGCCGACGACGAGCGCGTTCTTGAACCGTAGCGGTCAGAAAGACTTTGACCTCCGCATCCGGGAAGACGTGGGTGCCAATATCTCGGCCTTCAAGCACTACCCCGCCCCGACGGCTACATTCGCGCTGTTGCTGAACGAGCGCTTGACGGACGGCTACTTGGGCCGCAACGGCAGAGACATTGGCCGTGACCTCAGGGGTGCGGATTGCGTCGGTAATGATGTGACCGTTGATGGAGACGACTTCTTCCGTGAGTTGGATGTCGCAATTTCCGACGAGTTCAGCTATGGCGGGTTCATCCGGAATTGCAATGCCGGAGTTCATGACCAGCCACGTAATCGCCCGGTACATTGCCCCCGTGTCGAGATAAAACAACCCTAATTCTTTAGCAACGAGCTTCGTGACGCTAGATTTTCCGGCCCCGGCAGGACCGTCGATCGCCATAATGGGTTTGCGGTTGCGGAGAAGGAGATTGTCGATTAGCCGCGTTTCTCCTATTTTTGCGGCGATCGCTAGCAATCCATTTTCTTCAATAGATGCAATCGGTTGTAGGGTCGTTGGGTCTACGAGGGCTATGTACTCTAGCGTTAGTGATTTACTCTTTTCAAACTCTGTTTTAACGGCTTGAATCAGGATGCTCGATCGTAATTCTCCCGTTTTAAATAAATGGTCAGCCTGTTTCAAACTTTGATATAAAATTGCAGCGTCTTCTTTTTGTTCAGCGTTTAGATAAGTATTGCGAGAACTCATTGCCAAACCGCTGGACTCCCGGACAATCGGGCATCGGATAATTTCAATGGGGATGTTTAGATCCTTCACCATACGGCTGACAACTGCTAACTGTTGTGCATCCTTTTGGCCGAAATAAGCGCGGGTGGGCTGGATCAGGTTGAAGAATTTAGAAATAATCGTAGCTACTCCTTCAAAATGTCCTGGACGCAATACCCCACAGAGCTGGGACTTCATAGACTCTGGCACAACGACGAGCGTATTTTGCGTCTGGATTCCGGCGGTGCGATCGAGATTCAGTTCCTCAGGCGTCGGAATAAACAAAATATCAACTCCGGCGGCTTCACAGAGTCTGCGATCGTTTTCGACGTCACGCGGATAAGCGCCTAAGTCCTCCGCTGGACCAAACTGAAGCGGATTGACAAAAATGCTGGCCACCACCCACATGTTTTCCTGACGCGCCCTTTGCATGAGGCTGAGGTGGCCCGCGTGCAGTGCGCCCATGGTGGCCACGTAGCCCAGGGAAGTTTCGGGTGAACACGTCACTTGTGCTAGATGGCACCGCAAAGCCGCAATAGTCGTAAACACACGCACAGGAATGCCTCCAAAAGATCTTGCGATCGATACTGCTGTTCCGCTACGGTAGGCGAATCGACAGGACTCAATAAGCATTATTTAGTGTATCCTCTAACCCGTCCAACCCTCCATCTTCCCTGGGTTGAGCAATCCATAGGGATCAACCTGTTTTTTGAAATTGACCTGAGCGCGATCGACTTGTTTCATGCCGCCTGCTTCAATGGTGTAGGCGTGAGGATTAAAAATAAATGCGCCGTTCTTCTCGTGATACTCAATGATGTCCTGCAATCGTTCTGGTGACGAAAATTTGACAAGCTGCAAGGCTCCGGGCGTGGTGCGACCGTCCACCCGCATAAATTCCAAGTGCATCATCACTTCATTGCCAAAATGCTCATAGCAGTTCTGCACAAGGTTCAAATCCCGATCGCACGGGAACAAGGTTTGTAAATAGGTCAAATTAGCATCAATGCTGCGGGCTAGAAGTGTGGTGTGATTCCAGGTGTATTCGTAGATTGGAGTGCCTTTGCTGGCCTCTTCTGCGGTCTTGTATAGGACAATTTCACCGCCCAAGGTTGATGCAAGTTTCTGCAATGCTGGGTAGGATTCCTCAGAAACCATAATGAACGCGGTATGAGATCCATCGGGAATAACGTCTCGTAAATTTGTAAAATACTGGGCGATCGGACTTGCAAACACAGTGACTAGTTTTTTAATCATGCCATCGGAATCGCTTAACGCTTGCCCAAAGGTCGCGGCCTGCATAAAGGTTGGAAATGCTACGATCGCTTCCGACCAAGGATAGGCCGGGGCTAGAGGCATCTCGACTTCGGTGATAATGCCGTTGGTTCCGTAGGCATGGGCGACTTGATAGACCTCATCGCCTCGTAGCGTAATCACCCTCGGTGCATCCTCCAAAGTAACCAAACGAATGGCTCGAATATTGCCTCGATCGCGCAGTTGGCCGTACGTTACCGATCCGACTCCGCCACTGCCGCCGCCTATGAATCCGCCTAGGGTCGCACTGCGGTAAGTTGAGGGAGCCATTCTGAGTTCCCATCCCGACGCACGAGTGACGCGATCGATCGCCGCAAGTTTGGTTCCTGCTTCCGCGCACACCCAACCGGGTCCCACAGATTTGACGGCATCCATTCGGGTCATGTCCAGTACAATTCCGCCGTTTAGAGGCACGGATTGGCCGTAGTTCCCGGTTCCTGCACCCCGAACAGTAATCGGAATCTTGTGCTTTACAGCAGAGCGGGCGATCGTCAAAACCTGGGCTTCATCGGTGGGGCGAAGTACGAGATCTGCGCGTTTATCCGCAAAGATCGGCTGCAAAATCGGACTGAAATAGTAGTAATCCTGGGAAAGTTTGGCTACCTGCACCCGATCGATGACCTGCTCAATGTCCGATAATTCGGCCTGAAGGTGCGCTAGAGCCTCTGTGGAATAGGCGGTCATCGAAGTCATAGTGTTGTCTCAATTGCGTTGTTGATATAGCTTTCTCATCATCTCATGGGACTTCTGAATCGTGGGATCCTGTTGGATCTAAATCTTTTTCAGTCGAGGAGAAGCCCACAAGGGTGTCCTGTGATGTCTTAGAGTATTTATCCATACCAATCTCGATCGACACTCACGCACTCAGTGATTCTACGTAAACTTTAACGCAACACTCGGTTAAGAAACCCGCGATAGATGACTTTTCCCGCTTCATTCAGATGGACGCCGTCAAAGGTTAGTTCTTCCCGCAGCTCGTTGCCGTCATACAGATCTTCTAATCCTTCTAGAACTAGTGGGACACCTTGTTCTTGGGAAATCTGATCGATCAGACGATTAATCTCATCGATGCGAGGAAGCGGTCCTGCCACTAGGGGGTTTTGGCTAGCTGCGAGGGTAGAGTAGAAGGCCGGAACGAGCTTGATTTGTTTGGCTCCCATCGATCGAACGAGCGTTAGAGATTCGCGTAAATTGATTACAAATTGGGTATCCGAAATGGTGTACATCGCATCATTAGTTCCTATTGCAATCACGGCTCGATCGCAACCTACTCGATTATTCGTTAAGATTTCCAATTGTGTTCTAAGCGACACAGTACTGAGGCCACCTGTGCCAAAATTTACATTCCCAACACCGAGTGTTTGTCCAAGTCCAGATGAAATTGAATCTCCAAACAAGCAAGCTGAATAGGTCTGGTCTCTATTTTGACTAGCTTGTAAATTAATCTGTGCAGTCCACCAAGGTAATGTGGAAAGATTGTCGGGATGGGGAGCTTCGAGGGCGATGGTTAGAGGGGTTGCTAGAAGAAAGGTTACGACGATGGCGATCGCAGAGAGACCTGCGGTTTTCCAAGAAAATTTGGGTTTCATAGTCTTAGGGTGCATGAGCGTGTCTGACAGTAACTACTAGATTGGGTAGGCTACGAGGGATAACTCAGGAGGCTTCTACGGAATTTAAAGTTGGGGGTGTGAATCTTCTTTAGGGAATGAAGTTGACGGAGGAAACCGAGTTTATAGATTCATTTCCCGAGGCATAAGTTCCCGAGTGCGTGAATCAACTGCTCACTATAATAGAGTGCCCAAGGTACAGGTATCGGTTATGGCTCGGTTTAAAAAAAGGATCCTTTTGGGTGGTCTAGCGATGACTTTGCTGCTGGCGGGAGGCTACTGGTATGTTTTTGTGGCAGGGGTTCCGCAGTTGGATGCTCCCAAAGTTGAGATGATCAGGGATTTAAAGTTTGAGATTAAAACCTTTAATAGTGCAGCCATGGGGCAGGAGCGTCGGTATGGGCTTGTATTGCCTCCCGGATACGATGCCAAAGCTCGCACGCGTTATCCCGTGATTGTGTTGCTTCACGGGGGTCACGGGGATGAGCGGGACTACGAGCGCCGTGCAGCGCTCACGACGGTTTTAGACCAGCTCTACCGCCAAAATCGCCTGCCGCCGTCCATTATTGTGACGCCTGATGGCAATGATAACCGGGGCACGAGTCCATTTTGGGATCCGCAGTACTATAATGGCCCCAACGGTCAGCTTGCTTCTTTTATTGCGGACGATCTTGTGGCGGAGATCAAGAAGCACTACAAAGTTTTTGGGCATCCGAAGTACTGGGCGATCGGCGGGTTGTCTTCGGGTGGGTGGGGTGCAATGAATATTGGGATACGTCGGCCCGATCGTTTTAACGTGCTGTTTAGCCATACGGGATATTTTAAGGATCCCAATGGATCAGGGCAAGATCCGATTACAGCGATTGATAAGATTCCTGGTTATCTTCGATCGCGCTTCCGAATTTATCTAGATGCTGGAGAAGATGATAGTACTTACCTAGAAGCCACCCGAGAATTCTACAATAAACTGCAACGCTCCGGTATTAAAAGCACCCTGAAGGTGTTTCCGGGTGGACATGGCATTGTGGGTCCGGATTCGGGGTGGAACTACTGGAATAAGCATTTATATGATTCATTAAGCTACGCGGGCGATCAATTTCGATCTAAATGATAAAGCTTTAACTCATATTACTATGGCTATTATTAAGTCTGCCCATTCATCTAGGAATAAACCGGCTGATCAGTCTGTGAGTCTATTGACTGACAGGTCTAGTCATCCATCTAGTCGTCCATCTGTGAATCAGGTTATGCCTAAGTCTCATTCTAATTTTTCCGTTTGGCGTATTTTTGAAAAGGCGCTTCGACGCCGCACTTTGATTGGGGTTTGGTCGGCTTCGGTGTTGACGGGTCTGATGGGAGTGGTAAATCTTTGGTCTTCGATTTTTCCGGGTGATCCGATCCGAATTGAATGGCTTAATCTCTTTTTGCCCATTGAGATGCGGTCAGATGCTCACCTTTTTTCGGCTATTTGTGGGTTTTTGTTTCTGACAATGGCGGTTCATCTCAGTCGTCGTAAACGGATGGCTTGGGGGATTACGATCGGTCTTTGTGTGATGTCTGTGATCAGCCATATGATTAAGGGCTTGGATTATGAGGAATGTATCTTAGCGTTGATTTTGATGGGGCAACTATTGCTCCTGCGAAAGAGCTTTACGGCACGCTCCGATCGGCCCACTATTGCCCAGGGCACTCGCTATTTGATCGCGGGACTGGCGTTTACGTTGGCCTATGGGACATTGGGCTTTGTGATGCTCGACGGGCAGTTTGAGATTGAGTCGAAGGTGCATCACTTTAAGCCGATGGATGCGTTTATTCAGACGATCGCGGTTATTTTTACGGCGGATAATACGAGCGTTTTGCCCAATAGTCGATATGCAATATTTTTCGTTGATTCTATTTATGTGGTCGGTGCGACGACGTTAACGTATGCGATTTGGATGTTGTTGCGTCCGGTGTTACTTAAAAATATCTCTAAAGCCAATCGCATTCTGGTTCGTAAAATTATTGACCAACATGGCAATTCTTCCCTGGCACGGTTGGCGTTGCTTCCGGATAAGGAGTATTATTTTAGTCCGACTCGGCAGTCGGTGGTTGCGTTTGTGGTAAAGGGACGAGCAGCTATTGTATTGGGCGATCCGATTGGGCCGACAGACGATCGCAGCGAAACAATCTATGCCTTTCAAGAATTTTGTCGATGCAATGATTGGTTTTCTGCTTTTTATGAAGTCTCGCCGGACCAGCTTGAAACCTATGCGCAAATGGGTTGGCGCTGGATTCAGATTGGGGAAGAGGCGATTGTGGAACTGAAGGCTTTTCATCTTAAGGGAAAGTCGAATCAGTCGTTGCGAACGGCGATGAATCGGTTGACGAAAACGGGTCATCGGTTTGTGGTCTATGATCCGCCGATCGCAGGGAGGTTGATTGAACAATTGAAGCCTGTTAGTGATGAATGGCTTCGTCATAAAAATGGTTCAGAAAAGCAGTTTTCCATTGCATGGTTCGATCGACACCATTTGGAGCGATATCAAATTGCGGTGGTATACGATGCGAACGATCGGATTATTGCCTTTACCGATTTATTGTCTGGCTATAATAAGAAAGAAGTGACGATCGATTTGATGCGATATCGGACTGAAGTGGAAAATGGCACAATGGAATTTTTGTTTGTGTCGCTGTTGAATCATTTTAAAGCAGAAGGTTACGATACATTGAGCTTTAGTTTGTCACCGTTGGCAGGAGTGGGTGCGACGAGCGATTCTCCGGCTATTGAGAAGGGGCTACGCCGATTTACTAAGTATCTGAATCATTTCTATAATTTCAACGGTCTCCACCAGTTTAAGCATAAGTTCCAGCCTAATTGGGAACCACGTTATTTGGTTTATCCGAGTTTAAAGTGTTTGCCGGAGATTGCGGTGGGGTTAGTGCGGGCGGATTCGGGCGATCGGTTATTTGATTATTTGAAGGGAGGGGGGGAATAAAGTTCTTCAAATGTTCTTGAATTTGGGCGATATCCGGGCCGATCGCGATCGATTCAAAAGAGAAGAAAGCAGAGCGACAGCTCTGCTATGGCATTAACACCCGAAATCCGGCTTGAGCAAAATGACGATTAAAACTCAATACTTGTTTCACACCGTAATGCTCCATCACGACAAAATATAAACAATCCACTAATCTCCATTGTTGGTCTTGGTAATGACAATAACGGGAAAATGCATCATTAAACAGTTCAGGTGTCAGACACTCTAAAATGACCGAATCATCTTACATAAGATAATCAATGAACTCGATTGCCTGCGATTTATAGCTCCTAGATAGCGCATTCCCAAGTTCCATAAGAATAGCGTCAGTCGTCAAAAATGCTGCATTCTAATAAATTCTTGATAGTTCTAATACCTGTTGATGATACTGACCACGTTCATTTACTAATGCCAGTAAATAGCCTGTATCAAGGAAGATTAGCGATGTCACCATGATGCACCTGATTCAAATAGTCATCTACATTTTCTTCAAAGTCTTCCGGAGCTTCAATCTTGACCGATCGCAACTTCGCAACCAACGACATCGATTGACCTCGCTTAGTTCCCGTTAGAGACCCTCTTCATTGCACCGCTAAAATCCATTTCCACGGAATAGCATAATGTCGCCTTCTTGAACAACGTATTCTTTACCTTCACTGCGAACTAAGCCTTTTTCTTTCGCTCCACTCATTGACCCATATTGAACGAGGTCTTTGTAAGAGACTGTTTCGGCACGGATAAATCCTTTTTCAAAATCGGAGTGAATGACGCCCGCTGCCTGTGGCGCTGACATGCCTTTGTTAATTGTCCAAGCTCGGGTTTCTTGGGGTCCAACAGTGAAATAGGTCTGTAACCCTAGGAGGTCGTAGGTTGCACGGATGAGGGATTTTAGTCCGCCTTCGGTGACGCCTAACGATTCTAGAAATTCGGTTCGATCGGCTTCTGTGAGTTCGACCAGTTCCGATTCAACTTGCGCTGAAATCACAACGACTTGCGCACCTTCGGCGGCAGCGATCGATCGGACAATTTCGACGTAGGCGTTTCCAGTTGCAAGTTCGGCATCGGATACGTTTGTGGCGTAGATGATGGGCTTCAAGGTCATGAAACCCATGGCCTTAATCGACAGTTTTTCGTCATCGGTTAGATCGACCGATCGGGCGGGTTGGCCTAGATTCAATGCCGTAATTACTTTTTCAAGGGCTTCGACTTCGACGTTGGCTTCTTTCTTCATTCTTGAATCTTTTTTAGCTCGATCGACGCGCTTTTCGGCTTGGGCGAGATCGGCTAGGATTAATTCTAAATTAATAATTTCGGTATCACTTTTGGGATCGACGCCTCCTGAGACATGAATAATATCGTCATCATCGAAGCATCGCACCACATGCACGATCGCATCGACTTCCCGAATATTGGATAAAAACTGGTTGCCTAGACCTTCGCCTTGGGATGCGCCTTTGACCAAACCTGCAATGTCTACAAATTCGACCCGTGCTGGGATGATTTCCTTTGAGGTGGCGATCGCGGCGAGAATGCCTAATCGTGCATCCGGAACGGCGACGATGCCAACGTTGGGTTCGATCGTACAGAACGGGAAATTGGCTGCTTGGGCTTTTGCGTTTCCGACGATCGCGTTAAACAACGTAGATTTGCCTACGTTTGGCAATCCGACAATTCCGGCTCTCAGCATGGTGGCGTGATGGTGGGATGATGGGCAAAACAATGAATCATGATATTACGTTTTTGGATCGTTTTTATCCCCCACCCCCGAGAATATCCCCAAACTCTCATGCCCCCAGATCTCGATCAAACCCAAACTCCCCTCGCAACCCAACTCCAACTCTCCGCCCGATCGCCCACCGCCCCCTTCCATACCCCCGGCCACCACAAAGGCAACGCCACCCCCGAAATCCTAAAATCCTGGCTGGGCGAACCTATCTTCCAGAGCGATCTCCCCGAACTCCCCGAACTCGATAACCTCTTCGCCCCCGAAGGCATCATCCATCACGCCCAAACCCTAGCCGCAGACGCCTGGGGAGCCGATCGCACCTACTTCCTTATTAACGGCTCCACCGCTGGAATTCTCGCCGCAATCCTAACGGTCTGCAATCCCGGCGATTCTGTAGTGGTCCCTCGAAACGTCCATCGATCGGTTATTTCCGGTCTCATCCTCTCCGGTGCTAATCCTGTATTCTTAATGCCTGTCTATGATGATGATCTTGATATTGTTCATGGCATTGACATTAACGACCTAAAAGAGACTCTCGATGCCCATCCTACTGTCAAATCTATTTTAATCGTTAGCCCAACTTATTACGGCATCTGTAGTGATATCAAAGCCATCGTTCAGTTAGCTCACGATCGGAACCTCTCTCTAATCGTTGATGAAGCCCACGGCGCACATTTTGGATTCCATCCTGCGTTGCCAAAATCAGCCCTGCACTACGGCGCAGATTTAGTTATCCAATCCACCCACAAAACGCTTTCAGCCTTCACGCAAGCGTCTATGCTTCATCAGCAGGGTCCCCGCATCAATGTTGATCGCCTGTCTCAGTCCCTCGCCCTCATTCAATCCAGCAGCCCAAACTACCTCCTTCTCGCCTCCCTAGATGCCGCTCGAATGCAAATGGCAACGCAAGGCGAAATGCTATTAGACTTAGCGATTCAACGGGCAAATTATGTCCGATCGCACCTCAAAACTATCCCCGGACTCCGGCTTTTAAATGACGACACAATAAGCAAACTTAGCTTGTATGAAATCGATCCGTTACGCCTCACGGTTAATCTCAAAAACCTCAACCTAAATGGCTTCCTCGCCGACGAAATCCTTCACGAAAAATACGGCGTCACTTGCGAACTTCCCTCAAATCAAAATCTCACCTTTATCTTTACCCACGGCACAACCGATCAAGATTGCGATCGGCTCATCGAAAGCCTCAAACAACTAGCAACCCGCTCCCAACCCGCCTGTTCTCCTCAACCCAAACCCACCCAATCCACCCATTTCAAAATCCCCCTT
This sequence comes from Synechococcales cyanobacterium, assembly GCA_043787035.1. Taxonomy (GTDB): domain Bacteria; phylum Cyanobacteriota; class Cyanobacteriia; order Leptolyngbyales; family Leptolyngbyaceae; genus JAAFJU01. The sequence continues at coordinate 27,216 of JAYVVL010000479.1, forward strand.
GGGAAGGGGGATTTAGGGGGATCGGGCCTTGACGTCAGATCAGCTTTCTTCGCCCCCACCCAAACGCTTCCCACGGAACAGGCGATCGGCCATCTTTCCGCCGATTTCCTTTGCCCCTATCCCCCCGGCATCCCCCTCATCATCCCCGGCGAAATCATCACCCAAACCGCCCTAGACACCCTCACCCAAATCCTGCGCTCCGGCGGCACCCTCACCGGACTCAGCGACCCCACCCTAAAAACCCTCCGAGTCATCAATCAAGCCATCAATCACGCCTAACTCCCGCAAAAATGCGATCGCACTCCCCCGATTCGTCACCTGCTCGTCCAGCGTCGCCAACCGCAACGTCTCCAAAATTCCCTTCATGCCCTTCCCCCGAGGCACCCCAAGCTCCATTAAGTCTGTCCCATCCAGCATTGGCTTTACTTTCGTCCCTGCCGTCAAATAAGTCCAAATCTGACACCGCCAGGGATCGTCCATCCGGGCCGCCGCCAGCCATAACACCGCCGGATCGTCTCGATATCGCCGTAGTACCTCATCCACCCGACTCCGCGAATCGCCCAGTTTTAGTCGTTGCTTAATGTCTCCTGTCGCAATTAATGCCCGTTGCCCCCGATCCATCGCCCCTCCCGGCATCTGCAATCGATCGGTCGCCTCCACGGCATCGTCTGCCGCCACCAAAATCAACTCCAGCAAACACTGCCACCGCGCAATCCCAAAATCATAATCCCGCAGCCACCCATCCATCCGCACCAGCGATCGCCATAGCACTCGCCAATCAGTTTCATTCAAATTTTCCAATGCAACCAAACTCGGATCAATGCAATACAATCCCTCCACCGATCGTAAAATCCGCACCGCCTTCTTCCATTCGGGCGCACTGAACAGATATTTCATCTCCGCTCTCAGCCGGGTTTGTAGCGCTGGAACGGAGGTGTTTTCTGCCAAGGTCTTCGCATAAATACCCGACTCTATTGCACGTCTAATCAAGTCCCGAGTCCCCGCTTCAAATTCAAACCCCAACCGGGCAGCAAACCTAGCTCCTCGAAAAATCCGCGTCGGATCATCGATGAAACTGTCTGGATGCAGCACTCTGAGCACTCCCGCCGCCAAATCCTCTGCGCCGCCATAAAAATCTAACAGCTCCCCCGCCTTCGGCTCCGTCAGCCGCAACGCCATCGCATTTACCGTAAAATCTCGCCGCCGCAAGTCGGATTCAATGGATCCCGATCGAACCACCGGGTTGGCCCCGGCATAGGGATAGCGTTCGGTCCGCGCCGTTGCCAAATCGATCATCAGCGTCCCAAATTCAGATCCCGCCGTCCACACCAATGCCGCCGTCTGAAAGGTTGGATGCACCGTCAACTTTGCCTCCGGGTAGCGCGATCGCAATCCCTCCGCTAGCGTCATCCCCGCCCCGTCAGCCTCCACCCCGTCCACCACCAAATCCAAATCCGTCAGCCCGATATCGTCCCCGTCTAATCTCAGCAAATCCCGCACCCCGCCGCCGACGAGATAAAGCTGCCACCCCTTTGCCTGTGCTGCCTTTGTGGCTACACTCAGCACCTCTCTCACCCCCGCCGCCAACCGATCTACATTCACGCACCCCGCCGCCTCATTCTCAATTTTCAGCCCTGCCTCTAGCTCAACCATGTGCGGTCGTCCCTTACTAAATTGATTTAATCCCGTGACTAAGCGTGACTAAGATTATGGCTAAGTTATTGCTAAGCGTTTACAAACCTTTACTATCAGGCCCATTCCATAGAATCCAACCCAGTTTTCTGATACGGTAATTGTGATACAGAAACTGCCTGCTTACCGGGAGAACTTCCATGACTATCGTATTCCAACTGCTGCTTGCTGCCTTGGTCTTTTTTTCATTCGCAATGCTTGTTTACGTCCCCGTCGCCTATGCGTCTCCCTCAAACTGGGACCAATCTAAGCGTCTTCTCCTGCTTGGCTCCATCATTTGGGGTGGTCTTGTCGTTGCCGTCGGCGTCCTAAATTTCTTGGTTGCCTAAAGGCATCCGACTGGAGCGATCGGAAACTGGACAAACTCCTCTCAAGAATCTTGAGACAACATCCTTGGGTATGATCTCCTTCCTAGGGGTAATCTGGTAGTGTGTGAGCATTACAGTGCTGTTTTAACGGTAAAAAATTCCAATGGCTGTTTTTGAAGGAACGTTTGTACAGTCTCACAATTTTCGGTTTGCGATCGTCATTGGTCGATTTAACGACCTCGTAACGACCCGGCTACTTGAGGGTTGTCAAGACTGCCTTAAGCGTCACGGTGTCGATGTGGATCCTCAAGGAACCCAAGTGGATTATGTTTGGGCACCGGGTTGTTTTGAGTTGCCGCTTTTAGCCAGACAGCTCGCCAACTCCGGTCGCTATGATGCAATTGTTTGTATTGGGGCAGTCATTCGGGGCAACACGCCTCATTTTGACTACGTGTCCTCTGAAGTCTCAAAAGGGGTCGCCGCTGCCTCTTTCCAATCCGGCGTCCCCGTCGTGTTCGGAGTCTTGACCACCGACAACATGCAGCAGGCATTAGAGCGAGCAGGTATCAAGAGCAATAAAGGATGGGAGTTTGGCATGAGTGCCTTAGAGATGGCAAGCCTTATGCACCAAATCAACCGTGCCCCTAGCGCCTATGCCGCCGCAAACACCCGTCCCGGAAGCCTCAGTAGTGCAGCGATTCCTACCCTGTCGTCCCTGCGATCGGACGTGATGGCTGAGTAGCGTTGTGAATTCGTGAATCGAACTAGAATGTGGATGGATGATGAGTCCATCCATTTTTATAGGTCTACTCCAACAATAAAGGCCGAAACCCGTGCTTCACTGAAGCCGCCCCAATCTGGTCCATCTTTTCCACCGTAATCATATTTCGGCCCCAAGAGAAGCTAGTATGCCATCCCTCAAACTCCAGTAGCATCGCTTCTGCAAAACAGGCAAATAACTGCCGATCGGGCGCATCCTTATCTACCGTTTTCATGATTGTCCAATCAATATCCAGCGAATGCTCCACAATCCCACCCTTCACCACATGAATCCCAGGATGCTGAATGGTCGTGCCTAGATTCTTCGGATACCCGCCATCAATCAACAAACAAGGCTGCTTCAATTGCGTTGGGTCAATCTCCACGCCCTTCGGCATACTTGCCACCCACACAATGATGTCCGCCTCGGGCAACGCTGCCGCCAGTTCCATAATCTTGCCCCGACCCAGTTCATCCCGGAGCGCCTGAAGCCGATCGTTATTCCGCGCAATCAACAGCAGATCCTTCACATCGACCCGCTTATTGAGCCAGCGACACACGGCACTGCCAATGTCCCCAGTTGCCCCACACACCGCTACCGTACATTGCTCCAGCTTCATCCCCAGCTTCGCGGAGACCTGCTCGACCTGCTTGACAATCACATAGGCTGTGTGAGTGTTTCCTGTTGTAAACTTCTCGAAATCTAGCATCACATTGCGGACTTGCTTCAGCTTTGACAATTCAAAGTTTTCAAAAATAATCGACGAAAACCCACCTAGCGCCGTAATGTTCAAGCCGTGCTTTTGGGCATGGGCCATTGCATTGATGATCTTTCGCGTAGCTGTCTTGAAGTGTCGCGCCGCTAACATTTCCGGCAAAAAACACGACTCCACATAACGCCCCTCAATGACCTGTCCCGTCGCACTCGTAACCTTAATCTCATCCACAATCTGCGGCGGCGCACTACACCAAAACTCCAAATCCTGATCCGCATACTCGGGATAACCCAGATCCCGTGCAACGGATTGGGCGTGCTTCAGACTTGTAAGATGACCGATTAAACCAAACATAGATTACATGCAGGGGGTAAGTTAAAGAATCCCAAACTTAAGCAGACTCGCATCACACCAGAAACTAGCCACGATGGCAGCCACTGAAAGCCTGCGCAATCCGAACACTAACGCACACATTAACGCGCACCATTAACGCACAGAAGCGGGGACAATTCAATCGCCCCCGCCTTCCAACTTGATCAAGCTTGACCAAACCGGCGTCGCTGCTACACTGCCGCTAAGCCATAGGCCGACATCCGCATGATGTCCCGAGTGGTAAAGCCAATGTTGTTTAGCGCTTCACCATAAGCAATCATGAAGTCCTCAACCATGGCTTCGCGCTCCATTCCCAGCTCTTTCGCATCCGCCGCGACTCGGTTCAGCATTTTCCAAACCAACGGCAAATTTGCTTTATTGGCCGTTTCTAATTCCTCACGAGCCGTGTCAAAATTCGCTTTGAGCCACTCTTCGCCATAGTTGAGGTGAAGATATTCATCCTTCACGACCCCTTCCGTAATTTTCCGTGCAAAGTCGTCTGCAACCGGAATGTAGATGTTGTAGGCGGCTATCGCGAAGCACTCAATGATCAAGGATTGAATCAGCAAGCAGGTGACAATACTGCTCGTGGCCGCTGCGATTTGAAAATTGCGATGAAGATCTGCAAAAAATTCCTTCGCAAATATCATATCAGGCGTCACGCTGAGGTTTTTAGCACAGGCTTCAAAGCCTTTCATGTGCTTGAACTCCATTTTGGCAAGCTTGACCAGTTCACCCGCATTATTTGGCATCAGAGTTGCCAATTGATTGTAGTTAGAGTATGCCTCGTCTTCACCCTCAACGACGATCGCATTAATGCGACTGTAAGCATCCTTGTAGACGTCACTTTTGTAATCCAGTGCGGGTATCATTTCAAGCTGCGGCATATATCCGTCGTCTCCTCGTCGTGAACAAAACAGGCTTGGTTCTGAATCCCCCTGACTTGTCACCGATGAAGATGGCAGAATCAAGAAGTTTTGTGAATTCCAATCTCCACTTTACCTCGTCTGGTTCGGGATGCGTTGTCCATGGGTAAATTCAATCGGCAGACCCGTGATAATAGACAGGGTGTCTGTGAGAATTATTTTGGCGAGAACTATTTTAGCTGCATGAAAAATTATCCGCGTATTTTAGTCTTGGGCTACAGCCTAGGGCCAGTCCTCATCTTGGCTAGCCATGTGGGAGCTTTGATTCCATTCGTCACGGGTCTATCTTGGCAAGCGGGACTCTGGATCGTTTTCTTGTATCTCATCCGAATGCTGGGGATCACGGGGATTTATCACCGACTGATCATCCACAAGTCCTATCAAACCCCGCCTCTTGTCAAGTGGATCGGGAGTGTGATTGCCTGTTCTGCGGGACAAATGGGGCCAAATTGGTGGAAAGGGCATCACATTCATGGGCATCACCAGTCGTCAGACGAGCGGGGCGATAGTCACTCTCCCCATACGCCCTACACCGGGCTTAAAGGGTTTTTGTGGTCGCAAGGCGGATGGCTGTTGTCGCGGAATTTCTTGCCGCCGATGTTGCCGGCAGATGTGGAAGCTGATCGGGTGCTACGAACGATCGATCGGTTGCACTTTGTGCCATTGATCCTGCTCAATCTGCTGTCTTACCAAATGGGGGGACTTGAATTTGTCGGAGCCTGTTGCTTGAGCACTGTGCTGTTGTTTCATGGGGTGGCGACGGTAAATTCTCTGGCTCACTTAGTGGGAGATCAGCCTTTTACCACCACAGACTATAGTCGCAATAATGGGTTTGTTGCACTGTTGACCTTAGGTGAAGGCTGGCATAATCTGCACCATGCCTTTCAGTGGTCCGCCCGTCATGGGTTTACTATTCGCGAAGGTCAATTAGTACCCCTGATCGATCCCACCTATATGTTTATTCGACTGCTTGAAAAACTAGGACTTGCGTCTAATATCAAGGTCCCCTCGGACACTGAGTTATTGAAAGCAGCTCAGAAATTTGGATTTTCCAGTAGAGCTTAGACGCAATCACAGACCGTTAGTTTACTTTTAGTGAGATTTACGCTTGACAGGATTTGCACAGAGGCGATCGTATGAACGTTTGTTTCTGTGTAATTCTCTATAGAACTTGTTCGATAGAATAGGAGAACGAATAAATCCTTTTTGCAAAACAGACTGATCACTTGACCTCTTGTCTACACATTCAGAGCTTGACATAGGTCAGGGAAAGGATTTTCTCGCGATTGTCCATTCATGATGAACTGGAGACTACGCTGATGACATCTTTACTTAACAATCAAAAATTTGCTCAGAGCATTCAAAGTTACATTCCGATCGTGGGTGATATCCATACTAAAAAACCGTTAGCTTATCAAGCCACGCGCGGGTTTATTACGGTAGTGAATAGCATTCAGATGGCGTTCGCTGAATCTTATATTAATGGATTAGAGATTCCAGACTCAGTGCTCCGATCGTTTTTTGATACCTGTATGCCAGTTATTTTTAAACATTTTCCAGCATTTCTCACCCCCTACGACTGGGTTTTGGAAGAAACGCCTCACCTGGCAGAGGGATCTCAAGAGTTGATGAAGACGCAATACAATCTCCCCCAAGGGATGTTGAACCGGATGATTGGCGAGAGTCCTCTCATCTATCCGAAGTACAGCATGGGACTCTGGGAAAGAGGAGCAACCACGCTAGAAGAGTCTCAAATGCATATGATTGATGATGTGATTGAGAAAATGGGAATCCAAGATGGCGATAACATTTTAGATTTTGGCTGTGGGTGGGGTTGTGTTCCCAATTACATTTTATCTAAGTTTCCTAATGTCACGTTTACCGGGCTGAACTTAAGCCATGAACAATGTGAATATATGCGTCATAAGATGCAAGACCCGGCGAGCTATCTCAGTTCTGGTCGATTTACTTTAGTTGAAGACGATCTCAATACGGTTACGTTTACTGAGAAATTTGATAAAATCCTGTCGATCGGCGTCTTTTGTCATATCGGAAGTCTCACCCATGCCTTTAAAAAGCTTGCGGCATTCTTGAAACCCAATGGTAAATGTTTCATTCATATTATTACGGTCCGCTTACCGAATAATATTTCTAGTGCCTTTACGCACAAGTATATTTTCCCCCATGGTCGTTACTGGAAATATGATGCGATTCCAGAACATAGTCAAGATTTGAAAACCGTCAAACGTTGGTACCTCAGTGGTAAAAATTATGCCAAAACCATGGAGTGTTGGACTGAGAACTTCGATCGAAGCTATGACGAAATCAAAGCTTTATCCTATGGAATGGATTTTCTAAAATTCCGACGCATCTGGCGGTTTTATTTAATTTGGTTCGTGTCTAACTTCTCAAGTTGCGAAGGTGAAATCAATGGTAATGGTCAATACTTGATGGTTCATGCAGGGTAAATGAATGAAGTCTCTACTTGCCGCGATTTTTTTACGGTTCGCGGTAGTAAGTGAGGGCATTGCTGATGGGTTGGATTTTGCTATTGGGGAAGTAGAAGTTGAGGATGCGATCGTAGCTGTAGCCGTTTTTGCCGAGGTGATAAGAGCCGTACTGACTTAGCCCCACTGCGTGACCAAAGCCGCCGCCAATGAATGCATATCCTTTGAGTTTGCGGCTGGGGTCGTAGAGCGGGTCAATGTAGAAGAGGAGGCTGTTGGGTTCCTCGAAGGCGAGGAGGATTTCGTCTTTTTCGAGGACGATGATGCCCAGTTCGGTTTGGATGCCCATTTTGGCGACTCGTCCAGCGCTCGATCGTTCCATGACCTGGATTTCTTGGATTTGGGCGAAGCCCGCGAGGGGATGGCCGATGCTTTGGAGATATTTCCGAATATTCTGGGTCAGGATGCCCATGGTGGAATCCGATCGCCAGCGGAAGTAGCTCGACTCGCCGGATTCGTTGAAGCCTTCTTTGAGTTTGAGGAAGTCTCTAAGATTATTCTCGTCGGAGAGCGGTCGCTGTTGAATGTCCCAGACATTGGTGATGGCGTCGATTTTTCCGACGAGGTAAGGACGGGGTGCGCCGCGCCAAACTTCGTTGAAGGGAGCCGTAACGCCTCCGGTGGTGGATGAGTAGAGGGCGTCTACGAGTTCGTTGTTGTAGGTGGAGACAAGGCTGCGGGTAGAGACTATTGCATTGTCCGTATTTGCAGTGGCTCCGGTGATGCCGTAGTAGACTTGGCACTGGGTGGTGGCGCAGAGTTGGTAGTTGTCGATGGTGAACCGACGCAGGTTTCGCAGGACGTAGGTGCGGGCCATGATGGCTTGGGCTTGCATGGCTGCTGTTGGGGCTTTGGTGCCGATTTCGTAGGGGACGACGCCGCGCAGGTAAGCTTCGAGTGCGACGAGATTAACAAGACTGTAGTTGCCGTAGGCATTAGGCTGGAGCTTGAGGGATCCGGCGAAAGTTAGGTTTTGGTCCTTTTCACCCGTCCGCGCAACTTTGATCAAGCCTTTACTGGAGCTAATATCGACACGATCGCGGGTGTATTTGGCCCCGCCCACGGTGAAGGTGACGCGAGGGATGCTCGTGAGGGTTTTGGTTTCTAGGCGGGAGGTTTGGATGCCTTGGGTTTTGAGGTTTTGTTGGAGGAGTTGGAGAACGGTGGGCGTCTTATAGGTGCTGCGTTTGGCCCAGACTTGCCAGCGGTTGGGTTGGGCGAGTTCGACTTCGATGCCGCGCGATCGCCAGTATTGGGCCTGTTCCTCGGCGCTTTCAAAGCTGCGGTGGGTGCTGAAGATGAGTTTGGCGTCTACGCGGGGCTGCGGGAGTGCTTGCGGGACGGCTTCGAGTTTGAGGCTGTCGGTGGTGATGACTTTGGTTTGGCCGTTGTTTTCGGGGATACGAACGGTCAAAGTGTCGCCGGGAGTGGCTTTGAGGGTGAGGGTGTCGCGGGGCCGATCGCCGAAGCGTTGGATGATGCCGATTTGGAGTTCGACGTCTTGGGCTTGGGCTGGAAGAGCAGTGGCAAGGGCGAAAATGGGAAAAACTAGGAGAAGCGCGCGAACAGCCATGATACCAACCGAGTTGCGAAGTCGTTTTAGATTGTACGGGTTAGTGGAGTCTATTGGGCCGAATTAAGTTCCCCAAATTAAGGTCCTAAATCTTCGGTTTTGGGTGGAAGGGTGGGCGGCTGGGCGGTGATGGGGAGATCGCCTGGGTGCGCTGGTGGTGGGGACCAGAGACGGGTGGGTTGGTCTAGGTCGGTGGGGTCGTCGGGGTGTTCAGCCGATTGGGATGGGGTGAAGTCTAAGGCGGCTGGGTTGTATTGCGGCGTGGGCGTGAGGGAGCTGTTTTGGGTGTATCTGGGATTAGGGAGGAGGGGAAGGAGTGCAATGAGAGCTTCGATCGCCGTGCTGTAGCGGGCTTGGGGGCGAGGTTGGGTAAGTTTGTTTAAAATGCTGGCGAGGGTGATGCTGGTGTGGGCATGAGCGTGCCAGGAGATGATTTGGGTTTCGGGGTGGGGGAGAAGCTGGCTGGCGGGGAGTCCAGTGAGGGCTTGGATGCCGAGGATGCCGATGCTGTAGAGGTCGCTTTGGGGGCAGGGGTTGCCGAGTTGTTGTTCGGGGGCCATGTAGCCTTGGGTGCCGATGCCGATCGTTAGATTTTGGTCGCTGGCGCTACTGTCGTTCCCTGGGTTTTCAAAGGTTTCAAGCGCTTTGACGGCTCCGAAGTCGATGAGGACGAGGTGCTGGTCGGGGGTGCGCTGGATTATGTTGCTGGGTTTGATATCGCGGTGGAGAACGTTGTTTTTGTGAACAAAATCGAGGATTTGCAAGAGTTCGGTGAGAATCGTTAGAACGGTGATTTCGGGGAGCTGGCGGCCTAGGGTGAGGACTGTGCTGAGAGGGTTGCCGGGAATATATTGTTGGATTAGATAAAACTCTTCGTCTTCTTCAAAGTAGGCCATGAGCTGCGGAATCCGATCGTAGGATCCGAGTTGCAATAGCGTTTTGGCTTCGCGATCGAAGAGGCGACGGGCGAGACGAAGGTGTTTGGGGTCGTTGCTGCGGGGGCGAAGCTGTTTGACGACGCAGGTGGGCTGGCCGGGGAGCTGGATGTCCTGGGCGAGGTAGGTTTCGCTGAAGCCACCGGAGCTGAGAATGTGGGTGATTTTGTAGCGTCCGCCGAGGGTTTTGTTTTGGAGTTCTTCCTGGCGTTCTTGGAGGAGGTTTTGGAGTTTGGGATCGGGTTGTTGCTCGATGATTTCTTGGATGAGGGGCGATGCGCCGTAGCGTTTTAGGGTTTTGCGCAGTTGGGCTTGGTATTGTCGATCGGTGAGGAGAGCGGCGAGCGGCTGGAGGATGGCGGCAACGGTGAGGGTGAGGGTGGGGAGCGCTGTGGGGAGATGCAGGAGTAGGAGTGCGAAGGTGGCATAGCTGACACTTAGCCAAACGCCGCCGCTTAGCAGCAGTAGGAGCGCACGTTGGAGGGGTGATCGTTTGGATTTTTGGTTGGATTCTTTAAGCAGTAGGACGGTGGGAATAAGGGTGATGATCAGGGTGAGAAGGGCGTTTTGCCAGGGTTGCGCGAGTGCGGGTTTTAGATCGCGGGATTGGATGAGAGCGGCGGCGGCATGGGCGTGGATTTCGAGACCTGCCATTTTGCCCACGGGAGTTTCGAGACGATCGCCGAAGATTTGGGCGGTGCCGCCGATGAGAATGAGTTTGTCTTTAAAATATTTTCCGCTTTCAAGGCTGCTGCTATTCCAGTTTTCGTCGGAGAGAACGTGCCATAGGGGGATAGTCGGTAGTCGAAAAGCTTCACCGGGGAGGGCAAGGTAGGGGATGTCCGTGGGGGGCTTTTTGGGGCTGGGTCTTTGGGCGGTTTGGATCAGGGCTAGGGCTAGGCTAGGGATCGTTTTGTCAGGTACATTGGTTGAATCATCGGCTTGAGGACCGCTTTGGCCGTAGGAAATGCGATCGCCGAACTGATGCACTTTATTGTCTTTATCTAAGGGGACGTTTATGCTGCCGTAGGCGAGATTTGGGAAGCGGAAAGGGCAGTAGGGGAGGACGAGTTTGGACTGATTCCAGTCGTCGTTTTTTCCCTGAAATCGCTCATATTCGATCCCTAGAATTAAACGGTTTTGATATTTTTCGATGGCGGTGCGGAGGGCTTGGTCGTTGGGAGAAAGCGCTGGCTGGCGTTGGCTACAGTCGAGGTTGGCCTCTAGCATTTCAGCCGTAAGTACGGTGTCGGGACTGGGCAAGTCGAAGATGACATCTAGGGCGATCGCTCTTGCTCCGGCGTCCATGAGACGGGTGATGGCTCGGGCGTAGAATTCACGTTTGAGGGGAAGACTCTGTTGAAGTTGAGCCAGACTATCGTCGTCTATTGCAACGATGACGAGTTCGGGTGGGGCGGGGTGAGGGTTTTGGATCGCATTTAGGGTGGCAAAGGTATCTTGGAGGTGGCGATCGATCTTTTGGAGTCGATCGGGGTTTGCGAGGGTGATGAGTGCAGTGAGGAGGGGCAGAGTCAGGGGCAGAAGGCGTTTGAGGGACAGTCTTTTATGAGGAGTGAGAATAAGCGTTTTGTCGGTGTTGTTGGGGCGGGACTGCATCGGGGTGCTCTTTCTTTACGAAACATTTTTACCTACGCAACATCTTTATATTTGCGCAGCAACGGATGGACGATCGGGGGCGTCAGCAGGCCGAGGGCCACAGCTCCAGTTAAGACTAGGCCCACGGGCAAGTCAATGGAGGTTGCGGTCAAAAAGGTAAGCGCGATCGGGGTGGCGTTTTGCTGGGCCAGAATAGCGACGAAAATGACCAAGAGAGCTGTAGCCAAAGTGATGAGAGGATAAATAAGGGCTTTCATAGGAAATTGCAGCAACGTTAAGGACGATGGTAGCGCGTTAGGGATTGCGATCGCGCATGTTTCCTAGTTCACTGTTGGTTCAGGTTAATCCGTACAAATTTAAAATTAGAGTAAAAATTAAACCGATCGCACCTGAAAGATTCCTAAGTGCTCCTCGCCTTTGCGTTTGTCGATTGAATTTTTAGCTTTATCAAAGGCGATCGCTGTGAAATCGGCTTTGAAATACGCTAACGCTTCTTTCGGTTTGACTCCAAACGGTGGACCGCCCGATCGATTGTGGGTGTAAAATAGCGCGATTAGTGTTCCGTTTGGACGCAAAAGCTGTTTCACAGTCTGTACATAGTCCGATCGCCGTAGTGGATCTATTGCACAGAAACAAGTGTGTTCTAAAACGTAATCAAAACTGTTATGGAATTCAGTCTCTAGCTCGAAGATATTGCGTTGTAGAAATTGAATGTTGTTTAGATCTCGATCTTTCGCCGCAGCCATGGCTCGATCGATCGCACTGGGTGCAAAATCAAACCCCACGACCTCAAACCCTGCCGCCGCAAATAGCATCGCATCTTGACCCGACCCGCAACCGAGGACCGCTATTCGTCCAGGTTTTGGAGCTTGGGGAGAGTCTAGAAGATGAATAAACGGCGGCGCGGGACAACCGAGATCCCAGCGATCGGTTTTGGTTTGGTAACGGTTGTCCCAGGCTTCGGGTGTGAGATCTGACATGAGGTGTTAAGGTGCCAACGATTTGCGGAATAAGCCCAATCTCCTTTCCAAAAGGCTAGGAGGATCGGATCTAAACCAGCACTTTTCTTACTTCAACCCATCAATCAACTGGTGCATAAAGTCCGCGATCGACTTTAACTTAGTATCACTGGTGGTTTCGATGTAGACCCGGATCAACGGCTCCGTTCCGGACGGACGGAGCAACACCCAGCCACCATCTTCGAGATAGAACTTGATGCCATCTTTGCGACCGAGTTCCTTGACCTTGATGCCTGCAATTTCCGTGGGTGGATTGCTAGGAATCGCTTTTAGGACGGCTTCTTTGTGTTCGTTGGTAAGATGTAAATCCAATCGCGTATTCGACAATGGACCGTTGGCATCGGCGATCGCTTCAGTGACGAGCTGTGATAACGGTTTGCCTTCATAAGCAATCATTTCAGCAATCAACATATCGGCCAGAATGCCATCTTTTTCAGGGATGTGACCGATGATGCTCAGTCCGCCCGATTCTTCGCCGCCGATCAGCACCGATGTTTCGCGCATTTGTTGGCCGACGTACTTGAATCCGACAGCAGTTTCGATCAGTTCGAGGTTGTACTTGGCGGCGAGATTGTCCAGCAAGTGCGTGGTCGCAACGGTCCGGACGATCGCACCTGTTTTGCCTTTATTTTTCAAGAGGTGACGAGCTAGCAATAGTAAAATGTGATTTGGGATCAAATAGTTGCCTTGCTCATCGAGAATGCCAAAGCGATCGGCGTCCCCGTCCGTCGCCACGCCCAAATCTGCTTTGTCTGCGCGAACGAGGGCAATCAGTTCCCCTAATTGGTCGGGCTTCGGTTCCGGCATTCCGCCGCCAAACAAGACATCGCGGTACGTGTGAATAGATTTTACGTCGCAGCCACAATGTGCCAACACTTCATCCAAATACCCGCGTGAAGTCGAATACATCGCGTCGTAGCGAACTTTTAGCTTGGCGGCCCGGATTTTTTCCACATCTAAGATGCTGTACAGAAATTCTAAATAGGCAGGCTTTGGATCAAAGGTACTAATACGATCGCTATTTTTTCCAGTGGGGGGTGTACTTTCAGCCGTGGCCAGTGCGCCGACGATCGTGTCGGTAATGTCGGTGGTGGCGGGACCTGCGTAGTCGGGGATGTACTTAATACCGCAGTAGGGAGCCGGGTTGTGGCTGGCCGTGAACATCAGCGCTCCGGCTGAATTCAAATGTTTGGCGTTGTAGGCGATCACAGGGGTCGGACAGTCTCGATCTACGATTTTCACGGTCCAGCCGAGATCGGCCAAAATATTGGCAGACGTGTAGGCAAACTGGTCGGCCAAAAACCGGGGATCGTAGCTGACGAGTACGGGACGGTCTTTGCTGTATGCCTTTTCCAGATAGGTGGCGATCGATCGCGTCACCTTACAGACGTTGCTGAAGGTAAAATCGTCGGCGATGATGCCGCGCCAGCCGTCGGTGCCGAAGACGATGGGAGGATTGGTGCCGTAACGGATACTGGATGCGGACATAGAGATACCTTATAGCTGCGTGTTAGAACAAAATCCATCTCTACCCATGGTAGTAGGATACGGGAATCTTGAGAACGTTTCAGCCGTGAGTTTTCAAGTTGAATGCTGGGCGATGCTCCAAGGGTTGCAGGGAGGCGGGTATTGCGAGACACTGAGGAGGAGATTTTTAGTTGCGAGTGATGTCTTATGCTGCTTATTCTGGCGAACTGGGTGACGGGTTGGGCTAAGGGGTTTGCAGCGGTTGCGATCGCCGTGGCTTGTGTGTTTTCGATCGGGGTGACGCCTGTGCATGCGTTGGTTCAGGTAAAGGTGACAGAGACGTCTTACCATGCCTGCACGCTGGAGATGGCGGCGGGAACGGTGGGTAGTAATGGCAGCGGTCGCAGTGCTCAATGTTTTATCATCGAAGGTACGATGCTGAATGAGTCGGGGAAGGCGCTGAAAAATGGCGATATTTTTGGTCGGGTGTTTGATGCGAATGGCGATACCATCATGGCCAATCGGGGCCGGCTCGGGTCTGTGGAAGAGATCCCGATCGGTCTAGGTCATTTTGCAATCCGCATTACGGTTCCGCAAGGTCAGCCAGAACCGTTGCAGCTCAAGCAATTCAAGGCGGCAGGATTTACGGGAACGGTGCGACGGTAGAGGTGATGTGGAATAGACGGGTAATACCTCACTCCTGGGCGATTGGGATGGGGTTGGCGGGGGTGAATGTGATTCCCTCGGAGAGAGGCACAATAATCAAGAGTAGATTGGAAACCGTAGAAAGCATTCACGATGAAGTTTTGTTATGGAGTGATATGGAATGGAATGGGGCGAAAATTTTCCGGATCATTGTCCTCCTCACGATTCGGTTTCAGGTTCTTTTAAGGTCTATCGTTTTTTAGAAGGTAATAGCATTCATTCTTCAGATTTTTTGACAGTCCGCGACAAGGTTCCCAGTCGTAAGTTTCCTGAAATAGAGAAGGAATGTCGAGCTTGTAGTTTGTCGGTTTTTACCGATCGCAGTGAGGTGTTAAGTTTGCAGCGTCGGGTGCCTCGCTGGCGAAAGGCGGTGGCGATCGGTCAACTGAATGTAACTTCAGGTAAACTGAAACCTACGCCTTCACCACAGACAAATAATTTTCATCATAGTTGGTGGGTATCAAAGGATGTAAGTGCGGTTGATTTGTTTTGGAATGTGATGGAAGCCCCGTCTGAAGTTTAATTTATTTTTTGAGGTAGTGTTATGGGAAGTTTACCAGAGCAAACTTATTTAGGGCAGTTACGGGTTTTAGAGGTTTATGAGGCAACGGATGAGCCTTGTTTATTTGCTTGTCGGAATGGTGCGGGACATATTTTTTTAGCGGTGTTAATTGATGAAACAGATGAGGTGAAAGATTGGCTCTATGTACCGCTGTCGAACGATCGCTTTGCGCGGTTACGATCGGGTGAGATTGATTTATACACTGGATTCCGAGTGGCGGAGGATGGATTTGTGCATCGGGTTTCTGTGCCGATTTACGAGGGAAGTTCAACTGTTATTACGATTGCTTGTGATGCATTAACTTGTGACATGTTACCGATCGCAGGCGATCGCCTTTCCTTAGAAGTTTCTCTGGCTGCTTGATTTAGGGTTTACGCGATATGGTGATTTGAGAACAGGTAAAATAATTTTGTATAAGTGATTTTTCGATCGAGCTATAGACCTTATCTAGCCACACATTCCTATGCGACTTTCCCAAGGACACCTTAGCCTCCTCGAAACTTGTCCAAGACAGTTTCAGCATCAATTCTTGGAACAGCTAAACCTACAAAATCGATCGCTCGACGAAGAAGAACGAATTCAATTGGGAAGCAAATTTCATCAGATTATTCAGCAGCGATCGCTTCAGTTGCCCATCGAACCCCTTCTCGCCCAAGACCCCCAGTTAGCGCAGTGGTTTCGTGCCTTTGAGTGTGCCATGCCAGAGTTTTTTAACCGGGCCTACGCCTCACCTGGAGAATTAGCCGAGAGTGAACAAGTCCGAACCTTGGCCTACTTGGGGCATTGTCTCGTGGTCGTATATGACTATCTGGTGCTTGAACCCAAAAGTGCGCTGATCTTAGACTGGAAAACTGCTCAAAAACCTAATTCAGCGATCGCCCGAAGCTGGCAGTCGAAACTGTATCCCTACGTGCTTCACCAGACGAGCCACTACAAAGCACACCAGATTGAACTGCGATATTGGTTCTTCCATCACGACACCGCCGAAAAACTGAGCTTGCCTTACACCGATGCTGATCATGCCGAAACCGATCGCCAGCTCACGCGCTTGCTTACCCAACTTAGCCACTGGCTGAATGACTACCAGGACCACGCCACCCCGTTTCCCCAAACCCTAGACGTGAAGACCTGCGATCGCTGTGTCTATACCGTGCGCTGCGATCGTACCCTAGGCGAAATCGGGCTATCCGAAGTCGATTCGGCGATGGACTGGGAGCAGATTCCCGAAGTTTCATCGATTTTGTAATAGATTTGCATAGGTCTTGAGAAGTAGGCGCGATAGAACACTAAGAGCTACGCATTCTAAACCGTCCTAGCTTCAAGCGTTTGGAGCCTTAGGACAGTTTTCCAAACCCGCATCTCCCTCTTCCTAAAGATGACGGGCGTTGCTGATTTAAGGTATGACGGCTTGAGGAACTGGGACATCCTTGAACTTAAGGTAGTGGACTAACAGCCGAATTGAATGAGCTAGCATTTCT
>JAYVVL010000480.1:0-7080 GCA_043787035.1 Synechococcales cyanobacterium
GATTGCTGACCGCGCGACTCAGCGGTAAGGATTGGTTGTAGAGTGCCAGTGCTTTTTGAGTTTCGCCCAAGCTGGCGTAGATTCGGCCTAGATAATCGATCGTGATGGCCTCACCCGTGCGATCGCCCTTAAATGGGATGCGATCGCCCTTCATTCATTCCCACTACCAGAAGGACGAGCGAAGTTCCCGAAATAAGCACCGATCGCAATCATTCACATAATCTCAAAAGCTCATGGTAAATCGGCTGTCCGGGAAGCAGGAGACAGAGCGAGGGGCGTTCTTCATAGCATTGTGGATCGAAGGTGATCAGTTGTGCCGGGTTGTGGAGCTTTTGGAGCGATCGAAGTGGTTCACGATCGGGGTATTGTAGTTGCCACACTCCAGCATTGACGGCGGTAAAGGTGATGCCCTGTTGCTTTAGAAGAAGGGAATGGGTAAATAGTGTTTCAATCGCTGTTGGAGAAAAGGCGGCTGGGGCGATCGGTTGTCGGATCAGGTCTAGATCGGCCTGAATATCCATTGCCATCATTTCATCTAGGTCAGGACGGAGAGGCGGGGTTTCTAGAATGGCCTCAAATTCTGAGAGCAACACATCTTCTTCTTCGGGATCTGCGCTCATGACGGCTCGTTCAATGAAGGTGGGAACTTTGGCGAGGATGGGTTGGAGTTTCCCGACGACGGTGGAGAAAGCGTCAATCCGATCGCGCAGCTTGCGATAGACTTTGGCTTCGACGGTGCCATCGTAATAGAAATTGTGAATGCGGACGGTGGGAAACCGTTGTCCAATGCGATCGACTCGTCCAATGCGTTGCTCAACGCGCATCGGGTTCCAAGGCATATCGTAATTGATCAGGACACCGCAGGTTTGAAGGTTGAGTCCTTCGCTGGCGGACTCGGTGCAGAGGAGCAATTTGATTTCCCCGTTACGGAATTGTTTTTTAATCGTTTCTTTTGCGATCGTGCGCCATTGTCCATTGTGATAAAGTTCACCGCCACGACCGGAGTAGCAGGCAACTTGACTCCCGAAGCTACCACTGAGAAATTCTCGTAGATAGTCCATGGTGTCTGTGTATTGGGTGAAGACGATCGCACTCTCTCGATCATTAAGTTCTTTTCGTAGCAGCGTTAGAAATTGCGCACATTTCGTATCTTCACCTGTGTTGTCAAACTGTTGCAGTAAGTCTTGTAAATATTGAATTTCTTGAGGATGAGCAGGTTGGAAAAAGGACTGCAATCCGTCAATCACCGTATCTTCTGCATCATCAAGTTCAGCGAGGTCGTCGGGGGTGAGGCTGGTTTGTTGTCCGGTGGTGAGGTCGTTGAGGCGGCGTTCGAGGGATTTTTGGATTGCGTAGAAGGAGCTGGTGAGGCGTTTGCGGTAGAGGGTCATGAGGAACCCAAGGGCGACGCGGTTTTCTTTTTCGGCGAGACGGTAGAAGTCTCGGACATAGGTGCTGACAGCGCAGTAAAGTTCGACTTCGCGGTTCTTTTCAAGGACGATCGCGTTATCCCAAACTTCGCGTTGGGGGACGTCATTGGCGAGAAGACCTCGCTTGTGATATTGCCGCAGAGTATCGCGGGTATGGCGAAACATCAAATCCTTGAGCGGGGTGTTAACGGTGAGGAATTGGCGGGATGCTGTGAGGAAGCTTTCGTCTGTGGCGTCTTGGCGGTTGGGAATGCGTTTGCGGGTGTGCCAGGTGTCATCCAGTTTGTAAGCCAGCATTCGATCGCGTTGTTTGAAATGGTTTTGTAGTCTGGGGCAGGGTTCGCCGCCTTGATTGAAATAGTCGGTGGACATGTTTTGCCAGAAGCCGAGGATGTTGGAATCAGCTTCGGTGCTGAGGTGTTTGAAGTAGTCGCAGAAGTTATCACCATATTGCCAGCGACCTTTGAGATTGAGCAAGCTGAGGAGGTCGAAGATTTCGATCGAATCGATTTGCATTGGTGTTGCCGATAGCAATAGCACCGCTTTAGTTTTAGCTTTAAGCTGTTGCATGAGCTGTAGCAATCGATTAGGTGTTTCTTTTCGCGCTTGGGGTGATTTGCGGCGGGCGTGGTGGGCTTCGTCAAGAACGACTAAATCCCAGGGTTCGGAGTCTAGGAGTTCTTGCATTCGTTCTTTGCGGCGGACCAAATGACTGGAGGCGAGGATCAGGTTCTGGCTGTTCCAGGGATTGGGAGTGAGCGGTGAGGCTTTGCCGGAGGGACCGCGCAGTTCGCCTTGGGTGAGGCTCCAGAAGTGGAGGTTGAATTTTTCACACAACTCGTCTTGCCATTGAGGTTGGACGCTGGCAGGGGCAAGGACGAGAATGCGTTGGGCTTTTTTGGAGAGAATGAGGTAACGTAGTATGAGTCCGGTTTCGATCGTTTTTCCCAGTCCCACTTCATCAGCAATCAGATAGTTGCAAGGAAATTCGGCGGCGACGCGACGAAGGATTTTGATTTGGTGAATCCAGGGTTTGATGGGGATGGATTGGAGAGTGAAGTCGAGGATGCCAGGGTCGTTGTGGAAGTTGGCAAGTTGACGAAATTGTTCGCGTTCGTTGTGGAGGAGTTCACGATCGATCGTAGCCGTTTCAACCGTTGGTTCAGCGGGCGATTCAACATCGGGAGTTTCGGCTTCGGGTAGTTGCTCGGGAGGCACAGGACGACGATCGGTCTCTAGTTCTGGATTCCACTGTGGTTTTTGGCGAGGGAGATAGCGCAGGAGTCGAAGTTTGGTGGCTTCGGGGATATCGAAGAGGCGGACATTGGGCATTTTGTTTTGCCAAAGTTGCGCAAACCGATCGCGTTCCAGTTCCACACGCTCTAGTTCTCGTCCCCCTTCCCAAGAGCAATAGATATGGAAAGATTCAACGTTGGCGTACCAGCCGCCCATGGATTCGTTGTTGGAGCCATTGAAAGCGATTTGGTTGCCGTCTATGTCGGTGATGATGCCTGTTTTTTCATGGAAGAGACGGTGAGGTTCGAGTTGGGCTTCGCTACCTTCGGGGTTGCCGTCAGGTTTGAGTGGAATGGCAATTCGGATGTCGAGAATGTGGTGCTGAATCAGCCAACTAAGGATCTCGAAGTGGTGCAGTTGGGCAAAGTTCGCGGGTGGGGTAAAGTTTCGATCGATACAAGTTTCAAAAGCTTGTCTAAGTTCATAACCTTGGGTAATGATATCCAAATCTTTGGGGCTAAATTGGCAACCCATGATAAGACGGATTTTGCTTTCTCCAGTGTCTTGAATATTGTTCAGCATGGCTCCCAATCCACGGGCGACAGCGCTGAGGATACTGCTATTGAAAAATCCAGCTTTACGATCGTAACTGACTGCACGTTCGAGCGCAGGGATGTAAAAGTCAGTGACGGGGTTGTGGGTGTCGCTGGAGTAGCTGATGCGCCAAGGATGGGTGGGGAGAAGCATAAGAGGTTTGAATTGAGAAGTTTGAATTGAGAATTTTGGAAAATAGATTAGGGCGTGGGATGGCCAATAGTGCTGAGTAGAATGCCAAGGATTTTGTTGATGTCTTTAATAAAGTATTCGGTGAGGTCGAGTTCGATCGTGGTGTCGGTTAATCGTAAGAAGCGCCAGAGGGTGCCGATCGTGACGACGCCATAAATAGTGGGGATGTCGTTGCCTTCGCGTTGGTTGAAGATTTGGGCGGCAAGCATTTCGGCCATGCATTGGGCAAAGCCGGATTTGAGGTTTTCGTTTTTGGCTTCCACGAGGGCGACGACGGGGGCACGGACGAAGAGCTGTTCGGAGGAATGACTGATTAGAAAGTCGCAAATGCCATTTAATCCTTTCTCAGAATCAACGGTGAAATCTACACCTGAAAACAGGCTAATTTGATTTTGCATTCGTCGTTTGACTTCGAGCAAAATCGGCGAAATAATCATTTCCGATCGAGCTTTTTCCGTATTCATCGCAACGGCGAGGTTGAGATTTTGATGCAGCGTCAGGGTGAGGTAGTCACTGGCTTTGACTTCGGGAGCATCTGTAAATAGATCGGAAACTTCTCGCAGGGTAAGATTGAAATCTTTGACTAGGGTTTCAAGTTTGAATTCACTGTATGACATGGCGATCGGCTTCCTAAGTGATGGGCATTTGAGTTAGATTTGCTTGGCTGATTTCCAAGATATGCTTCAACCATCCAAGAAGAAGTTGTAAGCTGGTAAGACCGTAAGTGGCGGTTCCATAAATTTGACGATCGGGCGTTAGCTTGTAAAAGACCCAAGCATCACCATTGGAGACGATACCGAAGAGATCAAACAATTGTCCGGCCTGTTGGTTTTGCCATTGGCAAGCGTGCAGAATGACAAGGCATTCATCCAGTCCTTGTTCAAAGTCATCTTTCTTAGCTTCAACGATACAAATGAGTAATGGGGTGTCAAGATAGCCTTTGTGATCCGCAATCAGATAATCAACAACTCCCTCTGTGGTCTCGGTTTCAAGGCTCATACCCTTCCAGATTTTAAGGTCGTCAAATCCGCCCAATGCTTCTTCGCAAACGGCATCAATCAGTAATTGTTTTGAGCCTTTACCCGATGAGATATCGAAATGTTTCTGAAGTCGAGCCATGCGTTCCTGGAAATAATCGCTAGCAATGACTGGCTCGTTCGTTTGTTTCCAGGGCAGTAAGTTTTTGAGGTCAAGTTGTTCGTAGGCTTCTCTAGTACTGAAGCTAGAGAACTTCTTTCGTTTTGACTTAGATTTTTTAGCGTCTCTTTTCAATACCATAAAAAAATTTCCTTAGTCATCCATTGAATCAATTTGACGACCACGATAGGCATGACGATCGCGGTCGATTTCAGCAAAGATTTCTAATAGATCTGGCTGGTCTTTCCAGGCTCCAAGCAGTTGATTGATTCTGGCTAGACGTTCTTCAGGAGTCAAGTTTTCTAAAGGATGTCCAGGCATACTTTCAGGAGTCGAGTTTGGTTTGGGCGATCGGTTGTTGTTAAACATTGGATATCAGAGAATTACGTCAGATAATAGAATAGTAGTAAGTTCTGGAACAGTAAAAAAGCCTTTGTCATTGGTTAAAAATGTAGAACATCGAGAACTTAGTGCCGTGGCTGCATGGATAGCATCGGGTAGTTTGAGTTTAGTGATAGCACGCAATTGAGCCGCTTTGATAAGGATTGCACGATCGATCGGTAAAACCTCTACATTTGCTCGATTAGAAATTGCCTGTTGATAAAGTAATTGTGTATTTTGGTCTTGATTTTTCATTGGCTTAGTCAATGCTTCAGCTAAGGAAAGCTCGCTCGTTACTGCTGTCAGCTTTCCTTGGTCGATCGCTTGTAATAATGCCGTTAATTCGGTGATGAAGGTTGGGTAGCCTTCGAGTGCATAAATCCAAATGTTGACATCAAAATAAAGACGATCGCCTTGAAGTGAATTTAGGAGTCCCATGTGTCACGCTCCTGACGAATGAATCGATCGGCTTCTTCTGGATTAGTAAAAGTGCCTTGGGCTTGACCGATGAGGCTGGTTAACGAATGAGTTGCGGGTGTCTTTGACTTTAGAATTCGGAGATCTTTTAGCATTTGGGCCACGATATCGTCGGAGGCATTATCCAGTTCTTGGAAGAGTTGTTCTTTAAGGGTCATGGGTGGTTCTCCTAGAGAATGAGGGTGAATTTAGTTTAGAACAGACTGTCTTGCTCTTCGCCTAATTCTAATTCTGGCTGAATGTAGCGGACTTTGGCTTTGATTTCGTCCATGGCGAGCCAGAGGTCGGCGAGGGCTTGTTCTTCGGGGATGCGTTTTTTGGTGTCGCGGGTGTGTGGGATGGCGCGGAGGGTGATTTCCCAGGCGCGCATGAACCGATCGTTGCTCAGGAGTTCTGTGCCTTTGAGGAAGCGGCGGACGGGATCGATCGAGCCTTCTTCGAGGTAGATGGCGATCGTGGCGTGGAGGGCATCGATTAGGGTGGTGAGGGTGAAGTCGTCGGGGTTGGTAGAGAAGGCGCGTTTTTTGAGGCGTTGGTCGGGGGTGAGGAGTTTGCAATTGCCGCCTTTGATTTCGGCAAGTTTGTGGATTTTGTGCAGGTCCATGAGGTTGAATCCTCCCACGGCGAGGGCGAGTTGGCGGGCTTCGTCGAAGGGGAATTCGCGGGCACGGAAGGCATCCCAGGCGAGGATGTACCAGGTGGTGATGGGGTCGAATCCGGCGGTGTCGGTTTGGGCGAGTTTGTGGAAGCGGTAGTTGGCGATCGCTTTTCGGGCTTCGGCGAAGGCTTGTTCGGGGCGGACTTCGTGGCCTGATGTGTCGAGGATGGGGTAGTTGCGGCTGAAGATGTTGAGGGCGGGGCCGAAGGCGCTGAGGTAGAGGTCGATGCCGTCGATGTCGTTGGCTTCAAATTCGGGGGCGCGGGTTTCGACGAGGTGGGTGACTTGGGGGCGCAGATCGTCCCACCAGGCTTGTCCGGCGTTGGGATCGCGTTTGCGGCACACCAAGAGGACGGTGCTGGAGACGGAGTTTTTCTGTGCTTGGTGGAGGTTTTGGGGGTTTTCGGTGCTGACGGCCCAGGAGGCGGTGATCTCGAAGCCGGAGTCGATCAGGGATTTGGCGAGGGTGTCCCATGCGCCGGAGTCTTTGTGGTTGAATTGGACAGTCATGACGCCATCGTCGCGGAGGACGCGGTGATATTCGGCGAAGGCGAGGGCCATTTTGGCTTCGTAGTCTTGGTTGGCGAGTTCTTCGGGCGTAATTGCTTTTCTGCCGTCTTGAGCAGGAGATCCCATACCTCTAAATCGGCTGGGATTAGCAACGGCTTCGCGGTCTTTATCTGTGAGGTCCGAAGAGAATAATTCGGGGAAAACTTCTTGTAATACACGCTTCATCCAAACATAGAAAAAATCTGAAATTTCTGCGTACAGAATAGTTCCATAATAAGGTGGATCAGTAACAATTGCATCAACTGACATATCATCTAATAGAAATAGATTGTCAGCAGAAGCGACATCAATCTTGACTTGTGAATTCTCATTAGACCTATCCATAAATTTACAAGTGTTACTGTGACTGGGTTTCAGAAGATCTGACCCAATTTGTATATTGCCCAGCAAATTAATTGATAACGT
>JAYVVL010000481.1:0-2464 GCA_043787035.1 Synechococcales cyanobacterium
GCCATGTGGAAGATTTTTCCAGATGGTCGTTATGTCGCCAACCCTGCAACCGGATCGCGCCATAATCGAGGTGCAGCGGTGGACGTAACTCTAGTGGACGGCCAGGGCCGTGATCTAGAAATGCCGTCAGAGTTTGATGACTTTAGCGATCGTGCCCACCGAAATTCTCCAACCATGACGGACACCGCTCGGAAACATGTTCAGATCTTAACCACCGCATTAGAAGCTCAGGGATTGACCACCATTGATTCAGAGTGGTGGCACTATGATGAGTCGAATTGGAGACGCTATGGAGTTTTGGATCATGCATTATAGAATTAGAGTGAGCGTTTCTTAATTCTTAATCCTCTTTTGATTGTTGATAGCAAGGTAATAACGATGGATGTACGTGCAGCGGTTGCTATTGAAGCGGGAAAACCTCTTTCCTTGGAGACTGTTCAGCTAGAGGGGCCTCGATTGGGGGAAGTCTTGGTCGAAATCAAGGCGACGGGAATTTGTCACACGGATGCCTACACGCTGTCGGGCAACGATCCTGAAGGTTTGTTTCCGGCCATTCTCGGCCATGAAGGGGCAGGAATTGTAGTGGAAGTCGGCCCAGGCGTAACATCGCTACAACCGGGCGACCATGTGATTCCGCTGTACATTCCAGAATGTCGAAACTGTGAGTACTGCCTCAATCCCAAGACTAATCTCTGCCAGTCCATCCGGGTGACGCAAGGGCAGGGAATGATGCCCGATGGGACGAGTCGATTTTCTCTGAATGGTAAGCCGCTGCATCATTACATGGGCACCTCGACATTTGCTAATTACACGGTGGTCCCGGAGATTGCCTTGGCGAAGATTCGGAAGGATGCCCCGTTTGAAAAAGTCTGCTACATCGGCTGTGGGGTGACGACGGGCATTGGGGCAGTGATTAATACGGCAAAGGTGGAGCCGGGATCGACCGTTGTGGTGTTTGGATTGGGTGGGATTGGCTTAAATGTGATTCAGGGCGCAAAAATGGTGGGCGCAACTCAAATAGTTGGGGTCGATATCAATCCGTCTAAACGATCGATCGCGACTCAGCTTGGCATGACCCATTTTGTGAATCCCCGCGAGATTGATGGGGAGTTGGTGGGGTATTTGGTCGAGCTAACCAAAGGCGGAGCGGACTATACCTTTGAATGTACAGGCAACATCAATCTGATGCGTCAAGCGTTGGAATGTTGTCATAAGGGTTGGGGGGTTAGTGTGATTATCGGCGTTGCGGCAGCAGGCGCGGAGATTAGCACAAAACCGTTTCAGCTCGTGACTGGAAGAACGTGGAAAGGAACGGCGTTTGGTGGGGCGAAAAGTCGGCGGGATGTGCCAAAGATTGTGGATTGGTATATGGATGGAAAGATTAATATTGATGATTTGATTACAGAAGTCATGCCGATCGATCGCATTAACGAAGCGTTTGACAAAATGCACCGAGGAGAAGGGATTCGGACGGTGGTAACGTTTTAGAATTGTAGAAGTTTTAGGAGGGGAAGATGCGTGAATTGCGTGAATTAACCGTGCGATCGACGCATTCCTGTTTTGGGGGGACGATCGGATTTTATCGTCATGAATCTGCGTGTTGCCAGAGTGCGATGAATTTTTCGGTGTATGTCCCGCCACAAGCGATGGAGCAGCCTAGGAAAAAAGTGCCTGTTCTATATTTCTTGTCGGGGTTGACGTGCAGTGACGAAAATTTTATGGCAAAATCTGGGGCGATCGCAGTTGCATCTGAGTTAGGAATCATGCTGGTGGCACCGGATACGAGTCCGCGTGGTGCGCAGGTGGCGGACCTGAGCGATCGCTCTGATTTAGGACAGGGTGCCGGGTTTTATGTTAATGCGACTCAAGAACCCTGGCGATCGCACTACCAAATGTATACCTACGTTACAGAAGAATTACCTGCGATGATTCAGGAACATTTTCCGGTGGCGGTTGGCAACGATGGACGCGTCAAGCAGAGCATCTTCGGTCACAGTATGGGCGGTCATGGAGCGCTGGTCTGTGCCCTGCGAAACCCGGAAAAATATCTTAGCGTGTCCGCCTTTTCCCCGATCGTTGCGCCGACAAAGGTGCCCTGGGGACAAGCGGCGTTAGGATTATATTTGGGGGAGGACTCGGTTGCTTGGGCGGAGTATGATGCCTGTGAATTGGCGGGGCGATCGACTTTTAAGGATGTTATTTTAATTGATCAAGGGTTGGACGACCCTTTTCTTCAGATTCAGCTTCAGCCAGAGCAATTTGAAACGGCCTGTCGATCGGTGGGGAAAGCCCTAGAGTTACGACGTCATGAGCACTACGATCACAGTTATTACTTCATTGCAAGTTTTATTCGCGATCACTTAGTCCATCATGCAAGGATGCTACTGGAGGTTTAGAGAATGAATTCAAATCAGACTATGGCTCTTCTGATGTTGGGCGTTGAATCGACCGATGGCGAAAACTC
>JAYVVL010000482.1:0-7060 GCA_043787035.1 Synechococcales cyanobacterium
GTTGAATAAAAGCAGGGAGGGCGTTGGCTTTGAATTCGTCTTCCCGCTGGAAAAATGGGACCGATCGCTTACTGAACAGCGGACTCCGGTAAAGGGTCAAGCGATGTCCCTCTGAATTCACCACCTGCGTGTCAGTCGGAATTTGAAAAAAGGGATGGTCTAGATTCGATCGCAGTTGATGCAGAATGGGCATGAGATCTTGGAGGAGCTTGAGGGATGACAAAATGCCCGAATCTTGAATCTCTGAATCTTGCGCGCTGGCCGTGAGAATCTGCTGAAGACTATCTTGGGTTAGTGCGGCATCTTGAAACGGAAAAATCCCCGCCGCTGCCATCAGGAATAAATCACGATCGTTTTCTAGTTCAAAGCTCAATATGGTGCGATGACGCGACACGGTAATATTGGGCGCAGGGATGGGTGTGACCCGAGAGAGCTTGCGATAGGTGGCTGCCAAGAGACTATGGGAGTCGGGATCGAGGCAGTCGTCGAGGGTAATCTGGACCGTAGGAGCCGATCGATAGAAAAACTCGTAGGCATCTTCCGTTTGGAAATAATAGACCGTTGATCGATCGCCGTTTAAGCTCAGATCAAGCCAGCGACAGGTGATTTCACCGAGCTTAGCACCGTGCAGCTTTGTACCATACAGTTTTGTACCTGTCATGTGAGCACCAGAGAAATCGGCCCCGGCCCAGTCGATGTTAGAGAGATTAGCACGCGTCAAATCCACATGGACCAAAGTCGTTGCGAGCAGCGTTGCCCCTGAGAGATCCGCGCCCGTTAGGGTTGCCCCACTGAGAACAGCACCCGAGAGGTCGGCCCACCGAAGATCCGCACCCGAGAGGTCGGCCCACCGGAGATTGGCAGCTTGGAGGTTTGCGCCTTGGAAGTTAACCCGGCTTAGGTTGGCTTGGCGCAGTTCAGCTTGGTGCAGATTTGCCCCGGTGAGATCGGCAAAACTCAGGTCGCTGTTGTGAAGATTAGCCTGTTCCAAATTGGCGGCGATCATCGACGATCGACGCAGATCGGTGCGGCTGAGGTTTGCGCCTTGAAGATTGGTGCGGCAAAACTTTGCGTCCTGAAGATTGGCGTTGGTGAGGTTGACGCCTTGGAGATTGGCTTGGGAGAGGTTGGCGCGCTGAAGTTCGGCTTTGATTAGGGTGGCGTGTTGGAGATTGGCGTTTCGGAGATCAGCGAGAGTAAGGTTAGTAACGCTGAGATTGATGCCTTGAAGATTGGTATGGCTGAGGTTGGCTTTTCCGAGCTTGGTCAGGTTGAGCTTGGCCTCCGATAAATTTGCCTCCGACAGATTAGCGCCGCTGAGGTTCACCATTTTGAGAACGGCCCCCTTCAGGTTTATGCCCTTAAGATTGGCCCCGCTTAGGTTGGCTTCAATCAACCTGATTTCAGAAAATTCTCGTTCTCCCGCTCTATATCGAGCGAGTAATTCGTTGGGACTCATGCTTACACTCTGACCCATAGCATTCATTCACTCGGTTCTCAAACGTAGCCTCAAACTTAGTGCTAGTATTCCCTGACGCAATTTAAAGGTGCCATGGACATTGGAATTGTGGGATTGGGACTCATTGGCGGATCCTTGGGGTTAGATCTACGATCGCAAGGCCATCGAGTGATGGGCCTTAGTCAACGCCGCAGCACTTGCGAGTTGGCGATCGTACGGGGAGCTGTGGACGATGCTAGCGAGGATGCCGTGATTTTAAAAACCTGTGAGGTGGTGTTTATCTGTACGCCTCTCTCTAAAATTGTAAACACCATCGTAAAAATCGCGCCTTTTCTCTCGAAAACGGCAATTTTAACGGATGTTGGTTCAGTTAAGGCTTCTATTGTAGAGGCGATAATGACGATGAAAACGGTCTCAAATCCTTTTGTAGGAGGACATCCCATGTCGGGAACCGCTGAAAGTGGAATTCAGGCGGCGATATCGGGGTTGTTTGTTGGCAATCCTTATGTGTTGACGCCGACCGCACAGACGCTCCGAGAGGCAGTTGAAGTAGTATCTGGCTTGGCAAAATCGGTGGGTTCGGTGCTGTATGAATGCACACCTGCGGCCCACGATCGCGCAGTGGCCCTGATTTCGCATCTTCCGGTTATGGTGAGTGCGAGTTTGATTCAAGCCTGTACCCGAGAAGAGGAGATTGAGGTTCGGACCTTAGCGCAACAGCTCGCGAGTTCGGGATTTCGCGATACCAGTCGGGTCGGCGGCGGCAATCCTGAACTGGGTCGGTTAATGGCCGAGTTTAATTCGCCTGCACTGCTGGTGGCATTAAGACGCTATCGATCGAATCTAGACGAGATGATTGCCACAATAGAGGCATCGCAGTGGGATAAGCTTCAGGCCGAACTGACCCAAACCCAGCGCGATCGTCCGGGGTACCTGCGGGAGTAAACCTGCTGTTTTATGCCTTTTTCATCACGACACCCCGATCGAAGACCGTGCCGTCGGTGCCGATGCCTTGAATGACCATGCGATCGGTCCAGATTTCTACGGTGCTGAACCCAAATCGAGAGACAGCAAAGGCACTTGTGGGCGGTTTGGCGGTTACGGGACGAAGACTTGCGCCGCCATGGCCTGTGATGAGGTACGTGGTGCCGTCGATCGGATTGCTGCGTTCGTAGTGATGCTCGTGACCGTTAATGTAAAGATTAACGTTATATTTTTTGAATAAGGGTGTGAACCGGGCTACGAAGGCTGGATCCGTGCCGTAATGTCCAGATGAGTAGATAGGGTGATGGCCATAGACGATTTTCCAGCTTGCAGTGCTCGCCTTTAACGTGGTCTCTAGCCAATCCATCTGCGCTTTCCAATCAATGTTGCCATTGGTATCGAGCACAAAAAACTGCGCAGGACCATCGCTATAGGTGTAGTAGCGTCCATCCATGTGGAAGCCAGGATAGTTGACCTGTGGGACAGCATTGGCGGTCCGAATGTCATGATTACCGAGACACGCCCGAAACTTAACGCCCCGCGCCAAAACCTTAGCGTAAGGCTGCTCAAAGGTCGAACCAATTAAGGCAATATCACCGCTGTTATAGATATTGTCGCCGCCCAAAACAGCAAGCTTGAAAGGATTTTGATCGTGATAACGAGCGATCGCCTCGCCCACTGCAAACTGATTTTTGTCTCCAGATCCCGTGTCAGCCGTCGCCACAAACCGCAGTAACGGAGGCTCTTGAGACGGAACATCAGGGAGATTGGAGTTGACTTTACTGGCATCTTGAATGGTTCTGGCTTGGGAGATCAGTGATTTCCCAAACGATCGTCCAGAGACAGCGATCGCCAGTCCCATACTTCCCAACCCCGCCAAGCCCAACATATATCGTCGTGTGAATTTCATTCTCATTAACCTGATTGAATGGGAGTCGGATTGAACTGGAGCCGGATTGAACTAGGATTTCAACTAGAATTAATATAGCGAGTGAACGGTAGAATTGATTACACCTGATGACGTTGGAATGACGTTGGAGACCCCCGAATGCCTGAAAACCCCGAGAAAAGCGCCAAACCCTCCACCGTGCAATCGGTTCAGACTTCGGCCAACGTCGCGCTAAAAACGATCGCCCAGGTGGCAGGGCGATCTTGGATTCAGGCCCGTCCCACCCTTCTCCAAGGGATGCAGGTCTTGACTCGATCGCTCCAAACGTGGAGTACCCAGCTCGAATTCCAAGAGAGAACGGCCCAAGCCCGAGGAACCGTCCCCGCACAAGCGATCGACTGGACGCCCCTCAAACGTCTCACCGACTCCCTGTGGAGCAAAGCTCAGCCCCTGTGGCAACGACTTTTAACGCTGCTTCGGCCTCGATTACCGGAGTCCTTTCAGCCCCTCAGCGATCGTAGTCTTTCGGGCATCTTGGTTGGCGTCCTGTTGTTAGTTCTCTGGTTTGTGTCGATTGTGCCCTCGGGTCAAGCTGCGCCCCCACCCAATTCACCTAGCCAACCGAGCCGTCAAACCAATCAACCAAGCCGTCAATCTGGCAAAACGGCTCTCTCCCGTGACTACAATGCAGACTACAGCTCAGATAGAGAGAGCGTTTCAATCGCTATTCCCAGTGACCTGAGTTCTCCGATCGCTCAACCTGTCGCCCCAACCGATCGCCCCCCGGCTGTCACACCTTCCTTCCTAACTCCCGAGATTCTCAGTCCTGATGCTCAGAAGCGCGCCAAACTCCGTCAAGATCTAGATGTGATCGCAGGGTCGATCATTGACAATGCGATCGTCGGTATCCGGCCCCAATTCGATAGTCACTTTCTTGCGATCACATTGGATAACCAGTGGTATGCAACTGCCGAATCGACCCAAGACAAACTTGCCAACAGCCTTCTGGTCATCGCCCAAGTCAAAGGCTTTACCCAAATACAGCTTGAAGGCTCTGATGGAGCGGTTCTCGCCCGAAATCCCGTGGTCGGTGATGGCATGATCATCCTCCAACGATCGCGCTAATGCTTACCCCGAAGCCGGACTTTGGTACACCGCCGCGACGGAAGCTGTGGTCTTGCCGACTGTTTTGCTAGATCGAATCCGAACCCTAAACCCATCGCAACCCTAGAGGATTTATAGTCAAAGGGAGACCTTACCGATGCTGTTCTCAGCATTTTCCCTATGACTGCGTTTGCCCAAAATCCATCCATCGACTTCTCTACGCTGCAAGCTCGTGCCCAAGCCATTCGGCTACTTGTCGTGGACATTGACGGCACTATTTCAGGTCAATCGAACGATATTTCACCCCCGGTTCTAGAGGCGCTAAAGGCTGTTCAGGCTAAGGGGATTGCTGTGACGATCGCAACCGGACGCATGTATTCTTCCGCCAAACGGTTCCATCAACTCCTCAACTCAACACTTCCCTTAATTGCCTATCAGGGAGCTTGGATCCAAGATACTACAAGCGATTCACTGCTTCAACATTGGAAACTTACGCCGATTCAAGTGACTTATTTACTGGATTATTTTGAGCAGCCCCATTTGCGCGATCACATTGACGTCCATCTTTATATTGGCGATCGGCTCCATGTTCGGGACATTACCGCACATACGAAGCATTACAGTTCGCGCTCAGGCATAAAACCCGTTGCCGCAGGCGATCTACGATCGACCCTCGCCACCCCTCCCACCAAGCTTCTTGCCCTCGGTCCCGACTCCCAGCTTATTCAATCGTGCTTAGTTGAACTGAAGACCCTCACCCCGCCCGAACCTTTGCACCTCACCACCTCCTCCGCCACGTTTTTAGAAGCCACCCACCCTCAAGCAAACAAGGGCGACGCCGTGCGGTACTTAGCTGAAAGAGTTCTAGGGTTAGAGTCTCATCAAGTTATGACGATCGGCGACAACTTTAACGATCTCGAAATGTTGATGTACGCCGGGATTGGCATTGCGATGGGCGATGCACCCACACCTGTAAAACAGAAGGCAGACTGGGTAACGGTTTCGGCAGAGGAAGACGGGGTTGCAAAAGCTCTCAACGCCCTATTACTCAATGCCTGAAATAATTGTGACCGAATAAAAATAGAATATAAAAAAGGTACCGACGACTGGCCGTGTTTCGTCTCGGTACCTTTTTTATATTATTCGCTCCTCACACCTCTAGAATATATCTGATGATCCTGAGTTTGTCATCCCCGATCGTCTCAATTGACCATC
Organism: Synechococcales cyanobacterium; assembly: GCA_043787035.1. GTDB lineage: Bacteria > Cyanobacteriota > Cyanobacteriia > Leptolyngbyales > Leptolyngbyaceae > JAAFJU01. The sequence goes on from JAYVVL010000482.1 coordinate 5,652, forward strand.
AGAATTGCTTATCTCATTCATCAGTACCACCTCATGCCGGATTGCGCCTTGCACCCAGGCCAAACTTTTCAAAAACTGATGCTGCGTGTGTTGGGTGGTGTGAGGATGAAAGAGCGGCACCTGCTGATGCAGGCGATCCAGGCATTGGCAAACTCGAATCAAGGCTTTGTGAGGCGTTTTAGACGGTCCTTCGTCATCCATCCAATCCAGGAGAGCTTCCATAAGTGCGCTGAAGGCCGATTGGGTTGGGCCACACTGGAGAAGGGACTCATTATATGGGGGGGCATCCTTTGAGGGGGCTTGCACCGGATGGCGCTCTAGGTGCAATCGTAGGGACTGACAGCGCTGATCGGTTTGCCAGATGAGGAACGGAAAATCGTGAGGCTGTATGGATGAACCACTAGACCAATGACTCAGGCTTTGGTCAAGAAAAGCCATCAGACTCGTACAGGACAGGGATAAGGTCAACCATCCAGTAGCATTTGCTGCGATCGAGAATGGCCAAGAGGGTCCGATTAGGGGGGGGGCTAATGTATCGTAAGCATCACAAAGAGCCATCGCGAGTTCTTGGGGCCGAACCGTTGTTTTTGAGGCAAGTTGAAGCGCCATCGCAGACTGATACCGAACGGGACTAATGCCAGAGAGGCGCTGAAGGCGGATTTCCAGGGGTGCAATGGCGGTAAAATGAGATGAGGACGATCGGTTTATACGGGACTGGGGTGACGACAGACTCTCCGTAGAATCCGCAATATCTACCATCAGGGAGATTGCGGTATGAAGTCGAACTCGCAAGAATGTACGTAGGCTATTAAGGGTCATCTCAACAATCGGACATTCCTAAATTGGGTGTGGTGGTCTTAGCGAGATACAGGTCGTGCCGCTAGTCGGGCGATCGTAGCATCAGTTCCCTCATCAAATTTCCATTTTTATATGTATTCATCTTCACAATCCCCCGACTCTGCCCGCCCATTTTTAACCTGGCAACGGATCATTGACTGGGCGCAAGAACATTACCGCTGCCGGACCTTTGGTAAAGACGAAAAAATCGTGACGCGCCCCGGCTTGTTGTACCTTGTGCAGCGAGGTGCCATTCGACTAGTTGGGACGGCGCAGGTCGATGCCACAGGTGGCACGCGCGCTGCACGGACGGCTCCGGAAGAGGCGTTTTTGGGGTTTGTGGGGGCAGGACAGCCTTTTGAGGTGGTGGCGCAGTCACCCTTTACGCTTCAGAGCTATGCCCATGTGGATCAGACTTCTGTAATTTGGCTTTACTGGAACGATTTGGATAATTGGCCTCATTTTCGCCGGGAGGTGTTAGATGCGTTTCGCTATCAGCATCAGCGTAAGTTGCTTTGGCTGAGCACTCTCGGGCAGCGTCGGACGATCGATCGTCTCTTAGGTTTTTTAAC
>JAYVVL010000483.1:0-7059 GCA_043787035.1 Synechococcales cyanobacterium
CCACACATTGCCATGCATGTCGCAGAGTCCAAAATCATTGGGATGTGAGGAGTCGATCGCTGTTGTTTCTTGTCGATATTGACCTATTTCGCCCAGTCAATAGGCCGATCGAGAATCATAATTTGCAACGTCAGAACTGATGGTTTCCCCAAAATGAAAGGGTGTTGTCATCCCCGCACGGCAAGCATATTCCCACTCAGCTTCTGACGGAAGCCTGTACGATCGGCCTACCCTTTTCGACAAGCGCTTACAAAACTCTTGCGTATCCAACCAAGACACTCGTTCGACTGGTCGATCTTCAGTCTTACTTTTAAAGTTTGACGGGTTGAGTTTGAGATTACGAGCGACCTTTGGGAACCCCGCCACCACAACCCTCCATTGAGCCTGAGAAACCAGAAAACGTCCCATGAAAAATTCACTCACCGTCACCCCATGCTGCGGAGATTCATTGTCAAAGCGATCGAGTTCATCCTCTGGCGATCCCATCTGGAATTTGCCGCTAGGAATGTAGGCCATCTCCAGGCTGACCTGCTGGCTTAGGTCTTCGGTGAAATATTGAATCGTTTTGGTGTGGCGTTGCTGAAGAAGTTGGGGCATGGTGGCTAACGGCGGAAGGGATGCGATCGACCAACGGTTCGGGTTCCCTACTAGGCTAGGCGATCGCGGGTTATTTTTGGATCAAGCTTTTGCTCGATCGCTGGAACAGGTCTGGACTCCTCTATTGACACGCCCAACTCATATCCCATGAGCTAGTTCTGGTACAAAAGAGTGTTGGGAAAATCGCACGCCAACCGAAAACCGATGAAGCTGTCAGCATCAGCGGGCGAGCCGTAGCGGCGAACAGCAGAACGACAGTACCCCGAATCGTAGATCCACGAACCGCCTCGCAGAAGTCTAGATCCGGAATCATTAGAGGCATCCTTTCGAGCGCTGCCATCAATCGGCGCACCGTTGTAATTGTCATGCCAATCATCCGCGCACCATTCCAACACATTGCCATGCATGTCATAGAGTCCTCGCGCATTCGGTGAAAACTCTCCCACAGGATTAGTTCTCCCCCGAGAATCTACAGCAGGTTCCCCCTGATAAACCACACTGGAATCATAGTTTGCCACCCTCCCAGAAAGAGTCTCCCCAAGATAAAACGGCGTATCCGTCCCCGCCCGACAAGCATATTCCCACTCCGCCTCCGTCGGCAGCCGATAGCACCGCCCCGTCACCCGAGACAATCGCGCACAAAACTCCACCGCATCCTCCCACGACACCGTCTCTACCGGACAATCTTCGCCCTCAAAGCCAGACGGAGACTTCTTAAGAGTACGATCGACCTCTTCTAACCCCGCCACAATCGACCACTGTCGCTGCGTCACCGGATATTGCCCCATAAAAAACGGCTGCACCGTCACCTCATGACGCGGACCCTCATCGTCAAACCTATCTTTTTCATCCGGCGGAGAACCCATGAAAAACCGCCCACTCGGAATCGCCACCATCTCCAGATTCAGCCCTTCCGGTCTCGTCTCCGTGTATTTCCAACCCTCCACCCGTTCCTCACGCACCACTGTCCCCGCGCGATCGAGCCTCACCGTCATCGCCTCAATCGCCACTAGCCCCACTTCCAGCTCCACGCCCACCTCCAGAATCGCGATCGACACCTCCATCGTCTTCAACTCCGGAAACCCCGCTCGTTTCATCCGTTCCGCTACCGACGTCTCATCCACCTCCCCTTCGAGATCCCGCGCCACCAATTGCAGCTCCTTCAGATCGATCGGCCTAAACCCCCGCATTGCCAACAGATCCATCTGACTTTCCACCAACACCCCCAGCCGAAACCGACTCCGGGTCACCGACTGCCCTTCCTCCTCCTCCGCCCACATCTCCTTCAGCCGCCGCACAATTAATCTCGTCACCTCATCCGCCGATCGTAAACACGCCAACGCAATCCACTCCGGCTCCGCCCCAAAATCCAACGTCCCCGCACAGCCCAACCGAGCCTGAATGTAGCCCGCCATAAACCCCACCAGCTCTCCCAACACCCGCTCACCCCCCGATCGTCCCACCAACCGAGCCAATAACACCGCCCTCACCCCCGACTTCAGCTCATACAAGTCATAGCCCACCGCATCACACAACCCCGACGACAACACCACCGCCGCCACCGACCACTCCGCCTCCGGACAAAACCGCTCCCGCAAGCAATAACTCAGCTCCGTCGTCACCGTCAACGGAAACGCCACATACTCCGCAAAAAGCACCGCCATCGCCCCATACCGCAACTCAAACGCCGCCAATAGCCGTTCCGCCCGATCCTTTCGTCGCACAAGACCCGCATCCATCTCCGCTACTTCACCCACCGCTTCACCCACCATATGACCGCCCCCCCTGCATCACCATTTCTCGCACAGCCGCCCCCACCCCATCCATCTCCACCATCTGTCCCAGCCCCACCAGCCCATCCGCGATCGCCATAGCCGAAGTCTCCGCCCACAGCGCTTTCGGCACCGGATTCAGCCACAGCACCGATCGCACCGTCCCCCTTAACCGATCCAAAAAAGCAACCGTCTCCCGCACCTGTCGATCGCCATAGCTCCCACTTGCCGCCCCCGCATCACTCACAATCACCACCACCGATCTCGACCGAGACAACCCTTGTAGCACCCTTTCCAGCACCACCGCCTGCGTCGATCGTCGCCACTCATACAAATACTTCACCGGATACCGCGTAAACCGATAAATCCGTCCCGATTCCAGCCGATTCTCCAACACCGATCGTACCCAAGGCTCCACCACCGGACCATAAGGAATCATCGCATCATCATCATCCACCAGCACCAACACCTCCGATCGTTTCCCCATCACCGGACGCTCGACCACTTGACTAAACACCCCCTCCCGCCCAATACACTCCACCGTCCGCTCCAAATCAAACTCCCGCAACGTCCCTAGGCGCTCCCGCAATCGCAGCGATCGTCCCACCTGCTTCACCTGCTCCAAACTCGACGGCAAATCCCGCAACACATACGCATCCAAACCCCCAGCCGATGATCGCGCCTGCTTCACCGCTGTCGCCCCTTGCTCATTGCCCTGCGAAACGTCCGACTCCAGCGATTGCTTAGGTGATGGCACAGCCTCCCCCGGAAAAATTCTCGGCGGCAACCTCGGCCATTGACCTAGTTCAGGCTCTAGTGCGATCGGCTCCACCACTGTCTCCGGCAACCCCGCCAAAAACGATCGCCCCGCATCCATACAGCATTCCTGATATCGATCAAACGCCCGTTCAAACCCGCGCCGACTCTCCTCCGGCATCGCCCACACCACCCGACACACCCGTCGCAAACTCGCCCAGCTCTCCACGCCATACCCTGCTTCCACCGCCACCGCCAACCGATCGAACTGCTCCATCGTCAACACCACCTGATGCGATCGCAAATACCGAAACAAATCCAGCACCAGCGATCGGACAGGCGACAGTTCAGACCTCAGTTCCAGCATCAGTTCAGACTTCAGTTCCGGCACGCGAATCCTAGTCATCTTTCAACCCCATTTTCTGGCGATAGAGCCTCTGATCCGCCTGCGTCTTCAACAAAATGCCCAACAGCGGTTTTCGCATCACCAAATCCGCCAAATCACCCTTTGCCTCTTCTCCCCGACTAGACAACGCCTCCAAAAACTCCAAAATTTCACTCGTCCCCGGCTTCTTCGTTCCCGGTTGCCCATCCAAAATCGTCCGCATCTCCAAAAAAGTAGCGATCGCCGTCTCAATCACCTCATCAAACTTCGATCGGACCTCTGGTCTAAACCGCGCCTGAATAATCGCCTTCAACTGCGCTTCATCTGGAAAGCCCACATAGAAATAAAGACATCGCCGCAGAAAGGCTTCCGAAAGCGGACGTTCCCGATTACTGGTGATGATAATAATCGGCTTTGGAGTCTGTCCTTTCTTAGGAAAACGCTCCTCCGTCTCCGGAATCTCAAAACACAACTGATCCAGCTCCAGCAGCAAATCATTCGGAAAATCACTATCCGCCTTATCAATCTCATCAATGAGTACGATCGGATGCGAAACCCACTGACGCACCTCAGCCAGATTTTCCGAATCCAAACGTCTCTGATCCGTATCTGTATCTTGCTGACTCAACGCCGCACCCAGCGCCCCAAACGTCCGATATTTCAGGTTATTCGCTAGTCTCTCTTGCAACGCCGCATAAGCCTTTGACCCCAAAAGTTTTTCCAACCGCTCCGGATCAGACCCCACCAACTGCGCATCCCGCAGCTGTCCCACCGCATCAAACCCATACAATCCATCCTTCGCCCGCCCCACCGACTTCACCGCCCACAGATCATGAAACCACCACTGCTTCGACGACGCCACAGTCTTCACTTTGGCGGACTGTGTTTTTGACTGTGTTTTAGACTGTGCCTTAGACCGCGCCTCAGCTAATTTCTGCGTCAACTCATAGGCGATCGCCCCAGCCAACCGAGTCTTCCCGCATCCCGGCTCCCCTTCGAGCAACAACGGACGATTCAACAAAATCGCCAAATTCACCGCCTCCACCAAATCAGTGCTCGGGAAATAAGGAAAATACCATCGCCCTCGATCGTCCTGCGCACCGTCTACACCAGGCTGATACGTCGCCTCACCCGTATAGCAAATTTCAATATCCATCATGATGCAACCTCACCCACTAAATTCCAATGATGTTCTACATCTTCAACCCCCGAAAACCCAAACGTCTTACAAAGACGCCCCAAAACCTCATAGGGATCACCCCAAGGCTCCTCATCAAGCTTCATCATTTTATCTAAAGTCGTCACCCGAGACTCACCTCGACAGCGATTTTCCCACTGCATCACCCGGTCCTCGTCTCGCCAATCCTCCACATGTTCGATCGTGATTTCTTTCAAACAAGGCAACAGTTGCAATTGGCTTAGTATGGGTAAGTTTTGAGTCGGACGATCGCTGGTCACAAACATTAGCAATCGCGGCCCAATTTCCGTTGTCTGATCTCCCTCAAAAATCTTCCCCAACTCAGTCCAAACTTGCTTCAACCACTGACTCACCTGACTCCTCAATATCGACACACCATACAGCGCAATAACAACCGTTTTAGTCGCGCAGAGTTGTTTCAAATTTTCCAGAATCTCAGGAACCGTCACATCATCATCCAACTTCAACTGTTGCCGCAAATACCGCCAAAACGCATCTACAGCATCTTCACCCCAAGCCTTAGTAATATTAATCGCCAAATACTTAGGCGGCTCTCCCTTCTCAGCAAATCGCTGCAACCGCTTCACAAGACACTTTTGCAACAGCGTATTTTCATCCTGCGCCACTTCCACAAAAAAGCCTGTGCCCGATCGCCCGATTTCCACCGCTTCTTAAAGATCTTCTCCTGCTCTCCATAATCCAAAAGACACAACGCCTCCGCCATCTGTTGCGATCGACTAACCCTAGTGAATTTCAAGTTAGCCTGTTGAAAAGCCTTCTTTTTCTCAAATTCCCGTTCGAGAAATTTGAGTAATTCTGGATACTTACCATCTCGGAACTGTAATTTTTTATTCTTTTCAAATTTACTGAAAATATTAGTGAAATGCTTAGGACCATTCATGTCGGCAGATAGATCATCTGGACAAGCCTTCTTAAACTTCTGCGGAATTGTTCCTTCACCTTCAAAAGCGCTGAGATTCTTGGAGAGAAACCGCACAGAGAACCATTCGCGCTCAGTTTTCGAGAGTTTAAATTCCCAACATGCGTCAAAAGATCTAATAAAAGTATCCCAATCTAATTCCATTTGTCTTAATAAATTTTGATTCATAGATGGTATCGATCGAGGGATAGTAGAAGATTTCTTCCACTTGGTTTTCATTGAGGTAGAAGTTTTCTTCTACTTGAGGTTCCAGAAGTAGAAATGCACCTAAAAACAAACAGCGGAAGTAGAAGAAAGTAGTGATTTTCAATCAATTAAAACTCGGACATGATGGACTCACACCTCAAAAAGGACTTCACCATGAAAGCTTCTCCTAACAACAACAGCTCATCGGCCAAGAACATGACAAACCTGAGCAACCCCGTGAACCCTCTCCAAATTGACTATACCCCAAAGGATGAAAAGGCGAATCTCATAGCCACGACTTCAGCCACTAACTCAGAACTCGAACTCAAAATCGACGTCCATGTCAAAGGCACAGTCACTCCGCAAACCGTATTCTGCACTCTAAAAGCTGCCGGGAAATGGCTTCCACTGATTCTCCAAATCCTACAGCTAATAAATCCGATCCCATCTGCCCAACCCAACTTCCCACCCACTCAGCCCGAAATCACTCAGCCTGAAATCATCCAGCCCATCCTCATCTACCCAGCCGATCGAGCCTTCCTATAAAGGTTCGACAAAATCGGGGCTAGGAACGATCGCTTGACCCTCTAGCTCGCTGTAGGGTTTATCCTGTACAAGATAAGCCCTTGAAAACCCTCACTATGACCACGACAACGCCACTTCTCAAAATCGGAGAACTTGCCAAACGATCGCATCTCTCCGTCGGCACCCTGCGCTACTACGAAAGTTTGGACTTGATCAAACCCGCCGATCGTGCGGCCAATAATTATCGCTACTACAGCCCTGAAACGCTTCAAAAAGTGGAATTCATCAAAAAAGCGCAGGCCCTTCACTTTAGCCTTGCTGATATCCAGCGCATTCTCAGTATTCGGGCCTCCGGACAATCGCCCTGTGCGCTCGTTGACGAACTTCTTGACAAAAAAATTGATCAACTTGAACACCAAATTCAAAGCGCACTAGCCTTCAAATCTGAACTCGAAACATTCCGCGATCATATTTCAGCCATTCCACCCACCGCACCCAACGATCCCACCATCTGTCATCACATCGGCATTGTTTCATTGGACGTCTGACGGACTGCCCCAATCCCCAATTCTGGGGGCTTCGGAATTTCTTACTCCCCCAGAATTGGGGGCCGGGGGGCCTCCGATCGATTCATGGTTAGGAATACGCCTCACTCCTCCAAAACCAACTGCCACTCCGACGATCGATCGTTCCAAATGGG
>JAYVVL010000484.1:0-7034 GCA_043787035.1 Synechococcales cyanobacterium
ACCTTGCCGTTTGCCATTCTTACTGATGTTTGTGGACCCACATTCTGGGCATTGCAACATAGGTTTACCCTCCTTTCATACTCCATTATGCAACGCCGAAAAATGATTGTCGTTATTTTGCCCGATTCGGGGGAACGGTATCTCAGTACTGTCCTGTTCCAAGGTGTCTTTAATGAGCAAGGGTTCGCCGTATGAGTTTCCATTCTATTGACCATTATGAGTCTCTTCGCTCTCATCAGGGCAGCACTCCGTCTGGTTGGGACTTAGATGAGATTATCATCAAGCTATCTCAGCCCCGATCGCCCCAACTGCAAAGCTGGTCTCAGGAGAGAACTCAGGTTCCTTTACCTTCTCGTGATGCGGTATCTCATATTTTGGACCAACTCCGTGCAACCTTGTTTCCGTTTCATTTTGGCAAATCCGTTTTCGGAGAAACGCCAACTCGCTACTTCATTGCTCATACGTTGAACGAAGCCCTGCAATTATTACGCCATCAAGTTCATCGAGAAAAATGGTTGCTGGGGGTGGACTTACATTTGGAAGAAACTCGAATCGAGTCTCAATCCCACACTACGGTACAGGCTTTTGCCGAACAACTGCCGGAGTTAAAAAAAACTATTAGAAAGTGATATTTTAGCGGCCTACCATGGTGATCCCTCAGCCAAAAATTTAGATGAGGTTTTGTTTTGTTATCCCGGTATTACAGCAATCACCTATCATCGAATCGCCCATGCTCTCTATTGTTTAGATTCGCCCTTATTGGCGCGCATTATTGCAGAAACTGGTCATTCTTTAACGGGCATTGATATTCATCCAGGCGCTTCTATTGGTCAGGGTTTCTTTATTGACCATGGCACAGGAGTAGTGATTGGTGAAACCAGCGTAATCGGCGATCGTGTGCGTATTTACCAAGCTGTTACATTAGGGGCCAAAAGTTTTCCCCGTGATGAATCAGGCAGTTTAGTGAAAGGTCAACCCCGTCATCCGATTATTGAAGACGATGTGGTGATTTATTCAGGGGCGACCATTCTCGGTCGTGTCACCATCGGTCAAGGAGCGACAATCGGCGGCAATGTTTGGTTAACCCGTAGTGTTCCCCCTGGGAGTTTTATTTCCCAGGCACAGCTACGACAGGAGAGTTTTGATGAAGGTGCAGGAATTTAAACAACTAGGAATTCAAACAACATGGTTAGATTTCAATGTGTTTAGATTTCAATATATTGAAATCACTCTGCCTATCTTAAAACCCAAACTAAGGGCTATAAAGGGAAACTTTTCCCGCCGATTTTCGCTCATTTTCAACCTTTCTGATTTTAAGTTTAGGAATTTCTTGCTATGACCTCTATCCAAGTCAATGAAACCCAATTAGCTTTAGGTGATGTTGCAGCTCGTCAGTTAGCCAATGCTACAAAAACTGTTCCACAATTAAGCAGCATTACCCCTCGTCTGTTTCCTCGATTGCTACATTGGACTCCAGTAGAGGCAGGTATTTATCGCCTAAATAAAGTACGGGACGCCTCTCAGATTGAAGTGGCTTGTTCAGAGCGCGATGAGCGCGATTTGCCTGAAACCTTCGTGGACTATGACGTAAATCCCCGTGAGTATTTACTCAGTGCAGTTAACACGGTTGTTGATGTGCATACTCGTGTTTCTGATCTTTACAGTAGTCCTCACGATCAAATTCACGAGCAATTACGCTTAACTATTGAGATTCTCAAAGAACGACAAGAAAGTGAGTTAATCAACAATGCCGAGTATGGTTTATTAAACAATATTGCTGACTCCCAACGTGTTCAGCCCCGAACGGGTGCGCCGACTCCCGATGACCTTGATGAGCTATTGATCAAAGTGTGGAAAGAACCAGCCTTCTTTCTAGCCCATCCTAGAGCGATCGGGGCCTTTGGTCGAGAAGCAACTCGACGGGGAGTGCCCCCCGCTACGGTGTCTTTGTTTGGCTCTCAATTTATTACTTGGCGGGGTGTTCCCTTAATTCCCTCCGACAAATTAGCAGTCAATGCCCAGGGCAAAACCAATATTTTATTACTCCGCACGGGGGAAAGTCGCCAGGGTGTGATTGGTATCTATCAACCCAATTTACCGGGTCAACATGGACCCGGCTTATCGGTACGGTTCATGGGCATTAGTCGTAAGGCGATCGCGTCCTATCTTGTCTCTCTATACTGCTCTTTAGCCGTGTTAAGTGATGATGCGGCAGCCGTGCTTGAAAACGTTGATGTTAACCAGTACCACACCTATAACTATGCCTAATTCTGAATTGGCGACGGGTGTGATCTCTTTGTCACCTGCGATCGCCCCGGCACTAACCCAAGGGAAAAGTGAGATCCCTCATCTCAATCCGCTGTTTCAACCTGAGACCCTAGGGCAGCTAACCCAAGCCTTACTTCAGGAAATCCAACAGCATGACCTAGCAGCAGAGTTTGATGAGTTTATCCCGTTAATTTCATCGGCTCAGTCTCCGGTTCCTAAACCCGCTGACTTACCTCATCCGTCCATTCCTCCCGTTTCGGCTTTTACTCCTCCTGCTAAGTTCCCTGGGGCGTCTATTCCCAGTTTGGCCCCTAGCTTTTATTTTCTCGAAGCTGCGAGCCAAACCCAGCCTCCTCTAAACATTGAGGAAGCTTTTCGTCAGTTTCCCTATTCAGCTCCCATTGATCCATTCTTCGTGCCTGCTCTCTCAGGGCAAACAGTTGGTTTCTTTGATGTCCATAGTATCCGGCGAGATTTTCCCATCTTGCAAGAACGGGTCAATAGCAAACCCTTAGTCTGGTTTGATAACGCCGCGACAACGCAAAAACCTCAAGCGGTAATCGATCGGTTGGTCTATTTTTACCAACATGAAAATTCCAATGTACATCGAGCGGCCCATGAACTTGCAGCCCGTTCCACCGATGCCTACGAAGCGGCCAAGGAAACTGTCCGGCGTTTTCTCAATGCTTTTTCAGTCAATGAAATTATTTTTGTGCGGGGGACAACGGAGGGGATTAACCTGATTGCCAAAAGTTGGGGAGTCCAAAATTTGCAAGCAGGGGATGAAATTGTTCTAACCCATTTAGAACATCATGCCAATATCGTTCCCTGGCAACAATTGGCCCAACAAACAGGAGCCAAGTTGCGGGTTGCTCCTGTAGATGATCACGGTCAAATCCTGTTGGAAGAGTACCAGAAACTCCTGAACCCCCGCACAAAATTAGTGGCTTTTTCCCACGTCTCCAATGCCCTAGGTACCATTACACCCGCCAAGACCATTATCGATCTCGCCCATCAAGCGGGCGCAAGAGTCCTGCTCGATGCAGCCCAGTCGATATCCCATTTTCCCATTGATGTCCAATCGCTCAATCCCGATTGGTTAGTGTTTTCAGGGCACAAAATATTTGGGCCAACGGGGATTGGGGTAGTCTATGGCAAAGAAGATTTGCTCAATGCCACTCAACCCTGGCAAGGAGGTGGCAACATGATTATCGATGTCACCTTTGAGCGGACGACCTATCATCAGGCACCCAGTCGATTTGAGGCGGGGACGGGCAACATTGCTGATGCGGTCGGTCTGGCCACGGCGCTGGACTATGTGCAAAAAATTGGTTTACCCGCGATCGCTGCCTATGAGCATGAGCTTTTAGAGTATGCCACCGCAGGCTTACAAAGTATTAAAAGTCTGCGTTTAATTGGGACAGCTCCCGAAAAAGCGGCTGTCCTTTCCTTTGTGCTAGAAGGCTTTGAAGTCGAGGCGATCGGTCAGTACCTCAATCAACAGGGCATTGCTGTACGAGCGGGTCACCATTGCGCCCAACCCATTTTGCGACGTTTTGGATTAGAGAAAACGGTCCGAGCTTCCTTGGCGTTTTACAACACTAAGGCTGAAATAGACGCACTAATTCTTGCTTTAGAGGGGATCAGACGTCAAACTTTAGGTTAGACGATTACTCTAAATAATTGATTGTCGGAAGAATGCTAAATATCCCTCCAAGACTCTTTAATTCAATTAGTCTTGAAGGGAACTTTTGTTTATTTAATTTGCAACTGCTATCCGTTAACTAGAACCTTTCTTCGGCGATTCATCAGATGTTGTGCAACTAATCAAATCAGGGTTTTAGATTATAGGGATTTTTCAAAAACCAGCACATTACTTTGGCTACTCACGCCTGCCTTACCCAAGGTGTCGCCAAGTTTTGTATTATTCCAATATTGCACGGGCAAAAAGCCATCTGGATCCCGAAAACGGTATCAGCAATATTGATCTCACTAGGTACATGGCTAGAAATGTAGTCTAATGATTATGTTCGCACATCTAAAATTCGTAAATTCTTGTCACCTGCATACCCTTACAGTTTAGGAGGACGATCGCTGTATCATAATCATAGGTGTGAACAATTAATTTTTTTCATTACACCATCACATCACTTTCCAGGCTGACACCTCGGGCAAAAATGGGCCGATCGACCTGCGAGTTTTACGCGTTCGATCGTCGTAGCACAGACCCGACAAGCCTGACCATCCTGGCCATAAACCCACGCCTGGGATCCATAATTCCCATTCACGCCATCCACCGTTCGGTAATCCCGCAGCGTAGTCCCACTAGCCGAAATACTAGTTTGCAACACGTCAATAATATATGCTCGCAACGTTGATAATTGTTTCGGCTTTAGCGATGCACAATACGTGAGTGGATTGATTCCAGATAAGAATAGCGACTCATCGGCATAGATATTCCCAACGCCCGCCACCAGCGATTGGTCTAGCAATGCATTTTTAATCGGACGCTTTCGATCGCGCATCCACGTTACCAGATACTCGTCTGAAAAAGCTGCATCAAACGGCTCCGGTCCCAGCCTTTGCAGCCCCTGCATCACGTCCGGCGGCGCAACTCCCGGCGGCACCCACCAGATTTGCCCAAAGGTGCGCTGATCGACGTAGCGAAGCTCCTGTTGGCCCATCAGAAACCGCACCCGCGTATGCTTCTCCAACGGCACCTCCGGCTGGGTCCAGAGCGCTTGTCCCGTCATGCGAAGATGCACGCCCATATGTCCCGCACCCTCAGCAAGTTCACCGATCAAATACTTACCGCGACGATGCCAGGTTTGGAACGCAGTCCCGACAAGACCTGCCTGAAACTCGGCGACAGACGGATAGGCTATTGTGCGATCGAGAAGCACCTCCACCGCCGTTACCCGCCGATGTAACGTCCGCTCATTCAATCCCCGCCGCACCGTTTCAACTTCAGGTAACTCAGGCACAACACACGCTCCCTAATGATTATTACCACGCCCTCGTTAAATAGAATCATCGCTGAAACCACGCACTCAACGCGATCGCTAACCCATCCGCAGCATCATCCGGGCGAGGGAGTTTGTCAAGCTTCAGTTCGCGCATCACCGCCTCTTGGACATCACGCTTTTCTGCATTTCCATGCCCCGCCACCGCTTGCTTAATCTGCCCTGGCGTAAACTCAACGATCGGGAGATTGTGCTGCGCCAAGACCAACATCACGACGCCCCGCGCTTGGGCAACTGCAATGGTATTTCCCATTTTATAAAAAAACAGCTTTTCAATCGAAACGCGATCGGGCTGGTGAGTGTCAATCAAACTGTGCAAATCATCATGCAGTGTAATGAGACGACAGCCAACCTCAGTCCCCGCTAGCGTCTGAATCACACCATAGTCCACCACCTCAGCCCTCGCAACCTGCCGACCGATCGCTGAATAACAGTCCAACACCCCAAATCCTAGCGTCGCCAACCCAGGGTCTAGCCCTAAAATTCGTTCCTTTCCCTGGACTTGCAGCGGATCCGCCATTATTACTCCTGAGCCTAATCCTTTAGGTAGAAATCGACATTACAAGAAATCTACCCTGATTTTGGTACAGTTGCTCGGGAATAATAGATAAGTGCTCCATCAAGCGCCCATTTTCACTTTTATCCGCCCTTAGGAAGAAGTCACAGGAACCCCATGACGGATATCACTGATAAGAGCGAGTTCATCCGTTACTATTCTCTTGACTTCCTGGATATCCTTGGCATGAATCACGCACCTTTTGTTAAAACCGCAAAAATCGATCGCATCCTCGTTGTGGATGACTCGACCGATAATAACTTTCTGATTCAGTGTCTTTTACAGGAAGAGGGCTACCAGGTTGAGCTAGCGGAAAATGGTGAAGAAGCGCTGGCGAAAGTAGATGAATATGCACCTGATTTGATCCTGCTCGATGTAATGATGCCGATCATGGATGGCTATGAGGTCACCAGACGGATTCGGCAAAATACGTCGCTGCCGTTCATTCCAATTTTGCTCACCACAGCCTATGACCAGATGAGTGTGGCGCGGGGTTTGGATATTGGGGCGGATGATTTTATTCGGAAACCCGTGGAGTTTGATGAGCTGTTGGCGCGGGTCCGATCGCTGCTGCGGCTGAAGTACAGTGTGGATGAACGGGATCAAATTGCCAGTCAGCGAGAAGATTTTGTGTCGCGGTTGACCCATGATCTGCGCACGCCCATGGTGGCTGCCGATCGGATGTTGAATTTGCTATCCCAAGGAGTGATGGGCGATTTGTCGGAGGATGTGCAAGAGGCTATTGAGATTATGAGTCGCAGCAATTTAAATTTGTTGACGATGGTGAATACGCTGCTGGAGGTGTATCGCTATGAGGCTGGACGGAAGACGTTGAATTTTTCGCCCGTGGATTTGTCGATTTTGGCCACTGAGGTGGTGGAAGAGCTATCGCCGATTGCCATTGACAAGGGACTGATTTTGACGGTGGGTTTGGTGCCTAAGATGCCGCTGCTGGTGAAAGGCGATCGGTTGGAGTTGCACCGGGTGATTACGAATTTGGTGGGCAATGCGGTGAAGTTTACGGATAAGGGCAGTGTGGTATTGGATTTGGCGTCGGGGCAGGGGTCGTTGAAGCCAACCCTTCGTCAGGGTCAGATTGTGCAACTGGCGGTGACGGATACGGGAGTGGGAATTCCGCCGGAGGAACATGCAATGTTGTTTGAGAGCTTTGTCCAGGGTAAGCACAA
>JAYVVL010000485.1:0-7029 GCA_043787035.1 Synechococcales cyanobacterium
TGTGCATACACCACCTGAAACCCCGATCGCCATTGCAAAATCATCTCAGGAATCAGTTCCGGCGGATCTTGCAAATCTGCATCCAAAATCACCACGACATCGCCCCGCACAAAATGCAATCCTGCCGTCACCGCTATTTGATGCCCAAAGTTACGCGCTAGACTGATGTAACAAATTCGCGAATCCTGTTGCTGAAACTGACGCAAGAGCGCAACGGAATTGTCCCGGCTGCCATCATTCACCAGCACAATCTCTGTGGAAGCATCTAGCCGATTCGCAATAAAACTCAGTCGTCTCACCAACTCCGGTAGCGTTTCCTCTTCATTGTACAACGGCACTAAAAATGAATACATCATCCAAATACATTATCCAATGTGACTCAAGACTTTTTCCAATCGATCGACCATTCGATCGATATGCATCTTCTCCACAATCAACGGAGGCGATAGCGCAATAATATCGCCCGTCGTCCGAATCAACAGATCACTCTCGAAGCAATCCACTAAGGCTTGATATGCCCGTTTACCGGGACTTCCCATGATTGGATCGAGTTCAATCCCCGCCACGAGTCCGATCGATCGAATATCAATCACGCAGCTCACCGATCGCAACGACTGAATGGCCGCTTGCCAATACTCAGCCAGCCCCGCCGCCCGTTCAAACAGCTTCTCATTTTCATAAATATCTAACGTCGCCAAGGCCGCCGCACAGGCCAGCGGATGTCCCGAATAGGTGTAGCCATGGGCCAATTCGATCGACGCTTCTGGTCCCTGCATAAACGCATCATAAATTTCTTGTTTCGCAAATACGGCTCCCATGGGCACATTGCCATTGGTCAATCCCTTCGCAACCGTCATCAGATCCGGCACCACCCCAAAATAATCAGCTCCAAAGGTCGTCCCCATTCGACCAAACCCAGTAATCACTTCATCAAAGATCAACACAATCCCATGACGATCGCAAATAGTGCGAAGTTTTTCCAAATAGCCTTTCGGCGGAATCAGCACGCCCGTCGAGCCTGCAACAGGTTCTACAATCACTGCCGCAATGTTAGACGCATCATGAAGGGCAACGAGGCGTTCCAAATCATCGGCAAGGTGGCTTCCCCACTCCGGCTGTCCGTTTGAAAAGGCATTGCGTTCTAAATTGTGGGTATGAGGTAAATGATCGACCCCGGCCAACACCGGGAACGCCTTCCGATTGCCGCCAATCCCGCCGACGGAAAGCCCCCCAAACCCGGTGCCATGGTAGCCTCTCTCTCGCCCGATCAAATGAGTCCGAGTGCCTTCCCCGCGCGCACGATGATAGGCGATCGCAATCTTGAGCGCCGTATCTACTGCTTCTGAGCCTGAATTTGTAAAAAAGATTGAATTTAGAGTTCCTGGCGTGATTTTAGACAGGCGATCGGCGAGTTCAAAGGGCAAACGATGCCCCATCTGAAACGTCGGCGCAAAATCCAGCGTTTCCACCTGCCGCTTCACCGCCTCTGCAATCTCGCGCCGCCCATGGCCCGCATTCACGCACCATAGCCCCGCCGTCCCATCCAAAACCTCACGTCCATCATCAGTCCGGTAGAACATCCCCTGCGCCCCCACCATCAACCGAGGCTGCGCCTTAAACTGACGATTTGCAGTAAACGGCATCCAAAATGCATCAAGCTGAGGATTCATCGCACACCCATCCTAAACCACCCCAAGATTCTACAGACAATCCCCACAAAAAAGAGCGCCAAGGCCAACAAACCCCAACGCCCCAAAATCCGATCCAAAATCCAACGTAGGATTCGCTTAGCGAATCAACGCATCAAATCCAATGCATCCTACCTGCTATCAAACCCAATGCCTTCCCGATCGAATCACGATCGCACCCCACGTCAAGCGCGATCGTGATTAAGCACTCGCCTTCCGACGACCCCGAGTTCCAGGCGTCTTTGTCGCCGTCTTCTCAACCTTAGAAGCAGCAGGAACACGACCGCGCTTCGCAGCCACAGGAATCTCTTCCACTTCATCAGCCTTAGGCTTACGACCGCGAGTCTTCTTATCATCATCATCACTGACCGCACCTTCGACCGCCGCCGTAGCCTGACTCAAGGTCTTCTCCGTCAGCTTTCCGCTGGTCTTGCGACGCTTGGTCTTTGTTCCGTCCTCGCGGCGCACAGAAGACAGATAGTACTTGAGCGTCGAAGCACTAATCTCAACGCCTTGTGCTGTCAGCATTTTGGAGATTTCAGGATAACCGTAACCTCGATCGAGAGCCGATGTGATTTGATCCTTCAGTGCGTTGATCGCCTCACGCAATGACCAAATCTCTTTTGGCTTCTCAGGCAAATCCAATAGCGTTGATGAAGCTTGCGAGATTGCAGATTTAGAAACGAGAGTCGAAGTAGGAGAACGTCGTTTTGTGCCAGCCATGGAAGTAGTCCTCTAGGGTTAAAAGATTGTGACTTTACTCAATGTATACCTCGATAAACCAAAATCGGTTAATTAATTTTGAAATCTTCTTAAACCTGTTGGAGATTTACGTCCTAGGCTGTCCCAAGTTCTATCGGAGTCATGTTTGTAAAGCTTCCAATACAGTACCCTAGTTTATAGTTTCAATCACATTTCTTAACCAATTTCCAGGTAGTTGCTAACTAATTTCCAACTCATCGGTCTTTCCATCTTCCCGCATTCTTAGTTTATGCGTTCTATCGCACATCACATCGATCGTTCGTATGATGCAAAATCAGTATTCAGTTTCGTACTCAACCGCATACTCAAATCTGTCTCTATCCCCTACTCTGGGAGGATTGTGCCACTGTATATAAAATCGGAGCCAGGAAAAGCGCTGGTAAAAATGAACTGACGCGAATCAGGGCCACCTCTAGCAAGTTAAACCCAATTCCCATTACCATCAATCCGCCCACTCCTGAAATCAACGCCACCCTCGGATCGCTTCCCGGATTGGGCAACCCGCCCGCGAGTCCTGCTGCCATCAACGACAACCCACCCTGATAGCCCAAAATCATCACGCTCGAAAAACTCACGCCCACACCATAAGTACTACTAAAAGCAACCGCCGCAATTCCATCCATCACCGCCTTCACCGTCAATAGCCGCGCATCCCCCGTCAAGCCATTGCTCAATCCGCCCACAATCGCCATAGGTCCCACACAAAACAACAAACTCGTCGCGACAAATCCTTCTGTAAACTTGCCGCCGCCGCGCACTGATTTCTTGAGCCAGTCCCCAAGTCGTGTGAGGTTCGTTTCAATGCGCAACGCTTCACCCATGAGGCCCCCTAAGACGATCGCCACCAGCCCCAAAATCACGCCATCCACAGCCCCCGCCTTCGCGCCCATCATCGCCGAGGCCATCTGAGTTCCTAGGAAAAGCGTAAATAGCCCCAGCCCTTGAGTCAGCACCTCTTGCATTGCGGGTGCCAGTCGTCCCCGCAGACTGAGTCCCACCCCGCTCCCCACCAAAATCGTAAATACATTAATCCAAGTGCCGCTGGTTTTCTGCCAAAAAGAAAGCATGGTGAGTATTGCAGTTATTGTTCCAGTTATTGTCCCAGTTACTGAGACAACCATTGCAGGACCCGATCGCTGACCTGCTGATTTCCCCGTTGGTTCAGGTGAATGTGGTCATGATACAAACTTTTAGGGTTGCCGTTGGTTTTGAAAATCGGCAGCATATCTATCGATTGGATTTGGTTCGACAGCAGCAGTTCGCCTAGGCGTTTGCGGGCTGTGATTTCGTAATCTCTTGGAGCTGTCTCCACTTCTCTAAGCAACGGCGTCATGACCAATAAGAACGTCGCTTGATTGGCCTGCGCAATGGCATGAATCTTCGCGATCGCATCGAGGGCCTTCCCCACCCGATCGCCCGTTTCGTCGTACACCGCCTGCAACGCCGGACTCGTCGGCTGTCTCGACAACCATTCACGATTCACAATCTCAACGATCGCCGTAACGGGTTTTCGATCGGGATAGTTCGGATGATGACCTACAACCAGTGATGTCGGAGCTGTCGCAAACAGATCGTCGGTGTTAATCACTAAAACAACCGTACTCGCATCAAAGGTGCCAAAGCGTTGGAGATAGGCAAGTTCACTGCGCGGCGACCAGGAATTTGCCGATGCATTCAGGACCGAGATTGGGGTCCCGGCTTTCTGAAGTTCGCGTTTCACCTGTTCTGAAATAATAGAGTCCTGCGGCGTCCACCATCCGCCATTCACCACCGAATCGCCAATGAAGAACAGTCTAATTTCGCCGGGGGATTTCTGTGATTCAAATGGCTCACTGCGCATGGAAAACGGGTTGATCCGAATCGCATTACCATTGCGCACCACCGACTGGTTTGGCGCGATCAAATAGCCAATGTCGGGATCGCCCACATAGAGAAGTGGATCACCAAAGCCGAAGCGCAGACGCAACACCCACTCCGCTAAGGCCAATGCCAATAGGGACAGCGCGATCGTCATCAAAAACACCTTCATCGATCGTCCCTCAGTTAAGTTACGTAAACAATCAGTTACAAAATTTGAGCTATATATGAAGAAATACTCTGGAATCTCATCACATCCTAAAGCTACACTAATGACCGTAAAAGGTGATGGAACCTTCCACTGTGAAAAGCGTCATCGGTTACAATGGTGTGGCTGGTAGGTGGTTGCATCTTCACGCCCCAACTCGTTCCACCACATCTTCATGAAACGAATCTTACAAGGAGTCTTGGTTATTATGTCTGATCTCAATCGCGGCATCATGAAATTTGACGGTGCCGACAGCCCTGCTGGTATTACGCTCTCTGCGGTCGTTATCCTCGGATCGATCGTCCTTCTCGTGACTTGGGCTGTACAGTCTGCCTATACGTTCCGCTAATTAAACGACTTATTTAAAATTAAGATGGTTTAACTTAAGACGGTTTAAATAAGAAAGGGACGATCGACTACCCTGCGATCGTCCCTTTTTACTGCGAAGAATTTGGGTGATTTAGGGGAATAGAGACTCCGCAATCTCCCCAAGATTTACCCTCTCAGCTTCTCCAACACGCTCATGTCTTCCAGCGTGGATGTGTCACCGGAAATCTCTTGTCCTGCCGCTAGTGCCCGGAGCAATCGACGCATAATCTTGCCCGATCGGGTCTTGGGTAAAGCATCGGCAAACCGGATTTCCCCTGGACGGGCGATCGGACCTATTTCTTTGACAACGTGTTTTTTCAATTCTTTCATCAGCTCATCGTTGGCGGTATACGTGCCTTCTAGGGTGACAAACGCCACGATTTCCTCGCCTTTGAGATCGTCCGGTTTGCCCACGACCGCCGCTTCTGCCACCGCCGGGTGAGACACCAATGCTGACTCGATTTCCATGGTGCCAAGCCGATGTCCCGCGACGTTAATCACGTCATCAACACGGCCCATAATCCAGAAGTAGCCATCGGCATCTTTGCGTGCGCCATCGCCTGCGAAGTAGAGATACTGGCCATCCACGGGCGCGATGTGTTCCCAATAGGTTTTGCGGAAGCGATCGTCGTCACCATACACCGTGCGCATCATTCCAGGCCACGGATGACGCACAGCGAGATAGCCCCCTTCATTCACTGGAACGCTATGGCCATCCATATCCACAACGTCCGCGAGAATTCCAGGGAATGGGAGCGTTGCCGATCCCGGCTTGGTTGCGATCGCTCCAGGCAAAGGCGTAATCATGATCCCGCCCGTTTCGGTTTGCCACCATGTATCGACGATCGGGCATCGTTCAGCCCCAATCACCTTGTGATACCACATCCACGCTTCGGGGTTAATGGGTTCGCCCACGGTTCCGAGCAATCGCAGCGACGACAGATCCCGCGCATTGGGATGCTCGTCGCCCATTTTAATAAACGATCGAATGGCGGTCGGAGCCGTGTAAAAAATGCTGACTTTATGTTTTTCAATCACATCCCAGAATGCACCAGGGTTTGACGGGCGGGGTGCGCCTTCGTACATGACTGTGGTTGCGCCGTTGGAGAGGGGACCATAGACGACGTAGCTGTGCCCCGTGATCCATCCCACGTCAGCCGTGCACCAGAAGACATCATTTTCCTGCAAGTCAAAAATCCATTTGCAGGTCATGTGTGCATACAAGTTGTAGCCGCCTGTGGTGTGGACGACGCCTTTGGGTTTTCCCGTCGAGCCGGACGTGTACAGCACAAACAAATTGTCTTCAGCGTCTAGTTCTTCCGCAGGGCAATCGCTGCTCACGGTAGCGGCCAACTCGTGCCACCAATAATCGCGGCCTTCCACCATCGTGACGTCTTGCGCCGTGCGTTTGGCAACGATGACGGTTTCGACCTGGGTTTGGCCCGTTGCGATCGCAGCATCCACCGCAGGCTTCAACGGCACGATCGCATCTTTGCGCCATCCGCCATCCGCCGTAATCACGACTTTCACCGCCGCATCGACTAAGCGATCGCGTAACGCTTCTGCACTAAACCCACCAAATACGACTCCATGCACTGCCCCAATTCTCGCACAGGCTAGCATTGCTACTGCGGCTTCAGGAATCATCGGCATGTAGAGACCCACCCGATCGCCTTTTACGACGCCCATCTTTTTCAGGACGTTCGCAAACTGACAGACTTGCTGATGCAGTTCCCGGTACGTCAGCGTTTTAGAATCACCCGGTTCGCCTTCCCAAACAATGGCAGGTTTATCACCTCTAGCGTCCAAGTGTCGATCGAGACAGTTATACGAAAGGTTCGTCTTCCCATTCACAAACCACTTCGCAAACGGAGGATTACTCCAATCCAATCCTTGAGTCCAGGGTTTAAACCAATGCAGTTCAGTTTTTGCAAGTTCTTCCCAAAATGCGACCGGATCAGCCGCTGCTTTCGTATAAATCGCCTTATATTCGGCTAAGTTTTTTATGGTCGCTTTGGCCGAGAACTCAGCGCTTGGCGGGAATGAGCGATTTTCTTGCAGGATAGATTCGATCGTGGGTTGAGACATGATGGCTAATAATACTGTAAATAGATTCCTTACCACGATACCGGGATCACTGCTTCA
>JAYVVL010000486.1:0-2444 GCA_043787035.1 Synechococcales cyanobacterium
AGGGCTTTCACCTCCATCTTAGAGAAGTTCACGATTCCGTTTCCGGTTCTTCGTGGTGACCTTATTTATTGGGGTCACAGCTTGTCACACAAGTTCATCTTGGTCAAAGCCGTCACCAGGGTTATCGTCTTTCCAATCGATGATTTTGAAGTCTTCGATGATGAGAACAGGGTCAATTATTTTGACGGTGCCTTCCTGACCGCCGAGGACGATCGTCTTTTCGTATTGCCGGAAGTCCATGCGACCGTTGACGAGAATGCGATTGCCTTTACCGAGGTATTGAGCGATTGCTTTTCCGCGACCGTTCCAAGCTTCACAGCGGAACCAGGTGACTTTCTCCACTTTGTCTCCGGCTTTGGATTTGTAGCTTTCGTCTACGGCCACGTCGAAGTGGGTGACGGTGGTTTCGGTGCGGGTGTCGCGGGTGATGGGGTCATTGCCGAGACGACCGAGGATGGTGATCTGATTAAGTCCAGCGCTCATGATGAATCTCCTTCAGTGGTGAGGTTTAAGGCTCTGAAGGTTCCTATTTCATCAAGGCGCTAGCCCGGATTGCTCCGGCTTACTAAATCAACTTCTAGCTAGAATGATTGGGGAAGCATCTTTCAGTGGTTCAGCCAATTGGTCGCAGGTATCTAATAAGCACTTGGCATACTGATATGCCGCATTTTTTACCCGATCGGGTGTAACCCAGAAGCTCCAAAGAAGGAGAAGAAAGAAATTCAGTGCAGTCAAGGTTATTGCAAGAGGAATGTTGCACGATCTCCATCCGTAATGCTGTGCGATCAGCAAACCTCCTGTGATTGCCGTACCCGATAAGGCAAGACCAATTGCATATCGCTTTAGCCCCCATAAGTTTCGATGAAAACCATAATTACAGTTCTCATCAAATACTAAATGGAATTTATCACGATCGCGAGTATGGTCACGGAGATACTTGACGTACATCTCATACACCTCATCTGCTGCGATGGGATCAGCCTGTTCAGATGAAGCATCAGGAATCCGAAGATCAGTCACCAGGCTTTGAAGCTGGCGATGCCGTCTGTGAAGTCGTGTAGGATTTGGGTTATTGTGGTGGCGCAATAAGACTGTTGTGGGTTTGCCATCCCAACGGGCAAATAGGCGATTCTCTTGATGTTTACCTCGATCACGAGCAATCTGAACGAGTAAGGCTGTGCCACCACAGCAAATAATTAGGCTGCCCAAACCCCCCAATACCGTCAGTTCCCCTGGAAGAATCAACAGCAAACTCCAGGTCATCGGCAGGATGGTAATCAATGCTGGCGTGAGACGAGCACGACGGGTATAGACATCAAATCCTTGGTCAAAGAAGTTGTGAATCATGATAATCAATCCTCCATAATTTTAATATGGGGCTAATGGTTAATGTCAGCGATTGCTCGATAATGATTGGGAGTGCGGATTAGCAGAACAAGCGGTTGGCTTTGATGTTCAGCGACTTTCTGAGCAGTCTCCCAGTCCCGATCGGAAGGACCGGAATCGCTCAGATGACTATGCCAAGTTCCCAGACAGTAGAGTGTATGATTGCAAGTAGCGGAATACTGGGCTAATTGTGTAGTTACATCGGCTGTACCCAGGATAAATTCTTCTCTGGAACGACAGCTATCTACTGGAGCAGGCAGAACATCAGTGATAATGAAGGCTTGTAACGCCTCAAACAGTCTTCCAATCAAAATTCCACCTGTTTCTACATCAGGGTATCGAGCGCAATCATCCAAGATTTTTTGATGGGCACGATCGAGAACTCTAACTGTCCACGATGGGGCACGGTCAATAGGCACTACATGGGCAGTTGGAACTGGATAGGTCTGCCATGATAGACCAAATCCATCTCCCAGCATTGAAGCTAAATTAATCTCGCCTGTTGCTTTTGGTAAGTCCTCCTGACGCATTTTCGTAATTTTGCGGGTCATTGCTGCGGCCATGACTGAAATGTCTGCATCAGAAATGACCATCGTAGTTGAACTACAGCCTTGCCCTACGCTACGCGATCGCATGGGATTATCGGATTCAAAAATAGCTTGCCGGAGTTGAGTATCCTCACGCATTAAGGCATAGGTTTCCGCGATCAAATCAGCGGAATTGGGATTTCGATCGGGGCCTTCGACCGTTAGTAATCCAATTTTGCCATTCGCAAATAGTGTCGTTTCGATGATGCGTGATGGTAACGTATTGCGAGGGACAGAGGCTAGAGCCTCTCTGACTGTCAAGGAAGCCGTGGTGTTAACGATTGCCCAAATATCATGGGGCAGATGTTTTTTTCGTAGTTTTTGGGTTGAGACGATCGTAGTGATGTCTTCGCTGATGGCTGCTGATTTTTGGCTGAGTCCTTGAATGGCTATTGCT
This sequence comes from Synechococcales cyanobacterium, assembly GCA_043787035.1. GTDB lineage: Bacteria > Cyanobacteriota > Cyanobacteriia > Leptolyngbyales > Leptolyngbyaceae > JAAFJU01. Next base: position 2,371 of record JAYVVL010000486.1, read on the forward strand.
AAAGCCGATGCTTTAGAGATTCCCAAAGGGTAATCCCCATTAAATAAAAGTGCATGACGAGCAGCATTATGAGG
>JAYVVL010000487.1:0-18279 GCA_043787035.1 Synechococcales cyanobacterium
ATGGCCAATGTAATAGTGCGTCGCCGCCTCATAGAGCATCGAAAAATTGCGCAACCCCCAACCCGTCAACGGCTTCTGCTGCATCATCGAAACCGCAAACTTCCACTGAGTCAACCGCAGCGTCTCCACCGGACGCCCCAGAAATAACTCATCATTCACCCGTCCCCAAACTTGCCTCGGCACCACTGTCCTAAACCATCCATTCAGCGGCGGCGGCGCATAGGCTGCTTCTAGGACCGCCACCACCAAGCTCGTCACCAGTCCCATCACCCACCGATAGCCCATCAGAACAGCAAACAGAACCACCATTCCCACCGCAATCCCCCACGCATTCCGAGATTGGGTCAAAAACAGCGCGATCGCATTTAGCATCACCACGACCATTAGCCCAAACCTTGACTGAAACAACCATTCTCCAAACGATCGCCCAATCCCTGCGCCAAGCGGTTGCATCTCGTCCGATTTGATCTGACTAGATTTCAGCGGTTGGGCCATCGCATCGGTCCATAGCCCCACACTGACCGTAAACGTCATCACCAGATAGCTCGCCAAAATCGTCGCATAGTAAAACAGTGACGACGCCCGACCGAGCGGCACCCCGCCTGGATGCAAAAACCAGTCCAAAATCACCCCATCCCCACCGCCAATGGAGAAAATCTTCCAATGAAAACTCCAGCCCCAGAACACCTGAGCAATCGCCAAAATCGAAATCGGCACCGACGGTATCACCAACAGCATCGCCAACTGTCGCAACTGCCGCGCCTCACGAAACAAAAAACTTTGGGCAATAAACACCACAAAAAAGGGCAAAAAATTCAGCAATCCTGGCAGAGACAAATCCTTTCGATCGGAAAACAGCGCAATAATCACCATCCAAGCGCCCAACAACACCAACACCTGATTGAGCAAACTCTGCACAAACTGATTTGCATATCGTCCCCACAACAGGGCTGAATTAACAAATAAGGAGACCCCACCCACCAGCGTATTAAACGGCAAAATCAACAAACAAAGCTGCGTCACTTGCCAATAACGATCGAGAGACGGTTCAGAATGGGGACGGAATAGCTTTAACAGATTACGGACGTTCAGGGCGTTCATAGTAAAAGGGAGAGAAGCCCTAAAATTCTAGCTGCTAATCAAAGCCCCGCGTCAGCCGAATCTGGGCAAGAGCAAAGACCATCGGAATAATTCTGCCGTAATTAGTCGAAATACTTCGCCATCCTAGGTCTGCCAAAAACCACGTCCACATCACAGGTCCTAGCATTAATGCCGCCGATCGCACGACCCCATAGCGCAACAGCCCCTGCCGCGCCGCCGCCACTAATCCCTGCTGTGCCAACGTTTGACCTGCAAGACGTCTGACCAATGGCGTCACGAGTGTGCTTGCTGCCATCGCTCCACCGCCTTTAAGTGCCGTCCCGACCGCCCCGGAGGCATTACTCGGCAATTCCAGTCCCGATCGCTGCACCAAAACCAAGAAAATCTCTGCTTCCAAATCCATCGTAGACAGGGCGCTGGAGTAAGGCAATTTGAGATAACAGCAGACTTGAATCAAAATCATTCGGTAGCTGAGCCGATCGGTTTTTCGTTGGAGCACCGTCAGGCCATCCGCCGCCAAAAACCGAAATCGCTGCTCTAGGTCATCTAGCCAACGCGATCGATCGCCCGCCCGCAGCGCCAACACCTCCGGCTGCTGGAGATAATCCAATGGATTAAACTTCGGACAAAACAACAGATCCGTTAAGCCAGAAAGTTCTTCATCAGTCGCCAGTTCCAACGCCGCCCTAAGCTCATCCACCGCACCGGACTCCTAAAATTTGTGACCAGGTTATCTACATTGCCACACAATAACCCTTTAAATGAGAGGATAGCAGCCACACGACCTTGACTTCAGGCCATCTCCTCCTTTTCAATGCCATCCTAAAGCGCCCCCAAAGACACTTAATCCCACTTAAAACCCCTCTAAACTACCATCCATGAGTTACCTTCTAATTATCAAGACCGGAAGCACCATGCCTGATCTCCAGAATCGATGCGGTGATTTTGAAGACTGGATGATCGAGGCACTCTCGGTCGATCGAACCTTCATCAAAACCGTCGATGTGAGCCGAGGTGGCACATTGCCTCACTATACCGAACTCAGCGGCATTCTCATCACCGGATCCCATTCGATGGTCACCGATCGGCATCCTTGGGGCGAAGCCACGGCTATTTGGTTACGCATCGCTGTCGATAAACAAATTCCCATCTTAGGCATTTGCTACGGCCACCAGTTGTTGGCCTATGCGCTCGGGGGAACGGTCGATTACATTTCGGATGGAAGAGAAGTCGGCACGCTTCCAGTCCAAATCCGTCCTGAAGCTCAAGATGATCCGCTTCTCCATGGCCTCCCCCCCCAAACCCACGTCCAGCTTAGCCATCGCCAAGCCGTCATCCAGCTCCCGCCCAATGTCGTCTGGCTGGCATCCAGCGATCGGGTACCCCACCAAGCCTTTCGCTATGGCGATTGTGTGTGGGGGATGCAGTTCCATCCGGAGTTCCCAACGCAGGTTATGCAAGCCTATACGCACTATGCACGGGAAGGTCTGCTTACTGAAGGCTTTGACCCCGAGGCCATCGCCCATCAAATAAAAGAGACTCCGGTCGGTTTTGAAATCATGCAGCGGTTTGCTAGCTTAGTATTCTAAAAAAATCAATCAGGACAAGGTAATGACGTTAAGAACCATTTCGGTGCCGCCGCAGTCGGGACGTCCGGCCAAGGGTGCGATCGTAATCCTCCATGGCTGGGGTGCCAATGCCGAAGATGCCGCCTATTTTACGGGATTGCTGAATTTATCTGAGTACCATTTAGTCTTTCCGGAAGGGCCGTTTGACCATCCGGCTCCGGGCGGAAAGATGTGGTACGGATTCCCATCTGGGTTTAATTTTGGCGGGAATTGGGGGCATTTGCCGCAGTTGCAAGCGAGTCGTCAGGCATTGATGGAATGTTTAACCGCGTTGCCGACGGTGATACAGGTGCCGTTGACCCAAACTTTGTTGGGTGGGTTTTCTCAAGGGGGGGCGATGACGATCGACGTGGGGTTTGACTTCCCGCTGGCCGGACGCATGGTGTTAAGCGGCTATCGTCATGGTGCGATCGCCCCGGTTTCAGATCAAGCTCCGGTGTTGATGGTGCATGGCGCGGTCGATCCGGTGGTTCCGGTGGCCGTGGCCGTGGAGACGCGCGATCGGCTCTTAGAGGCAGGGGCATCTGTGAAGTATTTAGAATTTCCGACGATGGGGCATGAGGTATCCCAAGTGGTTTTGGGTAAGATGGACGGGTTTATTCAGAGAATCTTGGGTTGAGCTAAACCCGCGTTGGATTTCACTGATCGCTATATTCCACTTATCATAGAGATGAGTTTTAAGAGATGAATGATTATGCCGACAGCTTTAGTAACGGGTGCTTCGATGGGGATTGGTGCAGCGTTTGCACGATCGTTAGCTATGAAGAAGTATGACCTAGTGTTGGTGGCTCGATCGCAAGATAAGCTGGGAGAGCTGGCTCATGAGTTGACGACTAATCAGGGTGTGAAGGTGAAAGTCTGGGTTGCAGATTTGACGGTCCCCACAGCAGCTCAGGGCGTTTTTGATGCGGTGAAGAGCTGGGAGTGGACAGTAGATTTGCTGGTGAATAATGCGGGGTTTGGCGATTATGCAGCGTTTGTCAGTTGCGATCGATCGAAACAAATTTCGATGATTCAGTTGAATGTTTTAGCATTGACAGAACTGACGCATTTGTTTTTGCCCAGCATGGTAGAACGCAAGTCCGGTAGCATTATTAACGTTGCCTCAATAGCAGGACTTCAGTCGTTGCCGTATCTGTCCGTCTATGCCGCAACAAAAGCCTTTGTGGTGAGCTTTAGTGAGTCTCTGTGGGCAGAGGTGAAGGGTTCGGGTGTGAAGGTTCAGGCGCTATGTCCGGGAACGACGGAATCGAATTTTGGAGTGGCGGCGGGAATGGATAAGATGATGGAAAACTCAACGCAAACGCCACCCAAAGTTGCGACAGCGGAGTCTGTGGTGAAGGAATCGCTGGATGCATTGGAACGGAATGAACCGATTGTTGTGACGGGATTCGGGAATCAGGTTGTGAGTGTGATCGGGCGGTTTGTCCCGCGTAAAACCTTGGTCGGATGGGTGGAGCAGGTGTTTCGTCCGAAGAACTAAGGGCGTCGATGCGATCGAGAGAGATTTATTTTAGGAGGTTGGCGAGATGTTTTAGGATGGCAAGAACTTGGTAGAGATCCCCGTCGATTTTGCCGCGAACGGTGAGAGTCGGTAAATCTTGTTGCCATTCGAGAAACGCAGCGGGGTCGGGGCGATCGTCCGAAGTGTCGCTGAAGATCGTCAAGGGTGATTTTTTCGGCGATGAGGTTTCGTGGATCATTGGCGGACATGAGTTATTCGTGAACGGCGTTCAACAGAATGATTAACATTTCATCAATTTGTGAGGCGTAATGACCCGATCGATCGGTCTAAAGTTGCAAAATGAACGCCCCCAAACCCGTGAGCTTGGAGGCATAACTTTAGTAATGGTAGTCGTGATTCTAAGTGATTAGAGACGGGACAAACTTATTCATCTTCATCTTCTCCGCCACTTTCTTCGTCACTCTCTTCGTACTCTTCTTCCTCTTCAGTTTCTTCTTCTTCCTCAGTTTCTTCTTCCTCCGCTTCTTCTTCTTCTTCTTCCCCTTCAGTTTCCTCTTCAGTTTCTTCTTCCGCTTCTTCTTCTTCTTCCTCTTCAGTTTCCTCTTCTTCAGCTTCCTCCTCTTCAGTTTCTTCTTCTTCCTCTTCTTCGGAGTAATCCTCGGTACTATCCTCGTATTCGGTCTCTTCCGAGGTCTCTTCAAACTCTTCCGAATCTTCCTCTTCTAAATACTCTGTTTCCTCGTACCAGGTTTCGCTGATTTCTTCTTCGTATTCCTCTTCGTATTCCAAGTAATACAAACTTTCTATATCTTCAACTTCAGAGACATTAACATAACCTCCACGATCGTCAAGATAGACTAACTCTTCTTCGTATTCCACATAGTACGACTCGTTATACAGCGGAATCCCACTGGGTGTATGGGTACTTCCTGGAACGCGAAGACTTCTCGCTATTTCCGATCTTTCACCATCAAACAAAGAACTTTTGTCTTTACTAATATTCTTGCTGATTCCTTTACTAATGTCTTCGCGAAGGTCAATCTCCTGATGGTTCCCCAGTTGAATTACCCAGCAATCATGATTCAAATTCGGGTCTGCCATGTACTCATAGGGCACATAGCCATAGCCCATATCGCCCCATTCCTCACCCCAGGAGTTGCGAATAATAAAAACACGATCGGTATCGGAGTAGCCAACACAAAGCATGGCATGGCCACCCTCATGTTTCTCATTGTTAGGATCTGGCATGGGAACCAATCCACCATTGCCACCTGCACCATTAAATGAATCAAATAACTGAAGCCCAAAAACAAAAGGATAGCCTTCTGCGAGACAAGTTCGCATGATGTCTAAATCAACATCTACCGATGCCGCATCTTCAATCCGAAACTGGGCCGCTTCGCGGTAGGCGACTTTTGGCGGTTTGCTGGTCACTTCGCCAAGTGTGAAGGGCCAAGTTTCTTCAGTACAGGCTCCATACTTGCGGACGACTTTTACACAGTCCGACAAATAAGCGCCTTCATCCTTGTTAGTACTACCTTCGATCTCCCTAGCGTTGTAATAAATAAACAATCGACTCATATCCGTGGATTGGCCATTGATTCGATTATCCAGATATTCATAGGCTCCAGCCATGGCGTTGGCCGTGCAACTGTTAGAATTACCTTGGCTTTCTACGGCAGTCATAAAAGGGCGCAGATCGACGACCTTAGGAATGACTTGTTCTGCACCAGCCGAAAATTTCTGGGGGTTGCGACTTTTTTTGTCCGGGCGGTACCCTCCGACTCTCAGGGTGTCACCTGTCGAATCTTTTAGTACCGTGGCTTTGCGGACATGGCGGAAGTCTTTTTGAGTTGGGGTGCTGCCCATAAAACAAGCCTCTATAAGGTAAAGATTGACATTTCTGCTAAATCATCTAACTGTGACTACCAGTTAAACGTAGAGTACCCCTGATATATTGAAGTTCACCAAATATTTGGAATTAGATGAATTCAGCATAAACCGCCTTGATTCTGATTAAGTCGATCGTCTACGATTTGAAGGTCCAACAATCAACTTATGAAGATTTTAAGTATGTTTTCTCCCACACTTCGCAAGCTTCTAACCATCGCACTGATTACATTGCCGACATTTACGATCGGTGCTCAAGCAGCCCAAGCCGAGGATCTGGTCTTCACCTTATACAACAAAACTTCTAGCGTCTTGGCTCACTTCTATGTTGAACCGGTGAGTTCTTCTACTTGGGGTGAGGACATTTTAAATAGCGACATTGGTCCTGGAGAGTCAGCGACTGTGACGATCGCAGATGGCAAGACAACCTGTAGCTATGGAATCCGAGGCGGATTTAAAGATGGCTCCATCGTTGAACGCGACAGTCTTAATCTTTGCGAACTCGGTTCCTATACTTATACAGATAAGTAGTTACTCTTGACCTTCGGCATTGATTTTGAAAACCCTGCTTAATGTAGGGTTTTCTTTTATTTTAGGAGGTTTTTGAGGTGTGCAGGGACTCGATACCGCCCATCTAGCAAAAGTTTGGGCGCGTTCGGAGTTTGAGAAAAAGCCGTTTCCTGAAATGCCAAAGGGCTCTGATTGGGAACGGATTAGGAAGAAGTATTTAAAGAAGGTGCGCAAGATTAGGACTGAAACGAATTTATGGATGTTATTAAATCCTCATTCCTAAACGGAGATCTTTAATTTCAGAGGCATTGAGTTCCGGGATATTCTGAGACGATTCCATGCTCGGTTGGTTAGACAACGAAATATTAGTCATCACTTTAGCAAGTTAGGTAAACTTATTCCTAGACATTATCTACAACTTCAATTCAACCTTAATCCAGCATTTGCAACCTGATCGACCGCCCACATGCGATCGATTAATGCCTCTAAGGTCGCACCGAATGTGCAGACCAAAATGCCTTCGTGAGCTTCAGGTGAGGACGCAATCCACGTTCCCACCATGGAGACTTCCGCAAACTGAGCGTCAGCCATACAGACTTCAATGTCCCGGCACCCCGTCTGGTCAATTGCCTTCAATAAATCGTCAAACCAAAGATGATCGATCGCTACCAAAAACGATGCCCTGCCTGGTTCTGAGCAGAGAGTTTCGCCTACGCGCATGGCCAGTAACATCCGCTGAGACACAATTTCCTCAACTGTTCTCTCAATGCGCTCAACATTCAATCCCAAATCGCTATAGTTAAACTTCAACATCCTGTTTCCCCACTTAATTTCGCGTTTCTCTCATCAACTTTTCATAAATATCTCAGATCCTCGTCATTAACCTAAAACAAGAACCCCGCCTAGGAGACCAGTTCCAGTGCGGGGCACAAACGAATCAGCTCGCGTAGTGTGCGTTTTAAGTAGGCATGGCGGCTGGAAACTGGAGAAGTCTCCGATACGCCTGCGTCCCGCAGTTTAAGATCAAATTTGGGCTTAGAAATGGATGGGTGCCTGTGAGTCGTAGGCTTGCTAGGGTTGCTAGGAGTCCGATCGCATGAAACACCGCCCATCGCTCAACACCTAATGGCATCGTGCAATGTTGAACGCAGTGGCGTGAATTTCTCTTCATGGCGAACGGGTAAACCTCAACTAAACAACAAAATTCATACTACAGATGTAATATTATTCGCTGCCGTTGTCAAGCACTAACAAGATAGATTTACGCCAAATTGGCAATAATCATGTAAGCGAGAAGATTGATTTAGCAATACATTTGTACCATTAAATGCGATCGAAAACCTGGAATTTAGAGAATTAACAGTTAGCCAAATCTCCTAAATTCCCAAATCCACCGCCACCCGATGAGCGCAAGCAAACCCCGAAAAAGCCACAGCATTTAACCCTTGACCCGGAAAAGTGCTATCCCCCACACAATACAGGCCAGGAATTGCAGTCCGATTAAACGGCATTCCAAGAAGACCTAGGAGCTTTTTACTCGGAATCGGTCCATAAGTACCGTTGTCGCGGCCTAGAAAGCGACGATGGGTGCGAGACGTGCCGATTTCTTGATAATCGATATTGGCCTTAAGATCCGGAAAAATAGCTGTCAGACGATCGATCAGTTGGGCCGCCGCCGCTTCTTTCTTATTGATGTATTCGTGAGGCGGCAGATCTTTCCAGTGATCAATAGAGCTAGGGGTGAAGGTATGAATAATGTGGTGGCCGTCCGGTGCGAGGCTCGGATCGAGCAAAGTCGGAATAGAGAGAAAAATTGTGCCTTGTTCAGATTCAATCTCAGTCCAGTCTTCGAGCAAAATGTGATGACATTCGACGTCCGGAGGAAGGGCCGCCGCTTTGACCCCAAGGTGCAAACTTAGAAAGCTCGGGGACTGCTTGTAGCGTTTGCGCCAAGTGCGCTCGCCAGACGGGATCTGAGCTTCAGGGATGAGCTTGCCGAAGGTATCCCAGCGGGTTGCATTAGAAATGACGCGCGTCGATCGAAATATTTCTCCATTAGCGAGCTTAACGCCAACCGCTCGATTATTCTCCAGAATGACTTCAGTCACGCGAGCGCGGTACATAATGCGGCCACCGTGTTGTTCCAAACCGTCCACGAGTTTCTGCGCGATCGCCCCGACGCCGCCTTTGGGGTAGTTGATGCCGCCATAATGTCGATCGCTGAAGACCATGCCCGCATTGATCATTGGAGTCATATTGGCCGGAACCACAGACCAGCAGTAGCATTCCATATCAATGAACTGGAGCAATTCGGGATCCTGGATGTGTCGGCGGGCAATATCTCCGACGTTCTGGGGCAGGTACTTGACGAGTCCTAGACACGCAAATGGATGCTGAAAAAAGACGCGCATCAGGTAGCCGAGTTCTTCCAGCGACAGCAACTCCATCACATTCAAACATTTAAATACCGCCCAACATTCGTCATAGAACTTACGAATGCCGATCGCTTCATGGGGAAATTTGGCGATTAGTTCTTGTAAAAATGCCTCATAGTCGCGATGGACTTTAAGGTCTAAATCATTCGGTAGATGATAATGAATCTGCACTGGATCTGGAATCGTTTCAATGGATTGCCCGACCGCCGCTAAGGCTCGGGTCAGCAAATTGGTCGTCCCTTCCGTCCCAAACCCAAAAATCATTGAAGCTCCCACATCAAACCGATAGCCACCCCGATCGAAATAGCCCGCGCTTCCCCCCGGAATCAAGTACCTCTCCAGCACCAGCACCTTCGCCCCTTTTGCGGTCAGTTGGGTTGCCGTGACCAGCCCACCCATCCCCGACCCAATCACGATCGCATCAAACTCACGCGGATAGTCCTCCGGCAACAGGTCAGCCCCGACGCCAGCAGTGGAAGGGGGGAAATGGATAACAGGATTAGCAACAGGGGTTTTAGCGGGCATGATTTTTGGGGCGAGGCGCAATTTATAAATCTTCTAACTTTATTGTCTCACTTCAGTTTAGCGGGATCTGGAACGGGACGATAGTGCGAACTTCCTGCGCAATTTTACGCCTTCAGCCGGAACAACCGATCGGAACGCAGTATGATGGTGCAGACTAGCGCCCGATCGTTGGTTTACCCTGATTTATTCACACCCGTCTTGCCCATGACCATTCAACTTCGCGTCTACGTTCCCCCTCACCCACTCATCAAACACTGGTTAGGGGTTGCCCGCGACGCTGGAACGCCGTCTGCGCTTTTTCGGACTGCCATGACCGAGCTAGGACGCTGGCTGACCTATGAGGCCGTGCGCGATTGGTTGCCTACGACCGAAACCACCGTTGAGACGCCCCTTGGACCTTGTCCAGCAACGTTTATTAATCCAGAAGTTCCTGTGGTGGTCGTGCCGATTTTGCGTGCAGGACTGTCGCTATTAGACGGTGCACAATCATTGCTACCGCTGTCTTCTATTTATCATTTGGGCATCAAACGGGACGAAGAGACGCTGAAAGCCCACTGTTATCTAAATAAACTTCCTGAACGGTTTAATCCGCAGACCCGAGTGCTGATTACCGATCCGATGTTGGCGACGGGTGGCACGATAACCATGGCCATGGATGAACTAACCACCCGAGGCATAGACCCCTCTAGCGTGCGGGTCGTGTCGGTGGTGGCTGCCCATGCAGCTCTGCAAAAGCTCAGCGTCACCTACCCCAGCTTAAACATTTTCACTGCTGCCATTGATGAAACGCTTAATGATCAAGGCTATATTGTGCCTGGATTAGGCGATGCGGGCGATCGAACTTACGGAACCTAAACCAGACCCAAAATCATCTAGGATTGGACTAACCTTTACTCACCCTCCTGAGTCAATCATGAGTCAACAAGATAATTTTTCAAGCGGTTTTGTCTGGGGTGCAGTATTGGGGGGCATTGCAGGCGGCATTGCAGGTGGGCTAATCGGATCCACATTAGCAAACCGATCGGGTGAACCGGACGATGATGTGGATTCGGAGCATGACTCAAATAGACGGACAAACCAGCAGCCAGAATTTCCGCCTGCAAAATCCCGTCGCCGACCGCTGCGTTTAGAGTCCGCACCCCAGAAAAACATTGAACTGGCGCGGCAAAGCCTAGAGGATAAAATTGCTAGTCTCAATGATGCGATCGATGGTGTTCGTCAACAGCTTCATCAGGTCAACGCCGAGGACGTTCAATCGGTCCCTTCGGACCTTGCCATGGGTGGGGACGACCGACCCACGGTGCGGCCAAATGGAGACAGTGCATCCTGCGAAACCAGTTAGAATATATTACAGACTTAATCAGTGCCTTATTTTAGTGCGGAGACTTGCGCCATGGGAATGACATCGAGCTTTAGCCCTGCGACTGCTATTGCGACTTTTCTGAACATTTATTTGATCCTGCTATTTATTCGGGTTTTGCTCACTTGGTTTCCATCGGTAGACTGGACTAGCCAACCTTTTGCAACCTTGACGCAGCTTACTGATCCCTACTTGAATTTGTTTCGATCGATTATTCCTCCGATTGGCAACATTGATATTTCGTCGATGTTAGCTATTTTCTTGGTCCAGTTTTTACAGTCTGCACTACCTAACCTGATCGCGACTGCGACCTTAGGATTATCTAGCCGTCTTCTAGGCTAAGCCATCTCTAGTCAACTTCTCAATCAAATCTTTAGTCAAACCCTCAGTCAAATCCTCAGTCAAACCCAACATACCCCATGGCTGAAAAGCGCATTTTGATCTGGTACCGCAGCGATCTTCGGCTCCATGATCACGAACCTTTAAATAAGGCCGCGAAGTCCGGAGCGAAGATCATTCCGGTCTATTGCTTTGACGATCGGCAGTTCGAGAAATCGACCTTTGGGTTTGCAAAAACGGGTGCATTTCGGGCGCAGTTTTTACTTGAAAGCGTTGCCGATTTGCGGAAATCGTTGCAGGTTCTCGGCAGCGATCTCGTGATTTTGCGTGGGAAACCTGAAGTTGAAGTTGCAACCCTAGCGCAGCAACTTGAAGCGACGGCGGTGTACTTTCATCAAGAAGCCACCCGCGAGGAAACCCGTGTGGAGCGATCGCTAACCCAAGCCTTAGAGTCTCAAGGCAAGACGGCCAAATCCTTCTGGGGACATACGCTGCATCACCCTGACGATTTGGCGTTTGCGGTGAACGATGTGCCGGAAGTGTTTACCACTTTTCGGAAGCAGGTAGAGAATGACTCAACCGTGCGATCGCTCCTGCCGAGTCCGCAGCGATTAGCCCCGTTGCCTGAGGGCGTGAATCCGGGGGAAGTGCCGACCTTGGCTGATTTTGGTCTGTCCGCTGCGGAGATTGATTCGCGTCAGCAAATTCGGTTTGTGGGAGGAGAGACGGCGGGACTTGAGCGGGTACAGGAGTACATTTGGACGCGCGATCGGTTGAAGATTTATAAAGAAACTCGCAACGGAATGCTTGCGCCGGATGATTCGTCGAAGTTCTCGCCGTGGCTGGCCCTCGGGTGCTTGTCCCCGCGCCATATCTATTGGCAAGCCGATGATTATGAAGAAAAAAGGGTCCGAAATGACTCAACCTACTGGCTCATTTTTGAACTGTTGTGGCGAGATTATTTCCGCTTTATTTGCGTTAAGCATGGCGATCGGTTGTTCAAAGTTGAGGGATTGCAGGGCGTAAAAATAGCGTGGAAAGAAGATTGGGAACGGTTTGAACTTTGGCAGGATGGGGAAACTGGGTTTCCGTTGATTGATGCCAACATGCAGGAGTTAGCGGCGACCGGATACATGAGCAATCGGGGCCGTCAGAATGTTGGAAGTTTCCTGACGAAGAATTTGGGCATTGATTGGCGGATGGGTGCGGAGTATTTTGAGTCGGTGTTGATTGATTATGACGTCTGTAGCAATTGGGGAAACTGGAACTACACGGCAGGGGTCGGAAACGATGCGCGGGGGTTTCGGTATTTTAATATTCAGAAACAGTCAAAGGATTACGACCCGAAAGGCGAGTATGTGAAGCATTGGCTTCCGGTCTTGGCGGATGTGCCCACTGCAAAAGTTCATGAACCATGGCTCCTTAAAAAGACCGAGCAGGCGGAGTTTGACCTTCAGATTGGGGTTGATTATCCGAGGGCTATTGTGGATCTGATGCAGTCCGCATCGGCGAATGAGACAATTTACAACGCAGCGTTTGGCATAACAGACAAGCGATCGGACGGACGATCGGGCGGGCGGGCAGACAAACCGAAACCCCGATCGAAGCATCGATAAATCCCTTGATGCCTAAGATATTTCCGTTTTCTCCGGATAATGTCTCTATCGTTGGGTATAGGGAAATAGTAGATGCACCCTGATGATGAACCTCAGCCGTTGGTTGGGGTTTTTTATTGTATTTTTTATTTTAAGATTTACGTTTAAGCCTCTGCGCTGAAGCAATTCCTAAGGTCTATGGCGCATGAAGGATGATTTTTAAGTGAAAAATAACAGTGGCCTGTCTAAGGTTTGAATGTCCGATCGAACCGCTCCATTTTTCCTGATTGGGGTCTAGGCTGGACGGATAACGGCATGGTAGATGCACCCTGACACATTGAACCCTGATGGCTTTTGGCGATCGGGGTTTTTAGTTCGACCTGACTCAAAGACGATAGCCTTTGATCGCGTTATTGTTAATTCTCCTATACTTAGAAAAGTCTCGTTTGCGGCAATTGAATCTATGACGCTTGATGCATCTATGGGCTGGCAAAATCCGCCCGAACCGATCGCGACCATTCTTGATACGCCGCCTAATCCATCCATTTCGATTTCTCCAGACGATCGATGGCTTGTGGAGTTTAGTCGATCGGAGTTGATTCCTATCGCACAGTTGGCGGAACCTGAATTGGGTATTGCAGGCAATCGGATCAATCCTAAACTTCGCAGCAGTGCCCGCAACCATCCCTACATCGCCCTAGCCATCCGTCCCTTACTGAAGCCAGAAGAACCCAGCGTTTGCATCGCGCTGCCCAACGGCATGGAAATGACGAACTTCAAATGGTCTGACTCCAGCGATCGACTTGCCTTCACTTGGGCCAAACCGGGCGGTCTTGAACTATGGATGTTGGATGCGGCCTTGCATCAAGTCTTTCAGGTCACGCCTGCAATCTTAAACGCGACTTACGGCACCCCTTACCGATGGATCGACGAAACGCGACTCCTCTGCAAAATAGTGGATGACAGCAAAGGCGATGCTCCTGTCGCTCCCGCCGTCCCCACTGCGCCGATCGTCCAAGAAAACCTCGGCACCAAAAGCCCCAGCCGCACCTACACCCACCTCCTGAAAAACGAGCACGATGCCGCGTTGTTTGAGTACTACACGCGATCGAGCTTAGAGGTGGTGACGTTAAACGGGCAAAGCTTTGGGATGCGCGATCGAATTCTATCGTCGGATCTCGTGAGCGAAGCCATTCCATCGCCCGATAACCAATACATTCTACTGACCACTCTTCTCAAGCCGTTCTCCTATCAGTTGCCATCGGGATATTTTCCCAAGCTGATTCAAGTCTTGACGATCGCAGGAGATCCGATCTACACCGTCGAATCCGTCCCGCTGATGGACAAACTTTCGACCAAGTTTGATTCAGTTCGCCTTGGCCGTCGATCGATTTCTTGGCGATCGGATCATCCGGCGACGCTATACTGGGTCGAAGCCTTGGACGACGGCGATCCCAAAGTGGAGGCTCCTTTTCGCGATCGTCTCTCTATGTTGTCTGCGCCCTTCACATCAGCGCCCCAAATCCTGTGGGAATCAGAGTTTCGGTTTCAGCGTGTAGCCTGGGGACGCGAGGATGTCGCCTTAGTGTATGAGCGTTGGTACGACGATCGGCGGGTGAGGACGTGGCAGATTAATCCCAATCAGCCTGAGAAATCCGCTATTTTGCGATTCGATCGGAGTTTTGAAGATAGCTATAGCGATCCGGGCGCAGCTTGTTTGAAGGAAGGTCCATACTATTGGAATGTGTTGCACTTTACTCCCGATCAGCAGGGTATTTATTTCCTTGGCAAAGGCGCCTCCGCAGTAGGTGTACATCCTTTTTTAAATGTATTGCAGCTTGAAACAGGCAACATGAATCGTTTGTGGCAGAGTCAAGATCCTTATTATGAGAGCGTTGCCCGAATTCTCAATGACGATGCGTCCGAGTTGCTTATCAGCCGCCAATCCAAAACAACACCCGCCAACTATTTCTGGCATCCACGCGGAAAAACGTCTAAGGCCGATCGCCAAATCACCCATTACTCTGATCCCTCGCCGCAATTTGCAGGCATTCAAAAAGAATTAGTGACCTACGATCGTGCAGACGGTGTAACCCTTTCGGCCAACCTTTATCTTCCCGCTGATTATGATGTCCAGAAGGATGGGCCACTGCCGATTGTGTTTTGGGTCTACCCTGAAGAGTTTAAAAACGCCAAACTAGCGGGCCAAATCACCACGTCACCCAATCGATTCAGTCGTCCGCACTTTAGTTCCATCTTGTTTTTACTAACGCAGGGCTATGCAATTCTGGATAATCCCTCTATGCCGATCGTGGGTGAAGGCAAACTCGAACCCAATGATTCTTATGTTGAACAATTAATCTCTAGCGCGACAGCAGCAATAGATTATGTCGTTGGCCGAGGCGTTGCCTCTCACGATCGCATCGGCATTGGCGGACATTCCTATGGCGCATTCACCACTGCAAATCTTTTAGCGCATACAAACCTATTCAAAATCGGTATCGCTCGCAGTGGCGCTTACAATCGGACGTTGACTCCCTTTGGATTCCAAGGCGAGCAGCGAGACTTCTGGGAAGCCCGTGAAACCTACATTCACATGTCGCCCTTTACCCATGCCGCAGCCATTAAAGCGCCGCTCTTACTCCTTCACGGTGGGAGCGATAGTAATCCAGGAACCTACCCGATGCAAAGCGATCGATTTTTTGAAGCGCTGAAAGGCTTGGGCGGCCATGTACGGTATGTGTCGCTGCCACTAGAGGATCACGGCTATCGATCGCGTGAGGGTGTGGGTCATGCACTGTGGGAAATGGTTCGCTGGTGTAATTTGCATCTCTAACGTAGAGATTACGCGAGTCTAGAAGCTAATTGATCGCTTTAATCAAAAAAGAATTTGGGCGACAAAGTCTCGATCGAACGGATCACGATGATTATCAAAAAAAGGTGACGTTGAATAGGTTTGAGTATCCTCAAAGTCGATCGATACTATTTCGATCGAGAACCTTTCAAGCTACCCAATCCACCCCGTTTAGCACGCGGCTCGATCGGATTGCCATTCGTTTTTGGATAGCGTTCAGACAGAAACTCAATGTAATTCAAGACCTCAGTTTGCATAAGCGAACCCCTCCAATCCTAAAACCCACCCATCATGCTCGAACGAATGGACGGACTGCCTCAACACCTTCTTTCCAATTGTAAATAGTTGGGTGAATTGTAATTATCGCAAGTGATTTCGGATTGCTATATGCTAGTCAAGATCCATAATCGACCTATTCACATCATGCTATCCAAACCCTACACCGGACTTGTAAAGCAGCTCTTTGAGCAGGACGATCCAGATTTGATTCAAGACTGGTCTCACTATCTCACCCTCGGCATCACCGTAGCAGACATTGATGAACTGGCAAAAATCTCGATCGATCGGTCACTAATAGAGGCGGAAGAAGAAGCAGGCTGGGCACCCATTCACGCTTGGCGAACATTAGCCGCACTTCAGGTAGAGTCAGCAGTTTTGCCCTTAATTGCAGTGTTGAAACAATTGAGTGGGGATGAGCAAGCGGTTGACCTAGATGAGATACCAGATTTTGACTGGGTTTCAGAGGAGTTGCCGTTAGTTTTTGGGCGCATCGGACGGCTTGCTTTGCCAGCGCTACAAGAGTGCCTCAGTGATGCCCAGGCGTCTACTCGAACGCGGGAAAATGCGGTAGTGTCGATCGCAGAAATTGGCCGAGAACACAGAGATGCGCGGCTCGACAGTGTGGCGATATTAACGCAGCAACTAGAAAAATTTGCAGACAACACCACAGATTTCAATGGTTTTTTGGTAATGATCTTAGTGGGGACGCTGAGGGCTGTAGAGTCGGCAGCGGCCATTGAACAAGTATTTCTGGCCGATCGAGTCACATCAGATCTTGTTCAAAATTGGGACGAGGCGCAGGTTTTTCTCGGATTGAAAGAAGCCCCCGATTTAAGCCATCAACTATCGGAAGCACTGCCCCTCAAATCGGATGACACCAAGGCGATCGGTCAAGTCCCTTTCTACAGCACCGTTCCCAAGTCCAAATCACAGGCCAAACGTAAAGCGCAAAACCAGTCTCGCAAGAAAAACCGCCCAAAAAAGTAGCTAGCAAGATTGCGATATCTGGGCGATCGATCGGCAATGGGTTCTAGACTCAGACTCTAGACTCAATGTGAAATCGTTAATCGAACGTAACGCAATAAAGTTCAAAGCATTCGTGGGGTTTATGTTTCTTGACTTTTGCGCCGACGGATTTGAAGAGTTTTTCCCAGTCGCTGAGGGGATGCAACATGACTTCTGCGCCGAGATAAGTTTCTAAAATCGCCCAATTTTCGGCGATGTCATGACCGGGATTTACCACATCAAAGACAAAGCTACCGCCCGGTTTCAGCACTGTTTTAACCGATCGCATCACGTCTTTCCAGTCGTCTAAATCGCCGTAACAACTGACGCCCGTCGCGATCGCCCAGTCAAAAAATGCTGGTTCGTAGTCGAGCAGATTAGCGGGGGCTTGTTGAATGCCTTTAAAAAGTTTGGAGTTGAGCTGGGGTGCGCGGGCGCTGATGATTGTTTTGGCAACGGTGCTGATGTCGTGGCCGTAGTAGTAGGCGTTCCACTCGCGCCAGCACGGGAAGACCAGAAAGCTCAGTCCACAGCCGATATCCAGACATCGATCGTTTTTGGCGGGTTTGATCAGGTCCCAAAACGGAGATGCCAAACGGTTTTGGAGTTTTCCAGCTACCCAGTCTTGAAAGAGTGACATAGATTCAACCTCGGGCGGCAAGCTCACCGGGTCTCGGCGATATTCTCGATCGAAGCGGGCGGCGATGGCGGAGAACTGGTCTCCATGGTCGGCAAGTTTAGGGATTTCCACAGAGGATTTTAAAGACTGAAGGGACGGGTCGATCGGATTAGAACACCTTCAGTTTACCGTCCTCTGAGTGCCAGACCAAAATTCTTCCGATAGCGGGGGTTGAGTGCGAAGCAGGCAGGCCACAGGAGCGTCAGCAAAACACGCCCAGTGGTGAAGTTGGTTTGGCGAAATCCAGACCAGAACTTCCATGCGCCTGTAATGTAGATGGCAGCGACGGCGATTTGGAGCAGGGTAATCATAAAGGTGGGCCGTTAGGGGTTGAATTATTATGAATAAGTATCAGCCCTATTATGCAAAAAAAACGGCGGGTTGGTTGGCAATCAATCCTCACCCTAAATCCCTCTCCCAGAGGAAGAGGGACTTTGAATCCGGCTCCCCTCTCCCAAAGGGCGAGGAGGTGAGGGAGACTTTACGCGCCGCCGACTAGTAGAAATCGACCACCCCTAGAGGGCCACATAGCGAGTTACAGCAAGGAAGCCAGCCAGAGCGGATGCAGCCAGTGAAAACAACGCTGAACTGAATACCCACCAAGCAGCGCCAGC
>JAYVVL010000488.1:0-2441 GCA_043787035.1 Synechococcales cyanobacterium
TGCTTGGGCTAGGGAGAGGTTTGGGAATAGGGCGAGAGACCCGGCGTCTAAATAAGATGGGGGCCGCTTCGGCAGCTTGACTCTGGACTAGGGCGATCGTGGCGATGGGCGCTCCTACAACGGTGGTGGCTAAGAGTGCGATCGTCAGGCGGTTGAGTGCTTTCATGAAAAATCCGGGTATGGGTCAGGGTCTCCAAAGGCTGAGTCGTTGATGCATCGCGATAAAATACATAACGCAGCCAATCTCCGATACTCCAGGACGCTGATCGGGCTGAAAAGTTCCTCTGAGGGAATGTCCTACGAGAGAACGATCGGGTTCGTAACGCTCTCGTAATATAAATCAGGATGAATGTTGAAGAACTACCGAGATTTTTTAACTTTCTAGATCGTTTTGTTTACAATCTGTATAGGAACATCGCTTTAGTAATTCCGTACTAAATCCATTGTTTATATACTTTATTCCCTAGCACCTCTCTTATGTTGACAGCTACCTTTCCTTGGCTGACGACGATCATCCTTTTCCCGATCGTAGCCGCATTGTTTATTCCGTTTATTCCAGATAAAGATGGCAAAACGGTTCGTTGGTATGCCTTGACGGTTGGGCTGATAAACTTCTTGCTGACGGTGACGGCGTTTTGTACGGCCTATGACTTTAAGGATCCGGGGATGCAGCTTTTTGAGAGCTATGCCTGGGTGCCACAGCTCGATCTGAACTGGTCGGTGGGCGCGGATGGAATTTCCATGCCGTTGATTTTATTGACTAGCTTCATTAGCTCGCTGGCGATTTTGGCGTCGTGGCCTGTGACCTTTAAGTCGAAGTTGTTTTATTTTCTGCTGCTGGTGATGTATGGCGGGCAGATCATGGTATTTGCTGTACAAGATATGCTTTTGTTCTTCTTGGCATGGGAGCTGGAGCTGATTCCGGTGTATCTGATGCTGTCGATTTGGGGCGGGAAGAAGCGGCTCTACGCGGCGACGAAGTTCATTCTATACACAGCAGGCGGATCGCTCTTTATTTTAGTGGGCGCATTGGCGTTGGCTTTTTATGGGGATCACGTCACGTTTGATATGCGATCGTTGATGGCGAAGGATCTCCCAGTGTCGTTTCAGCTCTGGATTTATGCGGCATTTTTGATTGCTTACGGGGTAAAGCTGCCGATTATTCCGCTACATACCTGGCTACCGGATGCTCATGGTGAGGCGACGGCTCCGGTGCATATGTTGCTGGCGGGGATTTTGTTGAAGATGGGGGGTTATGCGTTGATTCGCATGAATGTAGAAATGCTTCCGGCGGCTCATGCGGTCTTTGCGCCTGCGCTGGTGATTTTGGGTGTGATTAATATTATTTACGCGGCCCTCACGTCGTTTGCTCAACGAAATCTGAAACGGAAGATTGCTTATTCGTCGATTTCGCATATGGGATTTGTGCTGATCGGCATCTCGTCGTTTACCGATCTCGGCATGAGCGGTGCGGTGTTGCAAATGGTGTCTCACGGGCTGATTGGGGCGAGTTTGTTTTTCCTGGTGGGCGCAACCTACGATCGGACCCATACGCTCATGCTGGATGAAATGGGCGGGATAGGTCGATCGATGCCTCGGATTTTCTCTATGTTCACGGCCTGTTCTATGGCGTCGTTGGCGTTGCCGGGGATGAGCGGGTTTGCGGCGGAACTGATGGTCTTTGTAGGTTTTGCCACGAGCGATGCGTTCTCGCTGACGTTCCGAGTGGTGATGGTGGTGTTGGCGGCGATCGGGGTGATTTTGACTCCGATCTATTTGCTGTCGATGCTACGGGAGATTTTCTACGGACCTGAAAATAAAGAACTCACGTCTAAGGAGGCGCTGATTGATGCAGAGCCGCGTGAGCTGTTCATTGTGGGTTGTCTGCTGGTGCCTATTGTGGCGATCGGCTTTTATCCGAAGTTATTGACCCAAGTCTATGACTCGAAGACGATGCAGCTCACGGCAAGGCTCCGTGAAAACATGCCGACCTTGGCTCAGTCGAGGGTCGAGGATGTGGTGATGCATTGGCCGATCGTCAATCGGGTATCTTCAGCCGATGTGAAGCTATCTCCGGTCTTGAGATAGACGGGATTCAGGACCTCGAAAAGAAAGCCCCCTAGCCCACAATTCTAGGGGGACATGAGTTTCCGAAGCCCCCAGAATTGGGGGTTGGGGGCCTCTTCATCGGGGTGTTGTGTTTTCACGCGGATTCTAACGAGGTCGTCAACAATGTTTATTAATCCCAAGACAGATTTCGCGTTTAAAAAGATTTTTGGCTCTAAGCACAGTCACGACATTTTGATTGGCTTTCTAAATGGAATTTTGTATCAGGGCAAAGCGACGATCGTTAGTCTAATTATTCTTGATCCTTATCAAGCTCCGCGCATTAAGGGAATGAAGGACTCCTTCCTAGATATTAAAGCGACGCTATCTAGTGG
>JAYVVL010000489.1:0-2428 GCA_043787035.1 Synechococcales cyanobacterium
GTCAACGTCCGATCGATCGTTTGGTACACCATGCGGAAGGCCAAACTCCGCGATCCTTCAGGAACCCCTTTTCCCTTGTACTCATCAAATAACTCAATCGACTCTAGCAATGCACCACCCGCCCTACGCATGGTGCGCTCTAACTCGGCCACAGAGGTAATCGCCTTTACGAAGAAAGCTAAATCGCGATCGCTCTTCGGATAGGTTGAGAAGGCTTTAAAGACAGGCACCATCGCAGTCTCAGCTTCAAAATGCTTATAGACAATATCTAAGTCAAACTCAAAAACCACAATTCCATCGGGTAAATCACGTTCCTGCGCCAGCTTGGGATGCAGTTGCCCAAAGGTGCCGAGCCGCTCGCCCTTCAGCCACATCGACGCCGTTCGTCCGGGATGCAGCTTAACGGTATCTTGAGCACTCGGCTGAAACTCGACATCTAAGCCTAATGACTCGAACACGCCAACCAACAAGCCTTTGGCCGCAAACCAGTCCATGGGAATTTCCTTACCGCCCCGACCCCAACGACCCCGAGATGGATCCCCGCCGAGAATGCCTCCGACCACTTCTGCCTCCCCAAATCCTTCTTCGTCCTGGAAAAAAACATGCCCAATATCAAACCCGTTCAGTGCCCCGTTGCCTTGCTCAAGATTGTACTGGAATGCCTCGATCGCCCCATCGATGAGGTTGGTTCTTAACGCAGAATACTCCGCCAATAGCGGATTACTGAGCACCACTTCGCGGTCGTTCCCCGGTTTGCCGAGGGAGTAATGCATCAACTCATTCAGTCCCGCACCACGCAGGGCCGATCGCAATCGTCGCAACACGAGCTGCTCTAAAGACAGTGCGCCAGCTTCACCTTTTTCGGGCAATGACTCATAGAAATTGTTGAAGCCATACATCCGAGCGACTTCTTCCACAAGATCGATTTCTCGTTCGAGATCGCGGTACCGATAGGGCGGCACCGTAACGGTCCACTCATCGGAACCGATCGATTTCAATTGGCAATTTAGGGAGGTCAACGTCCTCTCGACATCGGCTGCCGTCAGCTCTCGCAAGTCTTCGCCCTCTTCAACTAAGCCCAAGACTTGCTGAACTCGCGACAGCCTCAGATCGATCGATCGGGTCAAGGTTTCCGGACGATGGTCAACCATTGTCTGCGATACAACTTTTCCGCCCGCAAGTTCGGTGATGAGCTGCACTGCACGACGTTGGGCCAGCTCAACTTCTGCCAGATTCACCCCGCGTTCAAAACGAGCCGAGGCTTCCGATCGTAACCCTTGACTGCGCGCCGATCGCCGGGTTACGGCTGAGTCAAAAACCGCCGCTTCTAAGAGCAGGTTCATGGTGCCATCGTAGACTTCGGTTTCTTCACCGCCCATGACGCCTGCAAGGGCAATCGGTTTTTCATTGACGGTGATGTAGTGCGATGGGTCGGTGCTCTTGCGAACTTGACCGTCCAGGGTTTTGAGCGATTCACCGGATTCGGCCAGCCGGACACCGATAGTTATGTCGCTACCTGTGCCGCCTGCTGCTTGGATTAAGCGATCGCGGTCGAAGGCATGAAGCGGCTGTCCCCACTCCAGCATGACGAGATTGGTCACATCGACAATATTATTAATCGGACGCATCCCAGCGGACTGCAATCGACGTTGCAGCCACGGGGGAGAATCGTCAATTTTGATGCCCTCGATCGACGTTGCAATATAGGTTGGACAGGCCACCGGGTCGGAAATCCGGATTTTAAGATCGCCTGCCGCCGCCGTCGTCACTTCAGCCGTCAACGGCATTTTCAACGGTGCGCCCGTCAGCGCCGAAATCTCCCGCGCAATGCCAATCATACTCAACGCATCCGCCCGGTTCGCCGTAGACGTGAGATCCAAAATCACCTCGTCTAGGCCCAAAAACGACCGCGCATCTAGTCCCGGCGTCAACGGACCCACAATTGTCTCATCAAAAATATGAATCCCCTCAGCGTCTTTGGTTAGCCCTACCTCCGCTAGAGAGCAGATCATTCCATTCGACGCTTCCCCCCGGAGCTTAGCCGGTCGGATGCGCAATCCGTCTTCACCGCAATGGGGTAAAAATGTCCCTACTGTCGCCACCGCCACAAAAATATCGGCCTTCACATTAGCCGCACCGCAGACAATCTGACTCAGTTCCCCCGTGCCGAGGTCCACCTGACATACGCTCAACTTGTCGGCATTCGGATGCTGAATGCGCTCCACAACCCGACCGACCTTAACGCCATCGGCCCAAGTTCGACGGTCTTCAATATCCTCCACTTCAAATCCCGCCATCGTCAGCAGGTGTGCCAGTTCTTCCGCAGACATCGAAATGTCCACTAATTCTTTTAGCCAGGATAAAGAGATGCGCATCGATCGGGTCCAGTTGCAAAGGGGATTCAGATGTGGACCCGCAGAGTCCATGC
>JAYVVL010000490.1:0-18195 GCA_043787035.1 Synechococcales cyanobacterium
AGAATTGGGTTGTGCATATCAATAGTTCCAAATTTAGGCTGAGTCATAAAGGCTGAACTATTAAGACAGGCATTATTTAAATTAACCCGTTGAGATCACCCATGAACGTCCTTCTCAAGTCAAAAAATATTCCAATTTGGTCTGTAGCCCTAGTTGCCTTAGGCATTCATGGTCTGATTTTAGCCATTCCGATCGCCCTAGACGATCCACAGGAAAAGCCGAAGTCCTCTCCCGTAAAGATGCAAAAGCTCCCGCCCTCGAAAGTTTCCGTATTGCCTAAACCTAACGCACCACCTGCTGCTACGATCGTCCCTCCTGCGGCGATCACGAGTTCATTGGCTCCAACTGTGATTCCATCTGTAGCTCCTGCTGTGGTTCAGAACTCCGCGCCTAGTCCACCCGTTCAACCTGCTACTTCCGTTCAACCCGTAACTCCACCCGTTCAACCTGTCACCTCGCCTGCTGTTCCTCCAAAAACTCCAGATGTCTTTCAGATTCAAGGAACAACAGCCTGTAAAAATGTAAAAGATTGCTATATGTCCACCGAAACGAACGGTCGATCGATCGTCCAAACTCTACAGCAAAGACTTCAGGCACAAGGATATACGCTAACCCCGATCGAGCTAGAGGAAGAGACGGGGATGAAGGTCTATCATCTTTTTCAAAATGGTCAGCCCAAGGATTATCTCCACATCATTTGGAGCGATAAAGGAACACGTAGTTTGCGATTGCCTCAACTTGAGAAAGATCGAAATCAACTCGCAGTAATCGCACGACTTTAACCGATCGAAAACACCCGAACGTCATCATCCGCAACCCAGAGCCGGACTGCCGTTCCCGTTTCCAAATCGATCGTGATGGGTGTTCGCGCATAGATGGCCTGACCACTCGGCGTCACTAACCAATACCGATATTCACGGCCCAAAAACTGCCGATCGCGAATCACAATCTGACTGGTTTCATCCGCAACTAAATGAAAAGATTCTTGGCGAATCATAAGGTCTGCACGATTGTTTGATGTAGAAGTTTGTGAGGTCTGTTGGTGAAGCCTTGTCCCCGACAAATCGCCTTTAAACCACCCAATTTCAGTTTGCCAACCGTCCTTATCCCAATGCGCAGGCAAGAAATTAGCCTGCGTAACAAATTCGGCAACAAACCTGGATTTTGGGTGGTGGTAGAGGGCTTCGGGGGTGTCGAGTTGTTCCAAATTGCCCTGAGCCATGACCGCAACCCAATCACACATCGACAGGGCTTCTTCTTGATCGTGCGTCACAAAAATCGCCGTGGTCTGACTCGTCTTTAAAATATCGCGAATCTCTTGCCGCAATCGCAATCGCACCTGCACATCCAAATTACTCAACGGTTCATCCAACAACACCAATGACGGCTGTGGGGCTAGCGCCCGCGCCAACGCAACCCGCTGCTGCTGACCGCCGGAGAGTTCGTGGGGATAGCGAGATTCTAGGCCAGTCAAGCCGACTAGAGCGATCGCATTGGCCGTCAGATCCTGAATTTGGCGCGGTGCAAATTTTTTTCGGCGCGATTGCTGCAACCCAAAGGCCACATTGTTCGCCACTGTCAAATGGGGAAATAGCGCGTAATCTTGAAAGACCACGCCCACATCTCGCGCTTCGGGCGGTTGCCAAGCACCGTCACCTGCCACAAGGTTCCCCCCTAGCTCTATTGTTCCAGACTGAGGCTTGTCGAATCCTGCGATCAGTCGGAGTAGCGTCGTCTTCCCACAGCCTGATGAGCCGAGAAGCCCCAGAATCTCACCTTGCTTGAGCGTCAATGAAACCTGATTTACAGCAGGGTTCAGAGCCTTTGGAAATTGCTGGGAAATGCGATCGAGGCGCAGGATAGCAGAGTTAGGCATTTGGGTTAGGCATTTGGGTTAGAGATTTGGGTTAGAGATTTGGGTTAGAGATTTATTGAAAATAATAGTCAATAGTATTGTTTCCATAGTAAGGTAATTATTGAGCTTTTCATTCTGCTGTAGTCAGCAATTCTTTAATGCGAGTACTCAATCCCTTTTTAAGGCGATCGCTTAGGTGGGATAGCTGGACGGTGAGCACTATAGTTATTGCAGTTTTATTGTCATTGCCCATCTGGGTTGTGTTGAGCAGCGTTTTTGTAGATGCGCGATCGATTTGGCAGCATTTAGCCGATACGGTTTTAGGCACATATGTTGGCAATTCCTTGGAATTAATGCTGGGCGTGGGTGTGGGGACGACCGCTATTGGCGTCAGTACGGCTTGGGTTGTGACGCTGTGTTCATTTCCAGGCCGACGCTTATTTGAATCATTATTATTGTTGCCTTTGGCTGCGCCAGCGTACATTTTGGCATACACCTATACTAACCTGCTCGACTATTCTGGACCGATTCAAACCCTCCTGCGTAAAGGATTTGGGTGGCAAAGTGCGCAGGACTATTGGTTTCCCAATGTGCGATCGATCGGCGGGGCGATTGTGATGTTGACGTTGGTGCTGTATCCCTATGTTTATTTACTAGCGCGATCGGCATTTTTGACCCAATCCAGTCGCTTGCTTGAAGCCAGCCAAAATCTAGGCTGTAGTCCTTGGCAAAGTTTCTGGCACGTTGCGTTGCCGCTTGCCCGTCCTGCTGTTGTGGCCGGGTTGTCTTTAGCCCTGATGGAGACGCTGAATGACTTTGGGACCGTCGAGTTTTTCTCAGTTCCTACCTTCACGACGGGCATTTATCGAACGTGGTTTGGCATGGGTGAGCGCCTTGCGGCCTCGCAATTAGCGGTATTGCTGTTACTGTTTATTTTTGGATTAATTGCCCTAGAACGAGTGTCGCGGCAACAGCAGCGCTACTACCAAAACGCAGGTCAAGGTCGATCGATGTCGCGGTATGTGCTCGGCAGTGTGCGCGGTATCGGTGCCATTGTTGTTTGTAGTGTTCCTATTGTCCTTGGCTTTCTGCTGCCTGTGGGAATGCTTCTCCAATTGATGGGCATTGACAGTAATGCGACCGCAGGCGATTCTCGGGGTGATTCTGATTTTCCAACGGCTAGCAGCGCCATTGTATCAACGCCCAACGATCGCTTTTGGGAATTTGCCTATCATAGTTTTCTGCTTGCTGCATTGACGGCAGCGATCGCAATTTTGGTTTCTATTATTCTCGCCTACGCACAACGCCTGCGTCCGGCTAACCGTTGGGTGACTCAATTGGCGACGCTGGGCTATGCTGTTCCGGGGGCCGTAATTGCAGTTGGCGTATTAGTTCCGCTAGGGCAGTTTGATAATGCGGTGGATGCTTGGAGCCGATCGACCTTTGGTGTTTCGACGGGCTTGCTCTTAAGTGGGACTATAGCGGCATTGGTATTTGCCTATTTGGTGCGGTTTTTGGCGGTGGGATTTGGGGCGGTGGAATCTAGTCTCGATCGGATTACGCCCAGCCTAGATGATGCCGCTCAGAGCCTCGGTTGTGGCACCGTTAAGACTCTACAAAAAATCCATCTTCCCCTGATGCGAAGTGGACTCGTTACAGGATTGATTTTAGTGTTTGTCGATGTAATGAAGGAACTGCCTACAACGTTGATTGTGCGACCCTTTAATTTCGATACTTTAGCGATTCGAGTTTACAATTTAGCGTCTGATGAGCGATTGGCTGAAGCGGCGGCTCCAGCATTAGCAATCATAGGGGTTGGATTGTTACCCGTTGTGTTGTTGAGTTGGCAAATGGTAAAGGGCGATCGGACGTAGAGACCTTGAGGTAGAATTAGACAAATATATAAATCCTAGCGAGGTTGCCTTTGATGTCTCAAGTAACTTACAGCAGCGAAGATGTCGTTCGGCTTGGCAAAGCTCTTTATCACAAGCTTCAGACTCAACTAGAGTCCGTGGAGAATATTGGCAAAATTATTGCGATCGATGTCGAAAGTGGTGATTATGAGATCGGTGATGATTTGCTGAAAATTAGCGCTAATCTTAAGGCTAGGCATCCTTTAGCAGAAATGTGGGCAGAACGAATTGGATTTAATGCTGTTTATAGCGTAGGTGGAACATTAACGAGAACAGTATCGTGATTCAGGGGAGTGTCGTTGGGCTTGAGGCTCAAGTTAAGTTGATTTTATGTTTGCCCAATCAGCAGCGAGTTCAAATCGAATGCGTTGTGGATACTGGGTTTGCAGGTGCATTAACCCTTCCTCCTGAGATGGTGATGAAGCTTGATCTACCATTTGTAATTCGGATGAATGCTAATCTTGCGGATGATAGCAATGTTATGACGTCTGTTTATAAGGCAACAGTTATGTGGCACGGGAGGGAAGACGCGATCGCAGTCCTAGCAATGTCGTCCACTGCTAGGAACGGCATTGCTAGAAGACTGTAATCTCAATATTGATTTTCGAGAAGGTGGGGCTGTCGTTTTAGTTGAGCTTTAGCGATCGCACGTCTAATTCTAATGAGATTGAGATGTATTCGCCAAAAGAAGAGAATATAAAACTAACCTCCTACTCTACCGCCAGCGAAACCCGATCGCCGCCCAATCGCTGTAACGAACTTAACAACGTCACCACCCCTTCGTAGGGCACTGCTCGATCGGCTTTTAAAATCACAACGCCCTGGGGTTTTTTGCTGAGATATTGCGTTATCGCAGATGCAAGGCCGTCTTGAGAAACAACGGCGTTATTCACCAGAATTTGCCCTTGCAAATTAAGACCCACCACTAAAGGATCGGTCGGGACAGCAGAACTTCCTGACGCAGGTTCGCCGACACCGGGCAGTTTCACATTAACGGCTTGAAAGTTGGTTAATGTCATCGACACAATAATGAAATAAATCAAAATTGTCATAATCACATCCATCAACGGAACCAGATTAAGTTCTGGCATCCGGGAACCTTGATGTTGTCCACGGAATTGCATAATGACTCCATTGCCCCGTTCATAAGGGAATTGTGGGAATAGGGCTGGCCGCATTCATCAACGGGTTCACTTGGTATTGCACTTGGCATTAACTGTTGCAACACCTCAACTAATCGGCTCACCAATCGCTCATCTGTCAGTTCTGCCCGATCGCCTTTCGATACATTTGGTTCGTACCAGTGTTGACGATAAATCAACTCCAGTTCATTGCCGACATCTGAAAAGTAATCCATTTGCCCAGCCGCTAATGAGATGCACACGCGAAACACCGCTAGCGCGATCACGGCCACTATCATTCCTCCTGCCGTTGTAATGAGTGCTTCCGCAATCCCCATAGCCGCTTTTGACGTATCCGCACCCGACCCGCCGCCGCCAATTTTGAGACTAAAGAACGTCACAATTAGTCCTGTGACAGTGCCTAAAAGTCCCAGCAGCGGAGCAATCCCAGCGGTCGATTCGAGGAGCTTGTCCCCCTTTCGCATCTGCACAAATTCCCGATCGCCTGCTGCTTCAAGGGCTAATCGAAAGGTTTCGGGCGTTGGGAAATCGAGCTTGAGCGGTGCAAGTAAAAAGCGTCCGATCGGCATGTCTTGGGCACTTTCAGCGAGTGATCGCGCCTTGCCCAAATCCACCAGTGCCGCATCTAAAATCTGCCGCACTAGACGCTTTTCTCCCCGCAAACTGTGCCACCAAAACCAAGTGCGCTCAAAGGCACAGGCCGTTGTCATTACCGACAGTCCGGCAATGGGGACCATAATCGGCCCACCCTTTGCAAGAAATTCAAACACAGTTCCCATGACATTTTGCCTAGAGGTTTTAGGTCCAGCCCGATCGGTCCATTACTTTAAGTGCTTGGGCATTCTTTTCACCAAAGACCTTTACATTAATAGCATCTTTTTTGAAGTCACCATAGCTAATGAGGGCCATTTTCATCTGAACACCCGCGATGACTGGATACTCAAAGTTACTCCCCGCAAAAATCGCTTGAGCCTCGGGACTTGCCAGATATTCTAAATACTGGAGCGCCGCTTCTGGATTGGGTGAATACTTCGCAATTCCGCCACCGCTGATGTTGACATGAGTTCCCCGATCGCCTTGGTTCGGAAAGATGACGCCCACTTTACTGGCAACTTCACGATCTTCAGCCTTGCTAGAACTCGCTAACCGACCTAGGTAGTAAGTATTTGCAATCGTCAAGTCCGATTCACCCGCTGCCACCGCTTTAATCTGCGACGTATCGTTACCGCTAGGCTTCCGAGCTAAGTTGGCGACGACCCCTTTGGCCCAGGCTTCTGTTTTAGATTCATCCGATGCTGCAATAATGGAACCGACTAAAGACTGGTTGTAGACGTTGCCGGACGATCGGACTGAGAATCGACCCCGCCATTTTGGGTCTGCCAAATCTTCATAGCGGGCAATGTCAGAAGATTGCATCCGCGATTTGTTATAGATAATGACGCGAGCACGTTTCGTAAAGCCAAACCAGTGGCCCTCTGGATCTCGCAAACTAGCATCAATACTGCTATACAGCGAACTCGTCATAGGAACTTTTTGAAACAGGCCATTCTGCTGACTCCGCCACAGATTGCCCGCATCCACCGTAATAATCACATCGGCAGGACTATTTGCCCCTTCATTCTTCACGCGTTCGATAAGTTTATCGGCGGGTGCTTCGACTAGGTTAATCTTAATGCCTGTCTTTTTCAAGAAGCCTTCATACACTTGATTATCCGCATCATAGTGCCGTGCCGAATAAAGGTTAAGTACTTTACCGCTTTGGACGAAACTACTTTTAGCTATCAAGGATTGATGAATCGCTACCGCACTCAGTGCTACACCGGAAGCTAGAAACGTACGTCTTTTCATGTTCATCTTTTATTCTCAACTCTACAAAACTACTCTGTGATCACCACACTTTTATACTTGTATACTACAGCCTATTGATACTTAATTTCAATAACTTGAATCAAATTAATGATGAATTGTTCAGCCATAAAAAACCACCCCAGAAACTAAGTCAGAGGTGGAACATCAAAACTTTAATTGTTCTAAGTTACGGATCTACATTGGACACCGTTTCTAACATTGCTGGCTTCCGCGAAGATGATTTCTTGGGATTTAGGCTACGGGTATAGATTCTGCCGATCGTCCCTAAAAAAGCAACATAGGCCACAGCTTGAACCACAAACAGCCGCTGGGTATAGCCAAAAAGCGTGCTAAATACAATGCCGGGGAACTGGCTCTCTGGCATGACTTTAGATAAGTTCCACACCAATCCACCAAGAACGCAGGATTTGTTTTCAGGACGTGCAAATCCTTCTTGAAAGAAGCACATTGCAGCAGATTTACGATCGAGTCCTGCAACGACATTAATCGCCGTATCAAAATGGCCCAGAGACGTCACGACCAATCCGGAGACGATTAAGATTAGGAATACGCCCATAATCATAAAAAACTTACGAATGTTCAATCTCAAGCCCAGCTTAAAGAATGCAACCCCGATCGCACTGGCACATAGAATCCCAAGCAGTGCCCCGATCGCTGGAACCGCTCCCTGTTCAAACTTTGCGGCAATAAATAAGACCGTTTCAAAGCCTTCTCGAATCACCGCAAAAAAGATTAGTCCAAAGATTCCCCAGCCTGCTTTAGCTTGATCAAGCGCAGACCCAATTGACCCTTCTACGCTAGACTTTAACGTCTTAGCATTTTGCGTCATCCAAATCAGCATCCAACTCAATAGCACGATCGCAAGTAACCCAAAACAACCTTCAAGCAAAGGTTCAAACACTGGGCCATATTTCTCGCTGCTGCTCCCAAGGGTTTGGATGAAGTGGCTGAGGGTAACGCCGATCGCCGCACTAGCCGCAAGTCCCACGCCAATACCACCGTACACCCAAGGCGACAGGTAAGATTTGCCTGCTTTTTTGAGATATGCCAACACAATGCCAACCACCAACGCCGCTTCAACCCCTTCGCGCAGGGTAATGATAAAAGTCGGAAGCGCAGAACTGAAATCCATAATTAAGAATCCGTGAACAATAGAGAGAATACAAAACAGGGGATCTGAAAAGATTACAGGCTCTTTTGAGCGATCGTTTCAACAGATTTGATGAGCTTGGTGACGTCATCAACGCTCTTGACGGGCGCAACAGGTGGCACAGGAGAGGGCCAAGCCAACCGCAAATCTGTTAACGCGGTTGTAATTTGCTTCTCACTGTCTACGGATTTTGCCTTCACCTGAGGAGCAATCGCTTTGTACAATTCCTGCGAATACATCACAAACCCGCGAGAGTCTTGATACTCGATCGCTTCTTTGATTTTGCCATCTGCGATCGCCGCACCATATTCTGAACTTGCAGTATCCAACAACCCGACCATTACTTGTAAAACAAACTTTTCATCTTTGCGTTGTTTCTCAGGAAGCACTGCGATCGCACCATCGATCGCATCTAGTGCCAATTTGAATTGTTCGTCTGTTTTTGCTGGATCCTTTGCACCCGCCTTCACCATGGCTTGAAGCTTAGAGAGTACGGATTTAAATTCTTTAACGTTGCGTTCCTTTAATTGATCTTCCACATCCGCATAGATTTCCTCCACCGGGTGCCCGATATGGGGTTCAGCTTGATCGGGCTTCTTCAAATCCAGCAGTTCACGAGCGACCATCATGTGACCTTTCATGAGTCCTAGCTTCAACATGTAGTCAATATCTTTAGCTTCTCCAGTCAGGACAATTTCTTCAATCGTCACCATCTCCTTAACTTGATCAAACTGGGCTTGTGTAATCACCTTTTTAGAAACGAGTTCTTCCGGCTTCACGTAGGGACGACTCGACTGAATCTTGCCCGACAGCGCAGGAATGCCGAGTTTGGCTTCTAGCTTATCGAGTTCGGAGAGAATCGCATTATTGATGTTGATTTTCCTACCGTGGGACATTCCGGCATGTTGCGCACTCGGCTCACCATTTGTAGAGCTTGAACTTGAGGTGGGAGCTTGGGTCTGAGTGGTACCACAGCTCACCAAAACGCTCAAACAGAGCGATGCTGCAAAAAGTCCGGTAGCCTGCAATACTTGCCGAGAGAAACTCATGAGGAGAAAGCCTGTAGTGACACTAAATTACGAAAAATAACCGATCGGTGAAGCAAGTTTATTGAGATCTTTTTTCAACTAATCGATCGCATTATCAGGTAATGGATGACAGCTTGTCAAGCTTATTGAAAATCTTAATCAGTTAGCGATGTCTTTAAGCTTTCGGACGCACGTCAAAAAATCCCATGCAGCCAGCTTCGGCCATAAAGTCTTGGTGCGGGTGGAACATGAATTTTCCGGTATTGCGATAGGTAAACTCCAAGATATGCCGCTCGGCGGTGCCCATGGTAATGACGTCGGTTTGGGTAGTAGTGCTCATGCTAGCCCCTGTGGCATTGATCCCAAACATGTTGGCGTGGAGATGAAAGCTAGCGGCAACGTCATATTCGATTAGGTTCAAGATATAGAGCCGGACGAGGGTGTTTTGCTGAATCGGAATGGGGTGATGCATAAAATAATGCGGAATGCCGTTGAACGCATATAGCTCATTCTTCTGGTCATTATTAGTGTCATACCCCGCCATAATCAGCACAATTTCGTCGGCGGGTGCTCGTGCCTCCTTCGGATCGATGATGAACATGCCATAAAGTCCTTTGCCGATGTGACGGGCAACAGGCGCAACGTGACAGTGGTAAAGCTGCACGCCGTAAGGCTCTGCATCAAATTCATAGATGAAAACTTGACCATTGCGAATGGGTTTGATGCCGTCCATTTCCGACGGATGCACGCCGTGAAAGTGCATAGAGTGAGCGTGACCTGCCTTGTTGTGAAACACGACTCGAATCCGATCGCCCTCAGTGGCGCGAAACGTGGGACCCGGAATGCGATCGTTAAGATTCCAGGTAATGAACTTCGTCGCTTCGTTGAGTTGGATTTCGCCGCTTTTCGCTTCTACCCGAAACTCCCGCACCGTCCGCCCATTTTCCTGTGTCACCGTTCCGTAATCAAACTCTCGAACCGCTGTCATCGGGGTAAATCCCTTGGCGTCTACTGGGAACAAAGACGACGTCACTTTTCCTTGCTGAATAGGTGTTGTAGCCGATCGAGATTGGCCTGTCAGCACCGGAAAAGCAATCGCCCCGGCTCCTAAAATGAGACCCGCTCTCAAGAGCTGTCGTCGGGTCGCCGATTGGAAATTAAACATCATGTAAACACTATGGATGAGATCGAGAGACTGGAGTCGGGTTTACATCCATGATACGTTATTGAGAATTAAAATTGATAGGACCTAAATCTGAAGTTTCGATCGCTATTGAGACTGAGATTGAGTATTCTTATCAATGCTGTGTGTGAAGGAGATTATGATGTCATTCAAAAAATCGTGTTTTACAGCGCTGTACTTCAGTCCGATCGCTTTGGCGTTGAGTCTGAGCCAGTCTGCGACGGCCCAATCTATAGAGGTCGAAACTGCCCAGCGATCGCAGGCAATGACTCAAGTGACGTCAGTATCTCAGTTAAGTGATGTAAAGCCGACAGACTGGGCCTTTCAAGCGTTGCAGTCCCTGGTCGAGCGCTACGGCTGCATCGCAGGTTATCCAGACAAAACCTATCGAGGCAACCGGGCCATGACCCGCTACGAATTTGCCGCTGGGTTGAACGCGTGCATGGATCGGGTTAACGATTTGATCGCCGCTTCCACCGCAGATGCAGTGAAGAAAGAAGACTTAGCCGCCTTGCGTAAATTGCAAGAGCAGTTTGCTGCTGAGCTGTCCACGATGAGAGGTCGAGTGGACGGGTTGGAATCGAAAGTGGCCATGCTAGAGAAGCAGCAATTTTCGACCACGACCAAACTGAATGGCGAAGTCGTTACGGGGCTTGCAGGCGTTGCGACGGGGCGAATTGATGGCGCAGACGTAAGCCGTAACACCGTTTTTGGCTATCGGGCGCGGTTGATCTTAGACACTAGCTTTACGGGCAAAGATCTGCTTCGGACTCGAATTCAAGCTGGAAATTCTGGCTTTACTAATAGTGCTACTGGCATTCCTGAAGGCTCGCTGCGAATGGCCGCAGATTCGGGCGGTAAGGCGACTATTGATGCGTTGTTGTATCAATTTCCTTTAGGTAAGAACACAACCATCATAATCGAAGCCAATGTAGGCGCGGCGGATGACTTTGTAGACCCCCTAAATCCCTACTTGGATGGGGACGGCGGAAGCGGTGCGCTGACCCACTTCGGAACTCGCAACCCCATTTATTATCTACTAGGTGGAACCGGAATTGGCATCAAACATGCGTTTGGTGAAAAGCTCGAAGTTAGCGCAGGCTACCTGGCTGGAAGCGCAAGTGATCCCACTCCCGGCAAGGGCTTATTCAATGGCTCCTACGGGCTGATTGGCCAAGTAACCTTCAAGCCTAGCGCTAAGTTTAAAATCGGCGCGACTTACGTCAACTCATACAACACCAGTTTTGAGAGTGCCGGCAACGCAACCGGGAGCCGGCTGGCTAATCCCAACAACGCGGCCAACCCCTTGTCTGCGACCCCCTTTAACAGCAACTCCTTTGGGTTAGGTGCCTCCTTCCAGTTCAATCCTGGCCTTGTTTTAAACGCAAATGCGGGTTACACCAAGACTAATGTCAGTGGTGAAGGCGATCTCGATATCTGGAACTGGATGGTGGGACTTGCCTTCCCAGATTTAGGGAAGAAAGGGAACTTGGCGGGTTTGATCGTGGGGATGGAACCCAAAGTGACAGGAAGTAGCAATACGATCGGCGGTTCGGGCCTACTGGTCCGAGACAGAGACACCTCCATTCACGTTGAAGGCTTCTATCAGCACAAACTCAATGACAACATCTCTATTACGCCGGGATTGATTTGGCTCACGGCTCCCGATCATAACAGTAGTAATTCAGCGGTGGTGATTGGGACGGTTCGGACGACGTTTACGTTCTAGATTGCCGATCGTTGAACTGGGGTGAGGGTCACTTTTAGGTCAGGAAAATTCAGTTAATTTTCAGATTGAACTAATTTTGTGCGTAATTTATAGGATCCTGAGTGAATCATAGATTGATCTAAGGATTTTTCGTATGGCTATTACTTCGGCACAACTCGATGAACTTCTCAAGGACTGGCAGCAAAAACTCGGTGCTGTGAGCCAAAATCTCTACGACCTCGATAATTTACCCACCTATCAGCGTCTCGCTGGAACCAGCGGAATGCCCCAAGCTCGGCTTACGGGGAAAACTCAGACCCTAGTGGCCGGGGCCATGTCTGACCTCGATCGATTGTTTCAATCCTTTGAACTCCTGCGCCAAACCGTGGATCAGGCGAAAGAAATGCGCGATCGACTGCCTCGCTTTGGGAAGGTCAATGAGAAGATTGCTGAAATCATCACTTTTTTAAGTGCCGAATCGATCGAGCTTCCTGTGGATGCAAGTCCATTGGCCAGTCGAGATTTGGGCGTGGTGGCGTCCCACTTTCAGAAGGTGACGCCGATTAGTGTACTCATCACCATGAGTAAGCTGTTTCAAAGTGCGGCGGCGGTTATCTTTCAAGTAGATGCGGCCTGGAACAAGCTTGAACCGCAGCTTTTGCTCCTTTATGACCAGACTCGTCCCATCGAAACCCAGATTTATCAGCTTGCTCAGCAGTATCCGGGAGCGCTGCCTGAAGGCTTACAGAAGCAGCTTGAGCAAGTGCGATCGCAAATCAAATCCGCCCAGATTGAAATCGATCGTGACCCAATCGCCGCCGCCGAAACGAGCCTGGTCGATGTCGAAGCACCGCTCAATGCGATCGTCCTCACCATCACCGAGCTAGCCCAAACACGAGAGCAAGTGGCCCAGTCCCTCGACGCGGCCCAACGCTCTTTTCAGCGCCTCGAAACGTTAAATACAGAATCCATTGCAAAATTTACGGAATTGCGAGAAAAAGTGTTGAATCCTTCAGGATTAAAGGCACCTTTAACTCAAGACCACCTGAGCGGACTCCATCAATGGCTCAACAAGCTGCAAACCACCGCCCATCTCGGCAACGTCATCCCCGTCAAAGTGGGCCTTACCAAATGGCAAGCCCAACTCGACTACGCGATCGCCTATGAACAATCCGCCCTCACCAGCAACAACGCCCCACTCCAGCATCGCAGCGAACTCCGAGGACGCCTGCTTGTGCTCAAAGCCAAGGCCAAAGCCTTAGGATTTGCTGAAGAGCCGCCGCTTGCGGATCTAGAGCAGCAGGTCCAGCAGATGTTGTATAGCCGACCGAGCGATCTGGGTCGAGCCAGTACAGTGCTACAAACCTACGAGCAGGCATTGAACTCACGGGTGTAGGGAGCCGCATATTAAAGCAGTGGGCTAAAGCCATAATCTAAAGCTGAGCTATCTATTAAGCAAGATTGGGCTAAATCTAGACTAAATTCATTGCCCAATCGATCGATACTAAAGAAATTAAAAGACTAATTTAGAGCGGGTTCTTTACGCGGGTTACTTACCAGGTTAACTATGAGTCTTACCAATCTACCTTGCGAACAAACGGGATGTACCGGAACCATTGATGACGGGTACTGTGATACCTGCGGGATGGCGGCAGTCAATAAGACTAAAGCGGCCCCTCGCTCTGACGCCTCTGCTCAGGATTTCATCGGCTCTCTAAGCCAAGTCAACAACAGCTTTAGTCAACGCTTAGAGCCGAGTAGCAGCCGAACCAGTGCGCCGTCTAGACGATCGACCGCTGTCACCGAAGCCAGCGGAAGCAGCGGCGTATTTACGTCAACGATTCCCGGCAGAGCATCTACAACCCGTCGTACTAGCACCAGTCGGAGCACCCGTAAACTACTGGGATCGGGGTTGATTTCGTTGCCGGATCTGCCCTCGGTGGAGCCAGAAAAATCCATCATGGCCAATCCTGTGGTGTCTGAGAGTAAACGGATTTGTACCCAATGTGATCAGTCTCTAAAACGTGAAAA
Organism: Synechococcales cyanobacterium; assembly: GCA_043787035.1. Classification (GTDB taxonomy): domain Bacteria; phylum Cyanobacteriota; class Cyanobacteriia; order Leptolyngbyales; family Leptolyngbyaceae; genus JAAFJU01. Next base: position 13,880 of record JAYVVL010000490.1, read on the forward strand.
AGGATTCTGCTCTAAATGCGGTAAGAAATACTGCTTTACCCCTTCACTCAAGCCCGGTGATGTCGTCGCAGGGCAATATGAAGTACGCGGGGCGATCGCCTATGGCGGATTGGGTTGGGTGTATTTGGGTTTTGACCAGGTGCTGTCACGCTATGTGATTTTGAAAGGCTTACTCGACACCGAAGATGCCTCTAGCGCAGCGGTCGCGGTCGCCGAGAAGAAGTTCCTCGCCGCCGTCAAGCATCCGAATATTGTTGGCATTTATAACTTTGTAAATCAGGGCAGTGAAGGCTTCATTGTTATGGAATATGTCGGCGGTAAAACGCTGAATGCCCTGCGAAAAGAACGAGGCGCGTTGCCCGTCGCAGAAGCGATCGCCTACATTCACCGAATCTTACCCGCCTTTGGATATCTCCATAGTCAGGGCTTAGTTTACTGTGATTTTAAAACCGATAACATTATCGTTGAAGGCAACGACGTCAAACTGATTGACATGGGCGGTGTTCTTCGCATTGACGATCCCGATGGCGATATTTATGGAACGATCGGCTATACGGCTCCTGAAGCGGCTGAAGGGCCAACCATTGTCACGGATCTGTATACGATCGCTCGAACGTTGGCGGTGCTGGTCTGTACCATTCGAGGCTTCACGCGGGAGCATTTGCACAGTTTGCCGTCAGCGGTAGAAGAACCGTTGTTTGCAGAACATGAGTCGCTGTATCGATTCCTATTGCGGGCCACCGCCCCAAATCCCAACAACCGCTTCCAGTCTGCCGAAGAAATGGCCGATCAGCTTTTGGGTGTTCTGCGAGAAGTCGTGTCGATGGACACTAAAAAGCCTTGCCCTGCGGTGAGCCATCTCTTCGGCGGCGATCGGTTGATGACTCAAGTGGTCGGTGCCTTAGATCCGGTGCAATCGACCTATCAGCAGGTGCCGCTTCCGATCGCCGACAACACTGATTTAGCCACGCAAATGTTACTGGGAGTGGCAAACTTGCCGGACCTTGATGCGCAAATCTCGATGATCAAAGATATCGTTCAGCGCATCCCAAAATCCGCTGAGGCTAAGTTGCGGTTGGCGTATGAATACATCAGCAGTCATCAAGCCGCCAAGGCCGAGGATATTTTGCGGCAGGTTCAGACCCAAGACCCTTGGAACTGGAGAGTCTCTTGGTATTTGGGAATGCTTCGGATGGCGCAAGACCAGCCCAAAGAGGCTATCTTCCATTTTAACCAAGTTTACGCCGACCTCCCTGGAGAACTCGCACCTAAGCTAGCTCTAGGACTGGCGCACGAGAAGGCAGGCGACCCGGCGCGGGCGATCGATTTTTATGAGCTGGTCTGGCGAACGAATCCTGAATATGTCACCAGCGCCTTTGGGTTATCTCGCTGTCATAGCGCCCTAAAACAAGACCGAACGATCGTAGTGGAGAGCTTGCAGCAAGTCCCACCAAGTTCGAGTTTGTATGTGCGATCGCAGGCCGAAGTCGCTCGTCTGTGGGCCAGTTCTCATCTGGGAAATCCCACAATAAAACAGCTTCAACAAGCCTCAGAAACCATCAAAAAAATGACCCTAGACAGTCTCGATCGATGTCGTTTGAGTAGTCAAGTGTTGACAACGACGCTGCTGCTACTAGAACAAAAGGTGATCGCACCCGATCGAGGCGTCACTATTTTAGACCAAGGCTTAGAGGAAACCAAAATTCGAGAAGGCTTAGAAAAGGTGTTTCGAGAGATGGCCCATTTGTCTGAAGGCGACGATCGCACTCGACTTGTGGATGAAGCCAATCGCGTTCGACCCAAGAGCTGGTATTAGGGAGTTTGACTATGAATTTACAGTGTGTATCTTGTGATACTCCGTTTAATGTAGGCGATCGATTTTGTGAAGAGTGTGGCGTTTCGCTAGCCACTATTCAATCTGTGATCCAAACTGACGTCAAGGCTATTGGCGATCCTAATCCGTTATCCGTTCAACCTGCGAACCAAAAACCCTGCGTAAAATGCACCAGCATTGATATTGATCTCGATGGCTTTTGCAATCAATGTGGTCATCGCAATCCGATTCCGCGCGATCATCAAGAAGTGGTGTTCTCCCCAAACTTCGCAGCCATCAGCGATCGAGGGATTCGACATTCTCGCAATGAAGATGCCTTTGCGATCGATCGATTGCCGGACGGAACTCATATTCTGGTCGTTTGCGATGGCGTTTCTAGTTCCACCGATCCCGGTAGCGCCAGCACCCTTGCCTCTCAAACCGCCTGTCAATCTATTGTCCAAGACCTCAATCAAGGCATTTCGCCCGAGGTCACGCTGAAGAGTGCGATCGCTCGGGCGAGTGCGGCGGTTACAGAGTTAGGACATCAACTCAACGCAAAAGGCGAACCCCCTTCAACGACCATTGTTGCTGCAATAGCCCTTCCTCCTACGTCTGTAAACGTTGTGATTCATCTTGCCTGGGTGGGCGACAGTCGGGCGTATTGGTTGAGTGATGCGATTAGTGAGGGGCTTAGTGATGGGTCTAGTGACTCAAATTCTATTCCACTCACTCAAGACCACTCTTGGATGAACGAAGTCGTCGCCGCAGGTGAAATGACCCTCATCGAAGCCGAAGCCTCACCCAATGCCCATGCCATTACCCGCTGGCTAGGAGCCGACTCCCACAATGACGAGGGTCCTAGCCACGATGAGCCGAGTTTTGCACAGTATGTAGTGACCCAGTCTGGCCAGTTGATGGTGTGTTCTGACGGACTCTGGAACTACGCCCCCGAACCGTCCGCACTTCGAGATTTAATGCATCAGTCTCCCACCGATGGCGATACAATTTATCAGATCAAACACTGTCTCAACTTTGCCCTTGAATGCGGCGGTCAAGACAACATTACGATCGCGGTTTTGAACATTCCTGACAAATGACAATAAAAATAGCCCCCCAATTCTGGGGGAACCGGAGCGGATAGCCAAAATTCCGAAGCCCCCAGAATTGGGGGTTGGGGGCCAAAAGACTCCGACGCAAACGTCAATTCAACCTTCACAATTCACAATTCACAATTCTCCTATGACCACCAACTTCTCCGCTCAAGTCTATCAAAATGCCTATCTTCCTGAAGGTAGCCGTGAAGTCAATGCCATCATGACCATTGTGGCGGATGGCGAAGAAGGAACCAGCGTTAATAGTACTGAAAAAGTCTTTGGAATTATTTGCGATATATCAGGATCGATGGATGGTGAAAAAATGGTCGCTGCGAAAAGTGCGATCGCAAAACTGATTGAACTTCTGCCTGAAGAGACGTACTTCTTTGTCGTGACAGGTTCAAGTAAAGCCACCTTACTGTGTGCCCCCGCTCGCGCAACGCCCGGTGCAAAGCAAGCAGCGATAGCATCTCTGCGCGGGGTGAGTGCGTCGGGTGGAACGGTGATTTCCAAGTGGCTTCAACTCGCATTGCAGCAATTCTCGAATTATCCTAATGCAATTCGGCAGGCATTGTTGCTCACCGATGGTCAGAACGATCGATCGGATATCACAGGTCTTGAAACCGTATTGGTGTCGTGTGATAAACAGTTCCAATGCGATTGTCGCGGGGTAGGAACGGATTGGGTGGTTGCCCAACTGCAAAAGATTTCTCAAGCTCTTCTCGGCACAGCAGACATCATTGCCAATGCAGCGGCGATCGAGGCTGACTTTACGGCGATTCTGGGTGATGCCATGAGTAAAAATATTAGTAATGTGTCGCTGCGACTCTGGACCCCACAGGGAACAACGGTGATGTTTTGTAAGCAAGTGAGTCCGACGATCGTTGATATTACTCAGAAAGCTAAAGTGGTGAGTGCGCAGATTTCTGATTACCCAACGGGTGCGTGGGGTTCGCAGGAGTCGCGAGATTATCATGTGTGTTTGCAAGTCAAACCCGGTAATGTTGGGGATGAAATGTTAGCAGGACGAGCTAGTTTGGTTTATGTGCAGAATGGGGCTGAAGTGAAGATTGCTGAGAGTAAGATTCTTGCAATCTGGACGGATGACGAGGTTCGATCGGCCAAAATCGATCGGACGGTGGCCCATTACACCGGACAGGCTGAATTAGCGCAGTCGATTCAGGAAGGTCTAGATGCTCGGACAAAGGGAAACTTCGATGTGGCGACGGCGAAGCTTTCCCGTGCGGTGCAGTTGGCCCATGAGTCAGGGAATGAGGCGACGACTAAGTTGTTGCGTCAGGTGGTGGACATTGATGATGCGAGTACGGGAACGATTCGGATTAAGCGAAATGTTCAAAAAGAAGATGAAATGGCATTGGAAACGCGATCGACGAAGACAACGCGGA
>JAYVVL010000491.1:0-6973 GCA_043787035.1 Synechococcales cyanobacterium
CGGAATTGCAAAACGTCGCTGGAAAAACTGCTTGGAGCCTAAGTATCCTGGATTCAAAAATTCCATAATCGACCAAAGTTCCGTCAGTCGGTTCTCAACTGGGGTTCCAGTTAGCGCCACTTTGAATTTACCCGGCAACTCTCGAACAGCCCTTGACTGCTTGGATTCAGCGTTTTTGATATTTTGGGCCTCGTCTAGTGAAATGCCACGCCATGCGATTTTCTTCAGTGTTGTGAGATCTCGATATACCAGTGCATAACTTGTAATCACTAAGTCATAATTTTTGACGGATTTAGCCAGAGCGTCATCGATCGATCGATCGCTCCCGTGATGAAGTAAGACTCGTAAACTCGGCGCAAACTTTTTCGATTCCCGTTCCCAGTTTCCGATCACCGAAGTGGGGCAAATCAATAGCACGGGCTGTTGGAGGTTCTTTTGCGCTTTCAAATGCAACAGAAATCCTAAAAATTGCAGCGTCTTCCCGAGTCCCATGTCGTCCGCTAGACACGCGCCCAATCCCCACTGCTCCAAGAACGCCAGCCAGCCCACGCCTCGACCCTGATAGGGACGCAGTTGACCTTGGAAGTCTGTGGGATGATCAATAGCCGTCACTGCCTGGTTATCTTGCAGCGTGGTGATCAGTTCTTGCAATACTCCTGTCGCTTCAAAGTCAACGACAGCTAGCTTTTCAATGATCTTCCCTTCCCCCGACGCGATGCGCATAATGTCTTCCAGCGTTAGCGTTGGATTGGCTTTCCGGTTTTCAAAAAATGCCTGCGCAGCCCGGACATCCCCAGGTCTCAGTTCCACCCATTCGCCGTTGATTTCCACAATGGGCATGTTCATCGCCACCAATCGATCGAATTCTGCTTTCGTCAGGGTATGTTTGCCGATCGCCAGTTCCCATTTGAAGTTCAGCATTCCTTGCAACCCTAGCCGTTCGGTCCCTTTGAGCTTGGGCATGTCTGCTGCGAGTTTGATGCCAAACTTTGCCGTCCCCCCCGCCCGGTTCGCCAATCCCTCGGGAAGAATCACGCCAATGCCATGTTCTTGGAGCTGCAATCCGGTGTACCGAATCAACTCATAGGCTTGAGTTGGATCGATGCGTCCTTGCGTTGGCTTTGATGTTTTTAAACTCGACTCTAGTGCGGGGAATACTTTCGATGCCGTTCCCAATCCCGATAGCAAGGTTTCCTGTGGATCCCGTAGCATTCTCCCAGCAAATTCCAGCTGTCTGACCGAATGATTCCAAATCACCTGCGCACCTAGCCATCGATCGGGCCTTCCAATCACCTGCATCCCGTACTCGATATGCCACTCACGCGATCCGTACTGAGGCGGTTCCAGCTTGAGGGCGACTCGAAAATTAGCTGGATTACTTTGAAGCGGTGCGTACCAAGATTTGAGCTGAGTTTGCAGCGTTTGGACCTGAGATTTTGGGAGCGTTGCGAGGGGTTCAAACAACCAGTGGGCAATGGGACCTAGGGGCGCTGCAATTCTCCTTTGGGTAAGGGCACTTTTACCCGTTAGTGCGTCACGAAGGGCCATCTCTTTTGGGTTAGTCGAAAGCTGCGATCGGACGATGCTGTCAATCAAATGATTCACAACCGTTCGCACTAAAGTTTCCGGATGGGTCGTGAGATCAATTTGGGGCGATCGATCGCTTGCGTTGGAATAGAATCGACCACTACTTGGAAAATGCTGAACGAAATGTTGGAGATGATTTTGATCCGTCGTGCTGTCGAGCAATGCCTGCCACTGAGCTTGCGCCCGATCGCCCTGGATTGTAATCTCTGGCAGATACTTCCCTCGCACCAGCAAGCTCATCGCCCACCGCACTACATGCACCCAAAACATCACGCTTTGGCTCATCCACGCTTGTTTGTCACTAGATTCGTCACTAGCGTGCAACGGCAACCCTGACAGCCAACGGTAAGTATCTGTCACGCTGAACGAAACGCCTTCCACTTGCCACGGCTGAAGATATATCTCGCCTGCGCAGACTTCACCTTCAACTGTACGGTGATCAGGAATTGGCTGATCTGAAATAATGGGCAATCGATCGCAAGTGGGCAACGCAACTTCACAGCGATCGGGCGTGGCGGTCAGTGAAGGGTTGAGTTGAGTAAGCCACACGGCTAAATCACGACCATTCATACCATAGGGATGGGCCAAAACCCTAATGGATCTGGCTTTTTCTTCATCTTCTATGGAACTTCGCCGCCATACTTCTCCCCACAGAAAAAAGCGCACCTCAGGCGTTCCTGTGTCGATCGCTTCACTTAAGATCCAGTTGCCCTGTAAGCGCGTCATAGATTTGGGTGGTGAGGTCTGCCTACAGGGTAGCGCAAGGATTACAAGTCACGACACGCTAAGGTTGAAACTTATAATTAGGAATCGTCTTGGACCGCCCTAGGGAATCTCTTGCATCATTTCACGAACAAAATCATCCGAGAGAATTTGGCCGCGTTGGTAGCTTTGTTTGATTTGACTAAGCTTCGTTAACCGGGTAACGGCGTCAGTTGTGTCTGGAGTTCCAGTGGGTTCGGGGGTGGGGTTCGTGAGGCGGCGAGCTTCGTCAGAGATTTGACGGGCGACGGCGATCGTCGCAATTCCCGTAATCGGTAGCTTTCTCAGGCGCTGATATTCCTTGACAAACCGAAACGTTTGATTCCCGTAATAGCCACTGATCCGAAATTTTTGGTCAGACGGCACGGCGTTGGAGTTGTCGAGTTCGCCTAAAACCTGGCGATCGACGCCATCCTCGGCCAACAGCACAATTTTCAGATTATTCTGCAAATCCTTCACCATGCCATCGACCCGGTTGTACAAGTCTTCACCGATGTCGCCGTTGGCGGGAAGCGTGCGATCGCACTGGAACTGAAACACAGCCGCACGGGTATAGGCATCGACCGTGGTGCTTTTGCGCAAGGGCATCGCACTGTCAGAATTTCCGATCGCTACCACATCGAAGACATTACTGTCATTCCCTAACCCAAACAATCCACGTGGTCCCATAGCGTAACCCAATCCGTCAAGGTTATCGCGCAAATGCATCAGAGCATCTTGATTTAAAGTAAACGGCATAATTTTTAAACCCTAATTTTCTTAAAATGTCTGTCTATTATTGTGCCTGAATTTGGGGTATCAATTTGGGGGATCAATCAGCAACTCCGTGTAACGGCTGTTGGACGTTCAATGCATAGGTCACAACCGCAATGCTTGTGGAGTAGAGCGCGTTCTTTTGAGCTTAACTCGATCGGAAGCAGCGCGAGAAGGTAAGACTGCGCCTGAATGAGTTCTTCAACTGAAAATGACTGATCTTAAAATAAATCACTAATCCGACTGAGGAAAAATGAATCTTCATAATTTAACAGCGCACAAATTTCTACACATTCGCCATAGTCTATGCTGCCGATAACAACTGGATCCTGCTTAACTCCTCTCATGGGTTTTGCGTGTCGAGAAATGCTTGATCGTGGTGTAGTGCGATAGCCGCTGCCTTCTGCTTCAGGAGTGAGAATCAGTCGTTTTTTGAAGGTGGGGAGAAATCCTTGTCGGATGAGGAATTGTTCGATCGCGGTATTGATAATGAGGTCTTCGGTCAATGGCGCGTTTTGACTACCAATATAGGAGCTGAGGGCTTGCGCGATCGGGTCGGGAAGCAGTGTGGTGACTTGTTTCATGGGGTTAGAGGCGCAGTCGAAACTGCTAACTATGTTCTATCGTATCTCTTTAGGAAAGCCGATCGCACCTCCCTCAAAAACCCGATCGCATTTCCCTAAAAGACGATCGCACCTCTCTCCAAAAAGCCGTTGGCTTTGGCGAAGCCTCTGCCTTAACAGAAAGCCTCTCCGTGAGGAGAATCGCGTTTCCCCAAGCAATCGCACTGACGACAGAAAACCGTTGGTGTTAACCTCTTGAAGAAAATCGCTTAACCGTTGCTCATCGTTTGGAGATCGGTGAAGTACCAGGTGATTTGGGAATCTTCGGTGTGTTGGGTGACGATGCCGAGGGTTTCGAGGGCTTCGAGAGCATCTTGGATTTTGCTTTCGCTGCGGCTGGCGTTTTTGAATTGTTGGACGATCGCATCTACAGTCCATTCCCCGCCTTGAGTTCGTAGTAGATCGCGAATGGCAGCAAGTTGGTCTTTGAAGGCTTTGGGAAGTTCTTGTTGGGCGAGTACGATCGAGACTATGGAAGCCAGTCTAATTTTTTTCCAATAAGCAACTCTGATTTTTTCGCATGATGAGTATTCTTCATTGCGATTGATCTTGTTGCAAGCTTACAATCATTTGCCATTTTTATTACATCTTCAGAATCGTCATAAGTCATTAAAAAATCACTTTTTAGTCTAGTTGCTACCTGGAATAAATTAGTGTGATCAATGGTTGAATATCGATAGAGTCTCCTACCTGCTTTAAAATAAGGTGGGTCAATAAAATATACTGCGTCGCATCTAGAAGAATTCTTCTCTAATATCGAAATAGCATCGCCCTTAATAAATTCAATTCGATGCTTAACCTTATCAATTTCAAGAATTCGTTTTTTTAACGTTTCAGGATACCAACGCGATGTAATGCCCCTCCCGTTTTCTCCATTTTTAATGAAGCTTGCGCCATCTGCTAAAATTCCACCTCGATTGACACGATTTTTAATGATGGTGGCAAAAGCCAGAGACTCTAACGATTCATGTGCTTTCTCGATCGCTTCTCTTGCACTGTCTGGTGTGAGTTGAAACTGGACTATTTGATCAGCTAACCATACTGCACCATCACTTAAAATAACCTCCCAAACGGCTGCAACTCCCTCATCTTTTTCGACCATGGTTGCACGATCTACAAGGTTTTCAATCACTGCTGTTAAGCTGACAATACCACCCCCAGCGAAGGGTTCGATTATTTCTTTGCCAAGGCCACCAGAATGATATAACCATTGCCGAATTCGTGGGATAAGCCAAGTCTTTCCACCTGCATATCGAAATGGACTGCGTTGAGGAACGGTAGCAACATTGACGATTTTCTGTAGATCAGTTCTAGTAGTTTCTATGAATTCAAGTTGTTGCATTGCGAATACATCCTAGAGAAGAGGTAGATCAGTAATCATTAGCGTATCAGGTGAGCTATCTAATTTATTATCGAGCTTTCTCTGTAGCACCTCTATGAAGTCTTCTAATTTGCCAACTTGTGGCGTTGAAATACGATTGAGCGCAGCCCAATATTCCGTATATATCGTTCCAGTGAGTGTTAGATTAAGCTGTCCCTCCTGTGGCTCCAAGTCATACAGCATCCAAGCGATCTCAGCATCTTGCTGACTGACTTGTGGCAATTCTGGCAAGGTCTCAAAAAAAATGCGCTGAACAGCGATAACTTGCCTTTTCCTCCATTCACGAAGAATCGTCCCCTTATAGAGTAGCTGAGGAACTAAGCGTTTTCGAGAAGAAGATAGATAATCTGGCGTTGGATAATAAGCGGCCAATTTCGACCAGTCTACTAAACTCCATCCTTCGGGATCATTCATATATGTTGAAAAGGGCTGGCGGACATTACCTGAAATATAAACAGCCTGTATTTCGACCGCACCAAAATCAAGAACCTTGCCACGATCATCATAGGCGACTAAAACAATATCAATATTGCCAGCAGATTGTCCCTGAGCATCCTTTATTCGTACTTCAGTGAGGGATGTCCAATTCACCTGCTCTTCAAAGAAAAATGATGCAGCATTTTCAGCAATTAGCCAGTCTTGCCGGAAACGAATTGGACATGTGATGACAGGAGCATGTTTGTGATAAATGCTGCATACACCAAGCGGATCGCTAGCTTTGTCTTTAGTGCAGTTTGGAACTTTATTGTTGTAAGGACACAATCTATTCTTTCGATATCGCTTTGCTGACTCCGAAAAACTATTGCTAGGAAATCCAAAGACCTCTGCAAGGGGATTATTGGACATAGAATTGAGCCTCTCCTGTAAACAATAAGAAACTTAAAGATACCGTGTAAATCCGGATCATCGCCGAAGTCTTCTGCGGATCCATCGAATAATCAAAATCATACGCGATCGTGCTCCCTTGTGGATTCGGACGCTCCACCCCTAAAGCGTCCGCCAACTTCGCAAAAAACATTTGATAATTCGATCGTTCCTTCCCCTTCGCCTTCTCCCAGCGCAACACAAATGCATTCACTCGCTCGCTCGTCTGTGCCTCTAACGGTGTCGTCTCAGAAAGAATCGCCATAATGAAAACCGGGGGAAACTGAAGCCAAAGCCACCCGCATTGTAGAACACCTCTTCCGCCTTAAGATCATCCCCGAATTTCGATCGTTTCAATCGCCACTTTCCCCAACCGCTTCAACACCTGTAACACTCCGCAGAGTTCATCTCCCGACACAAACGGCGAAAACATTTGCGAAACGGCATAACATCGATCGCATTTCCTCACGTCACCCACCGATCGAACTCTTCAACCTTCCGTAGCGCTCAAATGGCGACTCAATGTTCCAATCTCGAAGATCTTAGGCAAAATAGCAGAGACTCTTACTCGAAGCCTCCCATGATGGACTCCTCAGTGCAACAGCTTCTCGATCAAGTCGCGCAAGCCTTCGATCGTCAGGACTATCGATCGGCCACCGTGTGCCTGAAGGAACTCTGGAAACTTCAGCCCGAAAACCCTCAAGTCCAGCTTTATCGCGGACGACTCTACGAAGCAGCGGGAAAATTGGAGCAGGCCAACAATACCTATAAGCAATTGCTCAAAGCCGTCCCCACCCCGAAAATCATGGCCCAAGCCCGTCAAGGCATCGATCGAGTAGAGAAGCTGACCCAAGAACAACGGCAGCAAGACATTGCCCGATCGGTTTCCGCCCCCGATCAAGATAAGCACGGACTCCTCATTCTCGAATCCATCGATCCCGATCGCCGCACCGCCGCCGCCCGATCGCTTTCCACCATCATGAACGTCGATGCCTACAGCGCC
>JAYVVL010000492.1:0-2419 GCA_043787035.1 Synechococcales cyanobacterium
GCCCTGTTAGAAGTCGTTACTTTGTCCTATACCTCGGTGATGTGTGTGTTTAGACGGTTACGCGTGGGTGTAATTGTGGGGGCAACGGGATTTTTTGTGGCGATCGTGCTGACGCTTCTGGTGCTGCCCGTGTCTTGGGTTGCGGCATTGTTGTTAGTCCCGTATTTGTTATGGAGTCCGATCGGCACGTTTGTGACTTGGCAAATGATGGCGATTAATCCGGCTGATGCTTAGGTCAATACTCCAGACATTTCTAGGCACCCATAATGCTGTTGGCAGCTTGATCGATCGCATTAATCCCACGGGGCCTCGATCGTTCCAGCATCCAAATTCCCCTCTCTTCCCATTCTCACTTCTTCAGCCAAGCAATCAGAAATACGATGACCTCCGGTCGGTCGTAGACCAACGTAATCCCTACACCAACCCAAAACCACAATGGTTTAATCTTAAGTTTTTTCTGAAGGTAGGTGAGTGGAGACAGTAGGGTGCGAAGGGCGAAGAGGAGATAGTCGATCGGAGTTTCGTACATCTTGGCTCAATCGGATATACTAAAAGAATATTAAGATTGGAGCTTGGATAGTTTTTTCGTGGGGTTAATATGAAAACAGATGTCTTAGAATTTAAGCCTTTGCGGTTGGAAGAGATTAGGCAACGGTATGACGGTGAATGGGTTTTGATTGTAAATCCTGTGTTTGATGAAAATTTGGAAGTAATTGAAGGATCAGTTTGGGCACATTCAACCAATGTGGAAACTATTTATCGATCGCTTTCGGTGTCGAAAGGGCATTCAGCGTCGATCGAATACATGGGTGATTTGCCTGAAGATTTTGTGGCTATTTTGTGAGTCTGAAGCAACGATATCAATTGCAGCGTTACGGAAAGTTATTGATGCTGAAGGCGGTTGTGGCGGATACGGATGGGATTTATCAGTCGATTCGATTGTTGGTAGATACGGGGGCAACCTATACGGTGTTGCCTGTGGGGTTCTTAAGGGAGATGGGATATGACGTGGCAAAGCCCGATCGACGGGTGAAAATTTCGGCGGCAAATGGGGTGATGGAGGTGCCATTAATGAGGGTCGATCGCTTTAGTTGTTTGGGGCAAAATGTTTCCGATTTTTCAGTGGTTGCGTTGGATTTACCGCCTAGTGCGGTGATTAGTGGATTGTTGGGAATGGATTTTTTGGCGCGTCATCACGCACTGATTGATACGGGGAAAGCTGAGATTATAATTCCCGATCGATCGCACGATTGATCGTCCCAGCATCCAAATTCCCCTCTCTTCCCATTCTCACTTCTTCAGCCAAGCAATCAGAAATACGATGACCTTCGGTCGGTCTAGACCAACGCAATCCTTACGCAAAATCATAAGGAAAACTTTCTGTTCAATGCGCTTAGTTCGGCGGCGGTGTGGGTTTTGGGTTGGTTAGATGAGCTTCGGGTCTAGGCTGCTGCGGGAAGGACTTCGACGTGAATTCTCATTCCGGCATGAGTCAACATGGTGATGAGTTGTTCGATCGAAAATTGACCAATTTTTCCTTTGTGTAATGCATCTACAGACTCAATAGACGTTCCTAAGTAGGTGGATGCTGCTCCGATCGACCAGTTTTGCGTTTCAATGAGGGTTGTAATTTGGTCCATCAATTCCGATCGAATTCTCAAATTTTCGGCTTCTTGTGATGAGAATCCGAGGTCTAAAAATACGTTTTGCGATCCAACTTTAATTTCATTGTTATTCATGAGGCTCTTCCTGATTTTGGCGTTGTTTTAGAAGGGTTTTATAGCGTTGCTGACCGAGTTCAATGTCGTTTTGGGATGTCTTCTGTGTTTTCTTTTGAAAGACGTGGAGAACGTAGATGGCTTCCTCAAATTTTGCAATATAAAAGATTCGGTAAGCGTCTTCTGTGCGAATTCGGATTTCTTGGACGCCCTTACCCACGATCGCCATGGGTTTGAAGTCGGGTGGCGTTTTGCCTTGTTGTATTTTCCAGAGGGCAAATCCGGCTTCGCGACGAGCCTCGGCTGGAAAGTCTTGAAGATCTTCTTGGGAGCTTCCGATCCAGTGAATGTTTTTGTCAACCATAAACGATCGTAGTTAAGACTTATTTCTACCTTACCGTAAACTGGACCGATCGCCCCACTCATCCTCTTCTCAATTCAAACTTCTCACTTCTTCAGCCAAGCAATCAGAAATACAATGACCTCTGGTCGGTCGTAGACCAACGCTATCTCCACACCAACCCAAAACCACAATGGTTTAATCTTAAGTTTTTTCTGAAGGTAGGTGAGCGGAGACAATAGGGTGCGAAGGGCGAAGAGGAGATAGCCGATCGGTCCAATCAGGGTAGTAATTCTAAGTAAGGTAGTTTCTTCGGTTGAATTAGGCTGAAGTGGCGACGATCGAGTGTCAGGATTCTCGA
>JAYVVL010000493.1:0-6960 GCA_043787035.1 Synechococcales cyanobacterium
GTCAAAGTCATCTCCAAAGCGCCGGATTTTAACAAAACCGATCGCGTTTCCTGGATCGAAAAATTTGACCTCAAAGGTCTTGCAAAACTTCAATAAACGCATCACTTTCCACCCCCGACCCTTTATCCCACACCCACTGTCTTATGAGTAAATCAATTTTTGAGCTAGTCGATGAACTGCCCACAGGTGGCACCACGATTTTGGCTCTGAATGCCCTAGATTTCGTGATCCCCGGCCAATGGCAAAACCTCACGGGGTTTGTTAACACCATCAAAGCCGTCACGGGTGAAACCGACGAAGCCATGATCCAAGCGATCGGTGAGCGGGCCGTGTACCTTTACAACGACGAGTCTCAGGGCTACCAGCGAGCAATGTGGCTCTACCAGACCGTAGACAACGCAGCGGGCGCACTGGGAATGGCGGCCATGGCCAATAAGCTGGGCCAAGATATTTCCTTTCTGGGGTTCCTCGGCAACCTGACGCCTAAGCCTGAAAAAGCCCAAAGCATTGATTTATCCATCAAGCTCGTCGTCGAACTCGTGGCCTACTGCCAAATCAACGGCATTCCTGGCGACAGCATCGGTGACTTCCTCGGAGCGCTCGGCGACTACGGCGGCGAATCCCTCATGCGGATGGTGGCGCTTATTTGCTTCGACGGCTTGATTCCCCTCGGACCTGGTTTCATCGACAAGGGCCTAGGTTCGCTGTCCAGCATGACCCCCAACGAACTCGAAGGTAACTCCAGCTTCAAGAGCGTTAGTAGTCTGATTCCCGGTGGTGACACGGCTGGGAAATTGGGCTTCATTGGGCAGAGTTTTGACTCCGTGAGCGGCTGGATGCGCAATTTTGTTGCTGAGAAAGCGCTGACCCAAGAAAACGCACTGGGCAATCTTCAGAAGTTTGTTCAAGTTTCCGGAGACAAGCTCGATTACGTTGGCGCGTTCCTAGATGTATCGGTGAAGTACTACACCCACACCGGAACGCAGACCCTTGCTCGTCGAGTGATTGAGCGGGCGGTTGCTGAACTATAAGGCTAGATGAATTCACACAAATCCATACAAAGAAGGGAGGGCGATCGAAATTAGGTTCGATCGCCCTCCCTTCTTTACCGTCTAAATCACCCATCAAATCGCTGAAAGTCAGAGTCTAGATGGCTTCTACATTCTTCTCACCCGTCCGGATCCGAATAACATTGTCTACGGGAGACACAAAAATCTTCCCGTCGCCAATTTCACCCGTCCGAGCCGCGTTCACGATCTTGTCAACGACCATGTCCACTTGCTCGTCTTCGACCACAATCTCGATTTTAAGTTTTTGTAAAAACTCGACTGTGTACTCAGATCCCCGGTAACGCTCGGTCTGTCCCTTTTGACGACCAAAGCCTCGTACTTCCGAAACCGTCATCCCGACAACGCCAGCGTTGACGAGGGCGATCTTGACTTCATCCAATTTAAAAGGACGGATGATTGCTTCAACTTTCTTCAAAACCTAACGCTCCTTATCCAAACGCTCTAACGTAATGTTCAGTGTCCCATAGAGTGCTACCACTGATAACGGTTCAAATGTGTAGCTAGGATTACTTTCTGTCTTAGACGCAATAGTAACAACTTTTTTGACGATCGGATCTAATCCCTAAATTTCTTTAATTTATAAGTAGAAACAATTGGAACTTGACCTGATATTGACTTAGCAGTGATATGACCTGTGCCGTGAAAACTACTGTTTAGGCATCTGTAGCTGCGGCTGAAGCGGCTGTGGCTGAAGATTTTGCTTTGCCATGAATGGACGCATGATTAAAAAACCAGCCCCAAAAGCGCTTAAAACAATGAGTCCCGTCACAACCGCCATTTTCCAGCCCTGAAGGTCTTGGGTAAAGGTATGGGTCTGATTCCATAGGCGAGTGGTTAAGGGTTCTGTTTCGGCGTGGGCTGGGGCTGATGCGATCGCACTAGGCACTGCCTGAGAGGAGATGCTTTGATCGTGGACCGATCGCATAGCCTGCCGACGCGCTGGGAGGGGCGTAGTGATTAGGGTGCTTGGCAATGCATTAGGCGATGCAGTCACAGCTTTACTGGGGAGTTCTGTGGTCATTTGAGTGACCGCTTGCTGAGTCTGCATCACCCGCTGAACAAGTTGCTGAAGCTCTTGACGAAGCTGTTGATTTTGGGCCACGAGACGTTGATTCTGATCATCTGCGGCTTCAAGTTCTTGGGTTATGTGCCGAAGTTCGTCACATAATTCTCGATATAGAGAAATAGGAACCGAGGACAGAGGGGAAATAGATTCGACAGCGTTGGAGTTTCGCATAGGGATCCGATCGCACGACGACGCATTTTAAAGATGCGCCGCTCCTAGTGAGTGATGAATGTGAGTGGTGCAGGGAGTGGAGTCTCCAGCGATTTTACTTATAAATTTTGATTTTGTACGTTTATTTTACGATCGGCTTTGAATTCCCTCAGGCTTAGGACTCGATCGCTGTAGGATTTCAGTGTAAATTAGCTCGGGTACCCCATGAACTTTAAATCCCATGACTCAAACGATCGATCCCGTACCAAATCTTGACAGCACCCTTACCGCCACGCCAGAACCTGTAAAGTACGGCGAACGCGAAATTGAAAACGCCCAGCTCATCACCTTCCCCAATCCTCGTCCGGGTCGCCACTACACGATTGACATTGAGCTACCAGAGTTCACTTGTAAATGTCCCTTTTCGGGATATCCAGATTTTGCGACGATGCAGGTGCGCTATGTGCCCGATCAGCGTGTGGTGGAGCTGAAGGCGATCAAGCTATACGTGAATAGCTACCGCGATCAATACATTTCCCACGAGGAAGTCGTAAACAAAATCTTGGATGACCTGGTTGCGGCGTGCGATCCCCTAGAGATGACGCTCAAGGGGGATTTTCAGCCCCGTGGAAATGTTCACATGGTCGTGGAAGTGACTCACAAAAAAGAGCGCTAGTTCTCTTCTTGTTTAGGAAGTTCTGCGGGACGAAGTTCGAGGCTTAGCGTTTTGCCGTCCCGCAGGATTTCGGTCGCGAGCGGTTGACCAATTCGGCTGGCTTCGACTTTGGATTGGACATCGGTGGAGGTTTCGATGGATTTTCCGTCGATCGTCTTGAAGATGTCGCCCGGTTGAAGGTTGGCTTTTGAGGCCGGAGAATCTTTTGCAATGCCGAGGATAATCACGCCTTTTTCTTCGGTGACTTGGACTTGTTTTTGGGATTCGCGCTTGATCCGATCGCGCAGTTCTGGTGTCAGGTCAGCCATCTGGACGCCGAGGAAGGGATGACTGGCTTTGCCCTGGCTAAATAATTGGTCAGAAATCGTCCGTGCTGTTTCGATCGGAATCGCAAAGCCTAGACCTTGAGCATTGGCCCGAATGGCGGTATTGATTCCAATGACTTCCCCTCGATCGTTGAGCAAGGGGCCACCGGAGTTTCCAGGGTTAATGGCGGCGTCGGTTTGGATGAATCGGACGCGTTTGTCGGGGATACCCACTTCGCTGCTCGATCGTCCAAGGGCACTGATAATGCCTGCTGTAACGGTGTGATCGAGTCCGAGTGGGTTGCCAATGGCGATAGCCCACTGGCCGGGGACGAGCTTAGTTGCGCCGCCTAGAACGACAGTGGGAAAGTTAGTCCCGTCGAGCTGGATGGCTGCGACATCGGTGACAGGATCCGCGCCGATGACTTTTCCGGTGAGCGTTCGTCCGTCTTGGAAGGTGACTTCTACTTGATCGTTCCCGTCTACGACATGGGCGTTGGTGAGGACTTTGCCGTCTGCGCTGATGATGAACCCGGAGCCTGTACCTTGGCGAATGGGTTTCCGATCGTCGCCTTCAGGCTGTTCGCCGAAGAGGTTTGGAAAGGCGTTGGGATTCGCGTTTTTGGTACGGCTGGAAGAGGTGGTGATCCGGACGACAGCGGGACCGACTTTATCGGCTACAGCAGCGATAAAGTTTGGGGCGGGACCGAGGGGTGGTTTGGACGGATTAGATGGGTCGGCGTTATTGGCTTGGGTGGTGAAGGGGGCGATTCCGAAGAAGGTCGATTTTTTGGGTTGCTGAGTGGCAATTAGGCCGATTCCACCGCCGATCGCTAGGAGTGAAACGCTGAGTGCAAGTTGTCTGATCGTCAGTCCCATGGGTCGAATTCTCTTGAATTTTAATAAGAAACTAGGTCAGAAGGGGTGATCGGACGGTTTGGAAACCAATTCTTAAGCTGAATCACACGGTGCCCAGACTTTTCGATACAATAACATTTCTTTCAGTATCCGGTAATTCATCTAATGTTACCGATCGGGTGTGACGGAGACGTTGCGCGGACATTAAGGTTGGACCTTTATTTTTCAGCAGTCATATTTATTAGGAGTCATCGCGTCATGAGCCAGAGAACATTGTTTGATAAGGTTTGGACTCTTCACACGGTGGGGACGTTGCCGTCAGGTCAGACTCAACTCTTTATTGGACTGCATCTAATTCATGAAGTGACGAGTCCTCAGGCGTTTGCGATGCTTAAGGAGCGGGAATTGACGGTGCTTTTTCCCGATCGCACGGTCGCCACAGTGGATCACATTATTCCAACGGATAACCAGTCGCGCCCCTTTGCGGATCCTCAAGCTGAGGCGATGATTCAGGAACTAGAGAAAAATACCAATGCTCACCAAATTCGCTTCTACAATGCGGGATCCGGAAGCCAGGGCATTGTGCATATTATTGCGCCGGAACAGGGATTGACGCAGCCAGGAATGACGATCGCCTGTGGGGATAGCCATACGTCTACCCATGGTGCCTTTGGATCGATCGCTTTTGGGATTGGGACGAGTCAGGTGCGCGATGTGTTGGCGTCACAAACCTTGGCGTTGGCCAAACTGAAGGTTCGCAAAATCGAAGTGACGGGCGTGCTCGGTGCGGGCGTCTATGCCAAAGATGTGGTACTGCACATTATCCGCCATCTGGGTGTGAAGGGCGGTGTGGGCTATGCCTATGAGTTTGCTGGAACCGTGTTTGAAGCGATGTCCATGGAAGAACGCATGACGGTGTGCAATATGGCTATTGAGGGCGGTGCGCGCTGTGGCTATGTAAATCCCGATCAGAATACGTATGATTATCTCAAGGGTCGCGATTTTGCACCTAAAGGTGGCGATTGGGAGAGTGCGATCGCATGGTGGAATAGTCTGCGGAGTGATGAGGATGCGGTTTACGATGATGTGGTTATTTTTGATGGTGCCAGCATTGCTCCGACTGTGACCTGGGGCATTACGCCGAGTCAGGGAATTGGCGTTAATGAAATGATTCCGACTCCTGATGAACTTCTGATTGACGATCGGGCGTTGGCGGCGGATGCTTACACGTATATGGGGCTTGAGCCGGGTCAAGCTTTGGAAGGTACGCCGATCGATGTGTGTTTCATTGGAAGCTGTACGAATGGTCGGATTTCGGATCTGCGAGAGGCGGCGAAGATTGCGTCCGGTCGGCAGGTGGCGAATACGGTGACGGCTTTTGTGGTGCCGGGGTCGGAGCGGGTGAAGAAGCAAGCGGAAGCGGAGGGGTTGGATAAGATTTTCACAGCGGCGGGGTTTGAATGGCGTGAACCGGGGTGTTCGATGTGTTTGGCGATGAATCCCGATCGTCTAGAAGGTCGGCAGATGAGTGCGTCGTCGTCGAATCGGAATTTTAAGGGTCGTCAGGGTTCGGCGTCGGGGCGGACGTTGTTGATGAGTCCGGCGATGGTGGCGGCGGCGGCGATTAGAGGGAAGGTGACGGATGTGCGATCGATGATTTAGTCGGCAAGAATAAGAGGGATGCTTCGTGGGGTTTTGGGCACAGCTTGCTGTGCCCCTACAGATTGTTGTGATGTTATTTTTATGGGTTGTATGTAAAAATAAAAACGCTAGAGATCAAAGGATTGAAGTATGCCTGACACCCATTATCCGCGTTCTTGGAAGAAGTTTATGGAGAGAAGTCGTGAGTTGAAACAGAATACTACTGTTAATCTATTAACTTCAAATTTTCCTATATTGTCTCAATGGTCAGCGCGCTTTAGATTTGCAAAAAGTTTTAAGGGTCTAGATCTTGGCGAAGCTTACAAGACGGAAGATACGCCCTTAGGTTATGTTTCGATTATGAGAGTTTTCCTTGTGTATTCAGCTTTTGAGACTTACTGTAAAGCCTTGAATTGTCAGTGTGGCAATGAAGATCAAGTTAGATTTCTGCAAGAAAATTCGTTGAGGGAAAAGACTCTATTAGAAATCCAAAAGTTAGATTCAGGTAACAAGCTTCTGACATTTTTAGCTAGTCATTTAAATCGAAACAATTCTCAGATTATGAATAATTTTATAAATGGAGAGGTGGCAAGCATTAGCATTAGCTTTCTAGCAAAGTCCATAAGACACGTTTTTGCACATGGCGTTTTAACAGGCAATGCTGGCGGATTATCTGCTAAAAGATTTGAAAAATTGCTAAGCTTATTTCAGATTTCCTTCTGGACTGTATGGGTGATGACTTTGAGCGCCGAGTCGCATCTGACCACTTCATCACAACTCAGGGGTCTTTAGAATGACTACATCGATCGCCCAAACCAACATCTACCAACGCCTAGCCATCACGCCCAATCAACTGGCGACCTTTTGACAGGGTTGGAACGTGACCGAACTGGCACTCTTTGGCTCGATCGTCCGGGATGAATTTCGGCCTGACAGCGACATTGATGTGCTCATTACGTTGATTTCTAATCATTCTTGGGGAATAGAGATTGTCACCATGCGGGAAGAACTCTCTGTGCTTTGCAAACGATCGATCATTTTGGCAGATATTATTCTCGCGACTCAACAAGTGCTGCGTCATGCGGAAACTTTGGAGCGCGATCGTCTCGCCCAAAATGACGAAAAACAAGCTGCGATCCTTTATTGAATTATCATTATTGGTGAAACGACTAAACGATTGTCAGTTGAGTTGCG
>JAYVVL010000494.1:0-2412 GCA_043787035.1 Synechococcales cyanobacterium
CGACAATACCGCTATAAGGTGAGTCTTGGACCAGGAGGCTGGCTCGATTTTGGACAACCCACCGATCGAGGCGAATGCAATAGGATCGCGTCACTTCAATCAATCGTCCAAGGCGATCGATCGCCAGTCCAGGCTGCACCCGAATTTCCTCATCCCGCCCGTTCGGATAGACCGCTCCACCCGCTTCACTAGGATCAGTCTGCCCCGGTGCCACCCGACGTTTCCAGACCACTTCTAGCCCTGCCACAGTGCCACTGCCGCCCAGATACCGCAACACTTGAGCCAACCGACTCCGATGATAGAGCTGCTCTGTCTGAAAATCCTGAGCATCTAATAAAACACCCGTGGCATAAAACAAGCGATCGGGCTGAATTCCATCCCCATCATCTTGCTTTGGCATCAAGGGATCGATGGGTTCACGATTAGCGGTGGTGTAGGTCATGGGACTATCCTAGCGGGTTGAACAGGGACTTGAATCGGGACTTGAATCGGGACTCGATCGATCGGCACACGGTTAATTGGAAAGCGATCGGTAGGAAGTCGGACGATGGGGGGACGATCGAAGATCGGAGTTGTGAGAATAGGGGGCGATTGCGTTTTGGCGACAATTATGACGTCTTGATCCATGGGTGCGCCAGCGTTGCCCTTAGCATTGATAACGACCAGTTGAAAGCGATAAATCCCCGGTTTCAAAATCCCAGTGACTTCAATGCGCGGTGTGTCGGTTGTGATAGCTTTTTGGAGTTCAAAGACTGGCATAATTTATAGCCTAATGGGGTTAGGAGCATTCCAGATTATCGAGGCCGATCGATCGCTGAAACCAGAGTCCAAACGTATTTCGCAATTTTTCCCGGTGGAATATCGCTGGATCGATCGCCTGCCAATACAAAGCTCTGCCCTACTTCAACCTGTTTTGGCGCATCCAAAATTGCCGTCGGACGCTGGGTATCCCGAATCACCACATCCACAAAGTTGGGTTCAGACGCATTACCTGAATCATCTACAACTACTAATTGAAACCGTGTGATTCCAAGAGGTAACGGTGCAGTGCTCGAAACCGTCACTTCGATTTTAGGATCGGTGGTTTCGATCGACTTATTAACAACAAATTCAGCCATGATAGGTTCTCCTAGTAAAAGTTAGTTTGAAAGACTTGAACGTTCTTGAACGCTTAAGTAAGCCGGGTCCAGATGTACCGAACAATGCGGCGATCGGTCCCCGGTGTAGAGTTTTCAGCATTGAGAACAAAGGGTTGCCCGAGCTCCGCGATCGGAATTGGGGTGATTTTGGCCACTGGACGCTGGAGACTCGGCGGCGATCGATCGCCCTCAATGCGAGGATCGAGACTCGCTGGACGTTGGATGACATCATTCAGTCCAATGACACTCTGATTGACCCGAACTGACTTTTTACTCCGCTCTGGCCGCAGGTAGGTATCGATGCCCACAAGGGATGCTAATCCAACGAGCAAGGGAGAAGAGGCCAGTGCGAGGGTCGTGATCACATGGGCGGGGGATTCCTGATCGACAATGCGACGAATTAATCCCAGATTCTGAACTTCAACATCGTTGTGAACGAAAAGTGTAACGCGATGGGATAGGGATTCAAAAAATTGATCGATCGTATTTTTTTCAGCATTGCTGACCTTGAGATCCGCAGAAAACAACGCTAAAAATTCCCGTTGAGTTTCATCGCCGAGCACCAGAGTATCTCCCACATAAGCATTGCCGCTAATAGACAACCCGGCCAATAAGGGATCGTCCTCATCTGCTAAATCAGCCCCAAGAATCGTCGCAAATGTCCGACGCAGACGAAAATCTTCGAGGATGATAATCTCGCCATCACTCACCGATCCCCCCGTTGCCACATCCAACGCCAACGTCAGCCCCGCCAACGTTCCCCGCTGCCGAAACAGTTGCGGAGCCAGTTGTAATAACTGCCGTCGCCGATCGACCGGATAAGCTGGGTCGAACGTCACTCCAATCCAACTTCCCAACCATTCCAGCGCATCCTCCGGCGTAGTGCGAGGATCAGTCAGCAGGTCACTATAGGCAATTCGGTCTTCCAGCGGGGTGAGAATGCCCTCAAAGTTGCTCAAGAAGCGATCGAGAAAATCAGCACTCGTACTCGCACCGACGAGATCTGCGTCAGGACCAAACACCGACTCCTGATACAGCTCGGGTAAGTATTGCTGCATATAGGAGAACCGCGATTCGTAAGCCCGCAAGGCTACGAAATCCGGGGTCGCATGACCATTTCCCAACAAACTGAGTTTGACCCAAAGATAACGCCCCTGAAGCGATCGAACCACCTGGTCCGATCGTTGAATCAGGACCGTGAATAAGCCCGATCGGTGTGGCTGGGAAGAACATTCTAGCAATCCCGAATGGAATGGAATTTCACTCGCATTTG